>NZ_BAAGQZ010000012.1:0-812 GCF_054783215.1 Rhodococcus aerolatus | reverse complement strand
GTGAGCAGGGCCCCGCCGCGCTCGGCGAGCCCGGCCAGCCGGCTGCGGCGGGTGCCGACGTCGGGGTCGTCCCCCCGGGCGGCGGCCAGCCGGGCCTCCGCCGCGGACACGGCCTCGAGCAGCGCCGCCCGGCGCTCCCCGTCGCGGGTGACGTCGGCCAGCAGCTGGCGACCCTGCTCGGCCACGTCGGTGTCGCGGGCGGCGAGGACGACCACGTCGCGGCGGGCGTCGTCGGCCGTCGCGTCGAGCACCTCGGCGTCGACGTGCTCCGCCTCCAGACCGGCCACCGCGGCCACGGCGGAGCCCGGGTCGTGCCCGGCGGCCCGCGCCTGCGCCACCGCGAGCTCCTCGGCGACCGCGGCCAGGGCCGCGACCGCGCGCGCGACGTCGGCCTGCGCCGCCTGCTCCACCTCGTGCGCGACGGCCTCGTCCTCCTTGGTCACCACTTCGGACACGACCACCGGGGCCGGGGCGGGATGGACCGTCGACCCGCACACCACGCACGCCTCGTCGAGCTCGAGCGCCCCGGCCAGCTCCGCGGCGATGCCGTCGATGCGGCGCTCCCGCAGCTCGAGCCAGTGCTCCTTGGCCCGCTGGTGGGCCTCGACGGCGCCGACCCGGACCCGTTCGGCCGCCGTGTGGCGCTCGTGCAGCACCGGCACCGCGTCCGCGGCGGCCCGGACCTCGCGCGCCTGGGCCAGGGCGCGGTGCAGGCCGGGCGCCACGTCGGCCGCACGCTGCAGCGCGGCCGCGACCTCCTCGGCCGCCACCGGCTGGGCGGGCAGGGCGGCGCGGTCGGCCTCGAGCGAGGC
>NZ_BAAGQZ010000011.1:89118-118569 GCF_054783215.1 Rhodococcus aerolatus | reverse complement strand
CCGAGGCTGCCCAGCGGGTCGGCGTCACCCCGCTCGCGGGCCGTGCGCAGCGCCGCCTCGACCGCGCGCAACGCCTGCTCGAGCTCGGGTCCGGGCCGGGCCGAGGCGGGGGCCGCCGCCGCCAGCTCCCGCGCCCGGCGCACCCCCTGCTCGGCGTCGTCGACCGCCGCGGGCAGCGTGGCCCGGGCGTGGGGGATGTCGGTGGCGGCGTGGTCGACCCCGTCGAGCAGCGCGGTCGTCCGGTCCAGCGCGGTCTCCGCGGTGCGGACCGCGTCGACCAGCGCGCCCTGCTCCCCGACGGGCCGGGCCAGCGCCGCCCGCGCGGCCTCGATGCGGTCCTCGACCAGGGTGAGGTGCTCCGCGGCGAGGTCGACGTTGCCGTCCACCGGGGCCAGGGCCGACGCCGGGAAGTCCTGGCGCAGCCGGGCCAGGGTCGCGGTGGACCCGTCGAGCCGCACCCGCGCGCTCACCAGCGCCTGCACCAGCGCCTCGACCCGCTCCGGGCCGCCGACCAGCAGGTCGCGGGCGCCGCGGAACTGCTCGACCTGCTCGTCGAGCGCCCGGTCGGCGGTGGTCGCGGCGACGACCAGCTCGACGAGCATCGTCCGCGCCGCCTCGTCGGTCTCGGGCACGTCGTCGTCGAGGACCTGCCGGGTGGCCATCGCCCGGGCGAGGGCGCGCTCGGCGTCGGCCAGCGCGCGGGCGAAGCCGCTGGTGGCCGTCTCCCCGAGCTCCCCGGTGGCCAGGGCCAGCTCCTCGCGGCTGGCGCGCACCGCGTCGTCGGTCTCCGTCACGGCCCGCTCCGCCCGCGCCCGCAGGGCCGGGACCGGGAGGCGGCCGAGGGCGTCGCGGTCGGTGCCGTCGACCCGCTGCGCGGCGTCGGCCTGCGCCTGCTCCCGCGTCCGCCGGCGGCGCCGCGCCCACAGCAGCGCGCCGCCGAGGCCCAGCAGCAGCACGAGCCCGACCAGCACCGGGCCCAGCAGCGACCCGCCCGAGCCCGACGACCCGACCGCGGCGGCCAGGCCCGTCGCCGTGGCCCGGGCCGCGCCCGCCCAGTCCTGGCTGCGCAGCGCGGGCTCGACCTCGTCGGTCTGCAGCGCCTGCTGCTCGCTCGCGGACACCGCGGAGACCCCGGTGGTGTCGAGGTAGTAGCTGCGGTCGGTGACGGCCACGCCCAGCACGACGTCGGTGGCGCCGAGGTCGGAGAGCTGGCGGGTGCGGGCCGCCCAGGTGGTGCGGTCGAGGCCGTCGAAGCTGTCGACGTAGACCACCCACAGCCGCAGCCGGTCGGAGGCGTAGAGCTGGTCGAGGGCCTGCTGCACCGTCGACCGGGCGCCGTCGTCGAGCACGCCGGCGGTGTCCTGCAGCTGGGTGGCCAGCCGGGCCGGCGCGGTCGCGGGACGCGGTGCGGGGGACGCCTGCGCCACCGGGCCCGCCAGCCCCAGCAGGCCGACGAGCAGGAGCACGAGCAGCCGTGCCGGACGCCGTACGTGGTCGCGGGGCACGGCCCCACCGTAACGGCGACCGCCCCGGACCCTGACGGATGTCACGTCGAGGTGGTGACACCACGACGAGGGCCGGCGCGCGGCGCCGCCGCAGGCTGGGCGCATGACGACGACGGACGCGCCCGCGGTGGCGCTGGGGGACGTGCGCAAGGCCTACGGGGCCGTGCAGGCGGTGGACGGGATCTCGCTGACCGTCGCACCGGGCGAGGTGGTGGCCTTCCTCGGCCCCAACGGGGCGGGCAAGACCACGACGATCGACATGGTGCTGGGTCTGGCGCAGCCGGACAGCGGGACGGTGTCCGCCTTCGGCAGCCCCCCGCAGCTCGCGGTGGCGCAGGGGCGCATCTCCGCGGTGATGCAGAGCGGGGGGCTGCTCCGCGACCTCACCGTCGCGGAGACGCTGCGGCTCACCGGGAGCCTGTTCAGCCACACCCGTCCGGTGGTGGAGGTGCTCGAGCGCTCGGGGCTCACCGACAAGTCCGACCGGCGGGTCGTGAAGTGCTCCGGCGGCGAGCAGCAGCGGCTGCGGTTCGCGATGGCCCTGCTCAGCGACCCCGACCTACTGGTGCTCGACGAGCCCACCACGGGGATGGACGTCGGGGGCCGCCGCGACTTCTGGGAGGCCATCCGCGCCGACGCCGCCGGGGGGCGCACCGTCCTGTTCGCCACCCACTACCTGGAGGAGGCCGACGCCTACGCCGACCGGATCGTCCTCGTCGCCCACGGTCGCGTCGTCGCCGACGGCAGCGCCGCGGAGGTCCGCAACCTCGCGGCCGGGCGCGTCGTCGCGGCCACCCTGCCCGGCGCGAGCGCGGCGACGGCGGACGGGCTGCGGGCGCTGCCGGGCGTCGACTCCGTCGAGCTGCGCGGCGAGCGGGTGCTGCTGCACACCGCGGACTCCGACCGCGTGGCGCGCCACCTCCTCACGGCCACCGGGGCCACCGACCTGGAGATCACCTCCCGCAACCTCGAGGACGCGTTCCTCGCCCTCACCGGGGCCGCCGGCCCCGGCACCCAGCCGACCGACCCCACCGAGAGGGAGCTCCTCCGATGACCACCACCACCGCGGTGCCGCGCACCGTCCCGCCGCTGGGCGGGTTCAACCTCACCTTCCTCGGCCTGGAGGTCCGCCGGATGCTGCGCAACCGCCGGACCCTCGCCTTCGCCCTGGTCATGCCCCCGGTGTTCTTCCTGCTCTTCGGCACCACCGACGGCTACGCCGCGACCAGCGTGGGGCGGGGCAACGTCACCGCCTACATCATGATCAGCCTCGCCGTCTACGGCGCCATGCTCTCCACCACCAGCGGCGGGGCGATGGTCTCGGTCGAGCGGGCCCAGGGCTGGAGCCGCCAGCTCCGGCTCACCCCGCTGCGCCCGGCCGCCTACATCGCCGTCAAGCTGATCGTCGCCATGCTCATCGGGCTGGCGTCGGTGGTGGTGGTCTACGCGGTCGGGACGGCAGCCGGAGCGTCCATGGCGGGCTGGGTGTGGGTCACCACCGCGCTCGTCGCCTGGCTCGGCTCCGTCGTGTTCGCCGCGTTCGGGCTGTTCATGGGCTACCTGCTGCCCTCGGAGAACGTCATGCAGATCCTCGGCCCGGGGCTCGCCCTGCTCGCCCTCGCGGGCGGGCTGTTCACCGGGCCCGTCACCAGCGGGTGGTTCGCCACGGTCTCCCAGCTCTCGCCGACCTACGGGCTCTCGCAGCTGGCGCACGCCGCGCTCACCGGGGACGGCCTCACGGTGACCTCGGTGGTCAACGTGCTCGCCTGGGCCGCCGTGTTCACCGCCGGCGCGGCCGTGCTGTTCCGCCGCGACACCCGCCGGGTGTGAGGGCTGTCGTGCGGGGCGCGGGCGGGGCTAGCGTCGGGCCCGTGGCCCCGCCCGACCCGCCCCGCCACGAGCCGTTCGCGCGCCCGTTCTGGGTCCGCAACCCGTGGATGTGGCGGGTGGTCTCGGCCGGGTTCCTCTCCTTCCTCGTCGTCGCGGCGGTCGACCAGGTCCGCTCGGGTGACCCGGTCGCGCTCACGGTCCTGGTGCTCGCCGTCATGACCGCCTACGGCGCGGTCTACCTGGCGGCGCTGCCCGGCGAGGTCGTCGGGTACCGGGACGGGCGCACCTGGTGGGTGCTCGCCGCCCTGGGCGTGACCACGGTGGCGCTGCTGGGCCCGTCGAGCATCGGTCTGCTGATGTACGCCCTGGTCAGCGCGGCCACCACGCTGCCGCCGTCACGGTCGATCCCCGTCGTGTGGGTCACCTCGGCCGGGATGCTGCTCTACACCGGCCTGCTCGGCGACGGGCCGCACTGGGCCGAGGTGAGCGTCTACGGCGGGATCGGGCTCATGCTCGTCGTGCTCATGGGCCTGCGGAGCGCGGTCTTCGCGCTGCGGCAGGCCAACGAGGAGGTGGCCCGTCTCGCGGTGGCCGAGGAGCGCAACCGGCTGGCCCGCGACCTGCACGACGTGCTGGGCCACAGCCTCACCACCATCACCGTCAAGGCGGCCCTGGCCCGCCGGCTCACCGAGGCGGGGGAGACCGGGCGCGCCGCGGCGGAGATCACGGACGTCGAGGTCCTCACCCGCCAGACGCTGGCCGACCTGCGCGCCACGGTGAGCGCGCAGCGCACCGCCTCGCTGCCCGCCGAGATCGCGGGCTCGCGGGCGGCGCTCACCGCGGCCGGGATCGAGGCGGTGCTGCCGCAGGCGACCGACGCCGTCGCCGAGCCCCTCCGGGAGGCGTTCGCCCACGTGCTCCGCGAGGGCGTCACCAACGTGGTCCGCCACTCCGGGGCGCGGCGCTGCGAGGTGCGCCTCGGCGAGCGGTGGGTGGAGGTCCGCGACGACGGCAGCGGGCCGGCCGCGGCGGGGTGCACCGGCACCGGGCTGACCGGGCTGCGGGAACGCCTCGCCCCGCTCGGCGCGCGGCTGCACGCGGGCGCGGCCCCGGACGGCGGGTTCGTGCTGCGGGCCGAGGCCGACCGGGACCCCGCCGGGTCGACGACGGCCGCGGCACCGGTGCCCGCGTGATCCGGGTGCTGCTGGCCGACGACCAGGCCCTGGTGCGCGGGGCGCTCGCCGCCATGCTCGGCCTGGAGCGCGACCTCGAGGTCGTCGCCGAGGTCGGGGACGGGGCGGCCGCGGTCGCGGCGGCCGAGCGCACGCGGCCCGACGTCGCCCTGCTCGACGTGCAGATGCCGGTGCTCGACGGGCTGGCCGCCGCCGCACAGCTCCGCGACCGGGTGCCCGGGTGCCGGGTGCTGGTGTGCACCACCTTCGGCCGGCCCGGCTACCTGGCCCGGGCGATGGGCGCGGGGGCGGCCGGGTTCGTCGTCAAGGACGCCCCGCCCGAGCAGCTCGTCGACGCGGTCCGCCGGGTGCACGCCGGGCTGCGCGTCGTCGACCCCGCGCTGGCCGCGGAGTCGCTGGCCAGCGGCACCAGCCCGCTGACGGCCCGCGAGCACGAGGTGCTCCTCGTCGCCGCGGACGGCGCCCCGGTCACCGACGTGGCGGCGCAGCTGCACCTGAGCCAGGGGACGGTGCGCAACCACCTGTCCTCCGCCATCGGCAAGACCGGGGCCCGCACCCGGGCGGACGCGGTCCGGGTCGCGGAGCAGAACGGCTGGCTCTGACCCGGGCCCGCCACCCGGGTCGGCCGCATCGGGCAGCATGGGCGCCATGAGCCCCGACCCCACCCCGCTGGTCGACCTGCTGCGCTCCGGGGCCCCCGTCGCGCTCGTGCGGGTGGCCCGGCGCGAGGGCCTGGGGTCCGTCGTCACCGGGGAGCTGCGGGCCGTCACCCCCGACGCGGCGGCGGGCGCCCTGCTGGGCGGGGCCGTGGACGCGGACGTCGCCGTGCTCGCCGCCCGGGTCCTGGGCGGCGAGCCCTCGGCCCGCGCGCACGTGCCCCTGGGGGAGCGCGACGCCGTCGCGGCCGGTCTGGCCTGCGCCGGGTCGGTCGACCTGCTCGCCCACGAGGTCAGCGCCGAGCAGGCGGGGCTGCTGGCCGACGCGCTGGCCGGGGCCCGCGCGGCCGCGGTGGCCTCCGACGGGGCCCGCTCGCTGGTGCTCACGGCCGCGGGGCGGGCGGGCGACCTCACCGACGCCGAGGTCGACGCCGCGGCCGCGGCGGGGCTGCGGGCCCCCGCGTCGAGCACCGCCCTGCTCGGTGACGTGCTGCTCGACGTGGTGGTGCCCGTGCCGCACCTGCTCGTCGTCGGCGCGGGCGCGCTCGGTGACGCCCTGCACGCCCAGGCCGCCGTGCTGGGGTGGACCGCGGAGACCACCACCGGGGTCGCGGAGACCGAGCGCGCCGTCGCCGCGCTCGGACCGGCCGACGCCCTCGTGCTGCTCGACCACGGCACCGGGTTCGACGCCGCCCTGCTGGCCTGCGCCCGCGGCCCCGCCTTCGCCGGGGCACTGGGGTCCCGGCACACCCAGGCCGCCCGCCGGGAGCGGCTGCTCGCGCTCGGCGCCGACGAGGCCGAGCTGGCCGCGGTCCACGGACCCGTCGGGCTCGACCTCGGCGCCCGCAC
Organism: Rhodococcus aerolatus; assembly: GCF_054783215.1. NCBI lineage: Bacteria > Bacillati > Actinomycetota > Actinomycetes > Mycobacteriales > Nocardiaceae > Rhodococcus > Rhodococcus aerolatus. The sequence continues at coordinate 112,536 of NZ_BAAGQZ010000011.1, read as the reverse complement.
CCCGGCCGAGACGGCCGTCTCCGTCGTCGCCCAGGTGATCGCCGAGCGCGCCGGCCGCCGCCCCGCGCCGCTCGCGGAGGCCTCGGGCAGGATCCGCGCGTGACCTGGCTGCGCCGCCTGCTGCTCGGCACCGTCCTCGCCGTCGTGCTCGTCGTCGGCACCACCGCGGCGGACGTGTGGTGGACCGCCCGCACCGACGACCCCGGCCCCGCCGACGCGCTCGTCGTGCTCGGCGCCGCGCAGTACGACGGCACCCCCTCCTCGGTGTTCGAGTCGCGGCTGGACCACGCCGCCGCCCTCTACCGCGACGGCGTCGCCCCCCGGGTCATCACGGTGGGCGGCAAGCTCGCGGGCGACCAGTTCACCGAGGCCGCGGCGGGCAAGGCCTACCTCGTGGAGCAGGGCGTGCCCGCCGACGACGTCACCGCGGTGGAGGAGGGCTCGGACACCCTGGGCAGCGTGCGGGCGGTCGCCCGGGTCATGGCCGAGCAGGGCCTGGGCTCGGCGGTCATGGTCAGCGACCCGTGGCACTCGCTGCGCTCGCGGACCATGGCCCGCGACGCCGGGCTGCAGGCGGGAGCCTCGCCCACCCGCTCCGGGCCCGCCGTGCTCACCCGGGCCTCCCAGCTGCACGGCATCGTCCGGGAGACCGGTGCGCTGCTGTACTACGAGCTCACCCACGCCGCGGCCGGCGTCTTCGACGCACGGTCCGACGCCCCCGCGACGGGCCGCTGACCCCGTGCCCCACCCCAGCGCCGGCCACGGCACCCTCGGATACGGGCCGCCGGACCTGGCGCGGCGCCGCGAGGAGCCCACCAAGGCCAGCGCCACCGGGCACCGCGGCCCCCTGGCCCGCGACCGCGCGCGGGTGCTGCACTCGGCCGCGCTGCGCCGGCTGGCCGACAAGACCCAGGTGGTGGGGCCCCGGGAGGGCGACGTGCCCCGCACCCGGCTGACCCACTCCCTCGAGGTCGCCCAGATCGGCCGCGGCATCGCCGAGGAGCTCGGTGCCGACCCCGACCTCGTCGACGCGGCCGGCCTGGCCCACGACATCGGCCACCCGCCCTACGGCCACAACGGGGAGGCCGCCCTCGACGAGGTGGCGCGGGCCTGCGGCGGGTTCGAGGGCAACGCGCAGAACCTCCGGATCCTCACCCGCCTGGAGCCGAAGGTCGTCGACGCCGACGGGGTCTCGGTGGGGCTCAACCTGACCCGCGCCACCCTCGACGCGGCCACCAAGTACCCCTGGCCCGGGCGCGGCGAGGGCGGCAAGTACGGCGCCTACCCGGAGGACGCGGCCGTGCTGGCGTGGGTCCGCGAGGGTGCGCCCGAGGGTCGGCAGTGCCTCGAGGCACAGGTCATGGACTGGGCCGACGACGTCGCCTACTCGGTGCACGACGTGGAGGACGGCGTCACCTCGGGGCGGGTGGACCTGCGCGCCCTCGGCTCGCCCGCCGAGCGCGACGAGCTGGCCCGCCTCGCCGTGGCCTACCTGCGCCCGGGCACGCCCGACCCGCTGGACCGCCTCGTCGCGGCCGCCGGCCGGCTGGCCGAGCTGCCGGTGCTGCGCGGGCTGCGGGGCCGGGCCGCGCACGACGGCTCCCTCGCCGCGCAGGCCCGGCTCAAGGGGCTGACCAGCGAGCTCGTGGGCCGCTTCGTCGCCGCCACGGTCACCGCCACCCTCGCCGCCACCCCGGAGGGTCCCCGCACGCGGCACCACGCCCGGCTCGTGGTGCCCGCGGACGCCGCCGCCGAGGTGGCGCTGCTCAAGTCGGTGGCGCTGCGCTACGTCATGGGGGACCCGCGGCGCCAGCGCGAGCAGGCCACCCAGCGGGCCCGGGTGGCGGCGGTGGCGGCCGCCCTGCTGGCCGACCCGGAGCGCCACCTCGACCCGGTGCACGCCGCCGAGCTGGCCGCCGCCCCCGACGAGCGGGGCCGGCTGCGCGCCGTGGTCGACCAGATCGCCGAGGTCACCGAGGGCCGGCTGGAGCGGTGGGAGCGGACGCTGCTGCGGTGAGCCGTCGCACGGCCCGGGGGTGTCGGTGCCCGGGCCTACACTCGGGCCCGTGGCAGGCCTGATCCCGGAGCGCGACATCGCGGAGGTCCGCGACCGCGCCCGGATCGAGGAGGTCGTGGGCGAGTACGTCTCGCTCAAGCAGGCCGGGGGCTCGCTGAAGGGGCTGTGCCCGTTCCACGACGAGAAGCGCCCGTCGTTCACCGTCCGGCCCGGGCACGGCACCTACCACTGCTTCGGCTGCGGGGAGGGCGGGGACGTCTTCTCCTTCGTCCGGGCCATGGAGCACCTCAGCTTCGTCGAGACCGTGGAGCGCCTCGCCGACCGGGTCGGGGTCCGCATCTCCTACACCGGCGGCGGCACCACGGTGCAGCGCGACCGCGGCACCCGGGCCCGGCTGGTCGCCGCCAACACCGCCGCGGCCGAGTTCTACGCCGCCCGGCTGCGCGAGCCCGACGCGGTGAAGGCCCGGCAGTACCTGCGGGAGCGGGACTTCGACGAGGCCGCGGCGGCCCGCTTCGGCTGCGGCTACGCCCCCGCCGGGTGGGACACGCTGACCAAGCACCTCGTGGGCAAGGGCTTCGAGGTCGCGGAGCTCATCACCGCCGGCCTGGCGAAGGAGGGCCGCCGCGGGCCCATCGACCGCTTCCACCGCCGGCTGCTGTGGCCGCTGCGCAACCTCGGCGGTGACGTCGTCGGGTTCGGCGCCCGCCGGCTGTTCGACGACGACGGCATCGAGGCGAAGTACGTCAACACCTCCGAGACCCCGCTGTACAAGAAGTCGCAGGTGCTCTTCGGCCTCGACCTGGCCAAGCGGGAGATCGCCAAGCGCCACCAGGCCGTCATCGTCGAGGGCTACACCGACGTGATGGCCATGCACCTGGCCGGGGTGCCGACGGCGGTGGCCACCTGCGGCACCGCCTTCGGCGAGGAGCACATGCAGGTGCTGCGCCGGCTGCTCATGGACGACTCCTACTTCCGCGGCGAGGTCGTCTACACCTTCGACGGCGACAAGGCCGGGCAGGCCGCCGCGCTCAAGGCCTTCGACGGGGACCAGAACTTCGCCGCGCAGACCTTCGTCTCCATCGCCCCCGACGGCATGGACCCCTGCGAGCTGCGGCAGTCGCAGGGGGACGTGGCCGTGCGGGACCTCGTCGCCCGGCGCAGCCCCATGTTCGCCTTCGCGGTGCGCGCGCTGCTCGCCGAGCACGACCTCGACACCGCCGAGGGCCGGGTGGCCGCGCTGCGGCGCACCGTGCCGGTGGTGGCGCGCATCAAGGACGTGGCGCTGCGCGACGAGTACGCCCGCCAGCTCGCCGGCTGGGTCGGCTGGGACGAGACGGCCGCCGTGCTGCGCCGGGTCCGCGAGACCGCGGGGGAGCAGCTCGGCGCCGACGGCCGCCGCCAGCGCGCGGTGGTGGCCGGCCGCCCCGCCGCACCCGCGGGACCCGTCCGGCCCGCGCGGGACGACCCCCGGCTCTGGCCGCAGCGCGAGGCGCTCAAGGCCGCGCTGCAGCACCCCGAGCTGGCTGGCGCGGTCTACGACTCGCTGCCGCCGGAGACGTTCGAGAACGAGGCCTACCGCGCGCTGCACGCCGCGGTCGCCGCCGCGGGCGGCACCGCCGCGGGTCTCGGCGGCGGCGCCTGGATGGCGGCCGTCGGCGAGCACGTCGAGGCCCCCACCCTGCGTTCGCTGCTCAGCGAGCTCTCCGTCGAGCCGCTCACCGCGACGACGGTGGACGAGCACCGCTACGTCGCCAGCGTGCTGTCCCGGCTGCAGGAGGTGTGGGTGGGGCGCCAGGTCGCCGAGCTCAAGTCCCGGCTGAGCCGCATGTCGCCCAGCGACGACCCCGACGACTACCACGCCGTGTTCGGCGACCTCGTGGCCCTCGAGGAGTACCGCCGCGGGCTGCTCGAGCAGGCCGTGGGCGACCAGGCCGCCGGGTGAGCTGACGGTGCTGCTCGACCGGTTCCGCCGCCCCGCCAGCCCGCCCCCGGGGTGGCCGGGTCGGCTCGACCCCGACGAGGACGTCCTCGCCGTGGCCCCGCTGCGCGCCGGGCACCTGGTGGCGACCCGGCTCGGGCTGTGGGTCCCGGGCCCCGACCCCACGGCCGACCCCGCCGTCGAGCGGGTGGCCTGGCACCTGGTGTCGGCGGCGACCTGGTCCGGCACCGAGCTCGACCTGCGGGTGGCCGAGGAGACCGGCACCGCCGGTGCGGCCGTGCTGCTCGCCGACACCCTGCGGCGGGTCTACACCCCGACGGAGCCGGGCCGGCTGCCCGCGGTGGTGCAGGCCCGGGTGACGGCCACCATCCGCAGCACCCACCACCAGCAGCTGCCCGGCGGCGGCGCCTGGTTCGTGCAGCGGCGGGTCCCGGGCCACGACGGGGTGGTCCTGCAGGTGAGGGTGGACCCAGGCACCGACCCGGCCGTGGTCCACGACGTCGCCGAGACGGTCGCCGGCCGGCTGCCGCGCCGGGCGTGAGCGTCGACGGCGGCTCGGGCTGGGACCCGCAGCGCTACCTGGGTTTCGCCGAGCACCGGGCCCGGCCGTTCCACGACCTGCTGGGGAGGGTCGGCGCGGCCGCGCCCCGCGCCGTGGTCGACGCCGGCTGCGGCCCGGGCCACCTCACCGCCGAGCTGGCCCGCCGGTGGCCCGGCGCCCGGGTCACCGGCTTCGACGCCTCGCCGGAGATGGTCGCGCAGGCCCGCGACCGCGGGGTCGCCGTCACCCTCGACGACGCCGCCACCTGGGCACCGTCGGGTGACGTCGACGTCGTCGTGTGCAACGCCGTCCTGCACTGGGTGCCCGACCACCTCGGCGTGCTGCGGCGCTGGGCCGCCGCCCTGCCCGACGGCGGCTGGGTCGCGGTCCAGCTGCCCGGCAACGCCGTCGCGCCGTCGCACGCCCTCGTCGCCGAGCTCACCGAGGAGCCCCGGTGGCGGGGGCGGCTGTCCGGGGTGCTGGGCGGGTCGGGCACCACGGCGCAGCCCGCGGCCTACGCGGCCGCGCTCGCCGACGCGGGGTGCGAGCCCGACGTGTGGGTGACGACGTACGAGCACCGGCTGGCCGGGCCGGACCCGGTGCTGGCGTGGCTCACCTCGACCACGCTGCGCCCGGTCCGCGCCGCCCTCGACGACGCGGGCTGGGCGGGCTTCACCGCCGAGCTGGCCCCGCGGCTGCGGGCGGCCCACCCGCGGGACGGTCGCGGCGTGACGGTCATGCCGTTCCGACGCGTGTTCGCCGTCGGCCACCGGACCGGTGCCGCGGCCGCGCCGGAGGGCTAGCGGGGGTCGCGCTCGCGGTGGGTCGCGGACCGGTGGTCGCGGGGGACGTAGATCGTCTCCTCGCGGTCGACGGCCTGCAGCCGCGGCGTGGTCGACAGCGTCTCCGCCAGCCGCTCCCGCGCCGCCAGGGTGGCGCGCTTGGTCACCGGGCTCGCCGCGACCTTGCGGTAGGTGCGGGCGAGCTGCTCGTAGCGGCCACGGCCGGCCTTCGTGCCGAGCACGTAGCCCGTCGCCGCCCCCAGGACGTACCCGATCATCCTCGTCCACCCTCTCTCCTGCGCGTGCCGTGCCACCCCAGTGTCCCCCATCGCGGCGGGTTGGAGAGCGGCGGCGGGGGTGCGCTACAGTTCCCGCTGCCTCGTCCCGCCACCGAGCCCCACCCGGCCGGGACGGCACGGTCCCCCGTAGCTCAATTGGCAGAGCATGCGACTGTTAATCGCAGGGTTACTGGTTCGAGTCCAGTCGGGGGAGCACCCCGGGCACCGCGTGGCTGGGCCCGGCTCCCGGGGCAGTAGCTCAGCTGGTCAGAGCAGCGGACTCATAACCCGTCAGGTCGTCGGTTCGAGCCCGACCTGCCCCACCGCGCCCCGGTGGGTCGCCACGCGTGCTGGGCCCGCACCGCACCCCGGTGGTTTGATGGGGGCGAGACGTCCGGACGACCATCGGGGGTGACCGGTGACCGAGCTCGGTGCCCCGCTCGACTGGTGGTCGCGCCAGGTCGAGATGGCCTACCAGCCGGTGGTGGACCTCGACAGCCGCACGGTCGTCGGGTACGAGGCGCTGGCCCGCGGCCCGCTCGACAGCCCGCTGCACAGCCCGTCGGCGTTCTTCACCGCGGCCCGCGCCCTCGGGGCGGTGGCCGAGGCCGACTGGGCCTGCCGCGCCGCCGCGGTCCGCGGGGCGCTCGACGCGCACCTGCCCGAGGGGCTGCAGCTCTTCGTCAACGTCGAGCCCGCCGCCTTGGGCACGTCCGGCCCCGCCTCGGTGGTGGCCGCGGCCCAGCAGCTGTCGGTCGTCGTCGAGCTGACCGAGCGCGGCCTGGCGGCCGACCCCGCCACGCTGCTGCGTGCCGCCGACGGGATCCGCGCCTGCGGGTTCGGCATCGCCGTGGACGACGTCGGGGCGGAGCCGTCGAGCCTGGCCCTGCTGCCGTTCCTGCGCCCGGAGGTGATCAAGCTCGACCTGCGGCTGGTGCAGACCCGCACCGACACCGACGTCGCCGACATCATCACCGCGGTCAACGCGGAGGCCGAGCGGACCGGGGCGGTGGTGCTGGCGGAGGGGATCGAGACCGAGGAGCAGGCGCAGCTGGCCACCATGATGGGGGCCCGGCTCGGGCAGGGCTGGCTGTTCGGCAAGGCGGAGCCGCTGCCCCGGTTCCCGGCCCCGCGCGCCGCGGGGGGCGGCCGGCGCCACCGGGTGGCGGGGGTGCCGCGCCCGCCGGAGGTGACCCGGGCCCACGGCCGCCCCGGCACCCCGTTCGACCTCGTCGCGGGCACCCGGGAGGTGCGCCGCTCCACGAAGGCGCTGCTCACCGCGGTCAGCCGCGTCCTCGAGCGCCAGGCGCGCACGGTGGGCGACAGCGCCGTGGTCCTGTCGACCTTCCAGCGCGATCGCCACCTGACCCCGGCCACCCTGGAGCGGTACACCGACCTCGCGTCCTCGGCGGCCCTGGTCGCGGTGTTCGGCACGGGTGTCGCACCCGAGCCCGGCCCCGGCCTGCGGGGCGTGCCGCTGGACCACGACGACCCGCTCGCGGCGGAGTGGGACGTCGTCGTCGTCGGGCCCCACGTCACGGCCGCGCTGCTGGCCCGCGACGTGGGGGACGACGGCCCCGACGCCGAGCGACGCTTCGACTACCGGGTGGTCTACGACCGCGACACCGTCCTGGAGGCGGGCCGACGGCTGCTGCAGCGGGTCCGGGCCGACCCCGCCGACTGACCCCGCCGGGCTAGCTGGTCGCGAGCGGGTCCGACGGGTCGGTGAGGTCGCCGTCGGCCCCGGCATCGCCCGAGGTGGTGCCCGTGCCCCGCAGCTCCGTCTCGAGCGCGACGAGGCCGTCGAACAGGGCGGCGAGCTGGGTCTGCGTCGACTCACCGTGGGCGCGCGCGGCCTGCCACACCGAGGTCGCGATGGTCAGGTCGGCGCTCGGCTGGGTCCAGGGGCTCGACATGGCGGTGTCCTCCGGTGCTCGGGGGTGCGGGACGGTCGGTGCCGACCCTAGGCAGGGCCGGGCCCCGCCGCGCGTCGTCCCGTCGCCCGGCCGGCGCCACCCGGGGGAGCGGTGTGGGAGCGTGGGGACGACGGGCGGGCTCCGTGGGGCCCGCGGGGCCGAGCGGGTCGAGGTGGGACGTGGACAGCACCGAGCAGGCCGTGGGCGCCCTGGGTGCGCTGGCCGACGGGGCGCTCGCCCAGGCCGCCGCCGCGGCGTGCGCGGGGCGCCCTGCCCTGGCGGGGCTCCGAGGGGCGGCGCTGCAGGCCGCCGCGGGGCTGTGGGGCGCGCCGACCACCCCGCCGCCGCCCGGCCCGGGCTCGCCGCTCGACACCCCACCGGGGCCGGCGGTGCCCTCGGCGCCGCACCCCGACGTCGCGCTGGGCGAGCTCGTCGAGGACCCCGTGCCCACCGACGCTGTGCCCACCGATCCCGTGACGGGTCGCAGCTGGGCTGCCGCAGGCGCGGCCGAGCTGGACGCCGGGTCGGTCGCCGGACGCGCGGCCGCCGCCGAGGTCGACGAGCGGGCGCGGGCGGGCCGGGCCCGGCTCGAGGAGATCCGACGGGGGATGGCCGGCCCCGGCTGAGGACGCCGCACACGACGCGGTCACCGACACGTCACCGTCACCACTGGCGCAACTGAGGTCCCACGGGGCACACTGTCGGTGTTGCCTGCCGCACCACCCGGTCGAACGAGGTCGTTGGGGAAGACGTTCCTCGTCGAGACCGGAGGTGAGAGATGGGTGGGTCAACGCTGAGCGCAGCCGGGACCACGGGCGTCGTCTACGTCCACTCGTCCCCGGCTGCGGTCTGCCCGCACGTCGAGTGGGCGCTGTCCGCGACCCTCGACGCCCGGGCGAAGCTGGCCTGGTCGGCGCAGGACGCCGCACCCGGGCAGCTGCGGGCTGCGTGCTCGTGGGTGGGCCCGGTGGGCAGCGGCGCGCGCCTGGCCACGGCGCTGCGGGCGTGGCCGATGCTGCGCTTCGAGGTCACCGAGGACGCCAGCGAGGGCGTCGACGGGGAGCGGTTCTCCCACGCCCCCGGCCTGGGGCTGTGGCGGGCGACGACGTCGGCCAACGGTGACGTCGTCCTCGGCGAGCTGCGGCTGCGCGCGATGGTCGAGGCGGCGGGACGCGACTCCGACCGGCTGGCCACCGAGCTCGACAGCGCGCTCGGTGCGGCCTGGGACGAGGCGCTCGAGCCCTTCCGCGCCAACGGCGACGGCGCCGAGGTCACCTGGCTGCGCCGCAGCGTCGGCTGAGCCCCCCTCGACCACTACTCCTCGGACGCGTGTAGCGGGCTTCCTGCACCACCGGTCGGCCGGTCCGGCGCAGGAAGCCCGCTACACGCGGAGGGGGTCTACAGCGGGATGTTGCCGTGCGCGCCGCGGGCGGACGGGGCGGCGGCCAGGGCCTCGACGACCCGGCGGCGGGTGTCGGTCGGCTCGACGACCGCGTCGACCACCCCGAGCGCCACCGCCCGCTCGACCCCGCCGGCCACGGCCGCGTGCTCCTGGGCCAGCCGGTCGTGCAGCGCCTCCCGCTCGTGCTCGGGCGCAGCCGCCAGCGCCGCGCGGTGCAGCACGCCCACCGCGGCGCGCGCCCCCATGACGGCCACCTCGGCCCCGGGCCAGGCGAAGACGGCCGTGGCCCCGAGGGACGTGGCGTTCATGGCGATGTAGGCCCCGCCGTAGGACTTGCGCGTCACCAGCGTCACCCGGGGGACCACCGCCTCGGCGAACGCGTGCAGCAGCTTGGCGCCGCGGCGCACCACCCCGCCCCACTCCTGGTCGACCCCGGGCAGGTAGCCCGGCACGTCGACGAGCACCACCAGCGGGACGCCGAACGCGTCGCAGAACCGCACGAAGCGGGCCGCCTTCTCCGCGCTCTCCGAGGTCAGGCAGCCGCCCATCCGGATCGGGTTGCTGGCGACGACCCCGACGGTGCGGCCGGCGAGCCGGCCGAGCCCGGTGGTGTTGCTCGGCGCCCAGCGGGCGTGCAGCTCCTCGAAGGTCGACACCGTGCTCGTGCGCCCCAGGGGGTCGGTGCGCTCGTGGGAGTCGAGCAGCGCGCGGACCAGCGGGTGCACGTCGTACGCACGCCGCGGGTTCTCCGGCAGCAGGGCGCGCAGGTCGGTGCCCGGGCCGGGGGCGGGCACCGGGTCGAACCCACCGGGCAGCGCGAGCAGCGCGACGAACCGGCGGGCCCGGGCCAGGGCGTCGGCCTCGTCGTCGGCGACCACGTGGACCACCCCGGACCTGGTGCCGTGCGCCTCGGGACCCCCGAGGGCGGCCTGGTCGACCTGCTCCCCGGTGACGGAGCGGACCACGTCGGGCCCGGTCACGAACACCCGTCCCGCCGGGGCCATGATCACCACGTCGGTCAGCGCGGGCCCGTACGCGGCGCCGCCGGCGGCCGGGCCGAGCACGACGGACACCTGCGGCACCCGCCCCGACGCCCGCACCGTCGCCGCGAACACCTGCCCGACGGCGTCGAGCGCCTCGACGCCCTCGGCCAGCCGGGCCCCGCCGGAGTGCCAGAGCCCGACGACCGGGCACCCCTCGCGGACGGCGGTGTCGATCGCCTCGACCACGCGGGCGCAGCCGGCCGCGCCCATCGCGCCGCCCATGACCGTCGCGTCGGTGCAGAACGCGAGCACCGGGGCCCCGTCGACCCGGCCCCGGGCGGCGAGCACCCCGGAGCGGTCCCGCGGGCCCAGCGGCGCGCAGGAGCCGGGGTCGAGCAGCTGCTCGAGACGCCGCTGCGGGTCCCGCGGGTCGGGGGCGGCAGCGGGGCCCGCGAGCGGGCGGGTCTCCAGGACGGTCACGCCGGCGGCTCCCTCAGGCCCGTCCGAAGGCGAGCGCCACGTTGTGGCCCCCGAACCCGAACGAGTCGTTGACCGCGACCTGCAGGTCGACCTGCCGCGGGGCGCCGGTGACGACGTCCAGGGTGATGGCCGGGTCCTGGTCGACCAGGTTCGCCGTGGGCGGGATGACGCCGTCGCGCAGCGAGAGCACGCACGCGATGGACTCGACCGCGCCGGCCGCGCCGAGCAGGTGGCCCAGCGCGCCCTTGGGGGCCGTCACCGCCACGTGCTCCCCGATCGCGGCGCGGATGGAGTTGGACTCCGCCGCGTCCCCGACGGGGGTGGAGGTGGCGTGGGCGTTGACGTGGCCCACGTCCGACGGGGAGATCCCCCCGCTGACCAGGGCCTTGGTCATGGCCCGGGCCTGCCCCTCGCCGTCGGGCGGGGAGGCGGTGATGTGGAACGCGTCCGCGCTGGTGCCGGAGCCCAGCAGCCGGGCGTGGATGGTCGCGCCGCGGGCGCGGGCGAACTCCTCGCGCTCGAGGACCACGATGCCGGCGCCCTCGCCGAGGACGAAGCCGTCCCGCGAGCTGTCGAACGGCCGCGAGGCGGTGGTCGGCTCGTCGTTGCGGGTGCTCATGGCGCGCATCTGGGAGAAGCCGGCGAACGGGATCGCCGCGATGCAGGCCTCGGCGCCCCCGCAGACCACGACGTCGGCCTCGCCGGAGCGGATCATCCGCCAGCCCCAGGCCAGCGCCTCGGACCCGGACGCGCAGGCCGACACCGGGGCGTGCACGCCGGCGCGGGCACCCAGCTCGAGGCCGACCGTGGCGGCCGGGCCGTTGGGCATGAGCATGGGGATGGTCAGCGGGGAGACCTTGCGGATGCCGGACTGCTCGAGCAGGTCGTCCTGGTTGAGCAGGGTCTGCGCCCCGCCGATGCCGGTGCCGACGACGACCGCCAGCCGCTCGCCGTCGACCTCGGGGGAGCCGGCATGCGTCCAGGCCTCGCGGGCGGCCACGAGGGCCACCTGCTCGACGCGGTCGAGCCGGCGCGCCTCGACACGCGTCAGCGTCTCGGTCGGCTCCACCGCGAGCTGCGCGGCGATCGAGACCGGCAGCTCGAAGCGCGTCACCCAGTCCTGGGTCATGACGCCGATGCCGCTGCGCTGCTCGAGCAGGCCGGACCAGGTGGTGGCGACGTCGCCGCCGAGGGGGGTGGTCGCCCCCAGGCCGGTGACGACGACCCCCGGCAGGGAGCCGGCGCCACCGCCGGGGCTGGTGTGAGCCTGGCTCACTTGTTCTTGTCGATGTAGTCGACCGCGTCGCCCACCGTCTTGAGGTTGGCGAGGTCCTCGTCGGGGATCTTCACGCCGAACTTGTCCTCGGTCTGCACGGCGATCTCGACCATGGACAGCGAGTCGATGTCGAGGTCGTCGACGAACGACTTCTCGCGGGTGACGTCGGCCGCCTCGATGCCCACGACCTCCTCGATGATCTCGGCCAGGGCGGTGGTGGTCTCGTCGGTGCTCACTGTTGCGGGTTCCTCTCGGTGGGGGTGATCTTCTCGGGGTCGAGCAGCGTGGGGGCCGGGGGCGCGGTCACGGCAGGACCACCGCCTGGGCGGCGAAGGAGAGCCCGGCGCCGAAGCCGACGAGCAGCGCGACGTCGCCGCTGCGCACGGCCCCGTCGGCCCGCAGGTGGTCCAGCGCCATGGGGATCGAGCCGGCGGAGGTGTTGCCGGAGGTGACGATGTCGCGGGCCAGCACCATGTCCTCGCGGGCGCCCTGCTTGCGCAGCGCCTTGGCCAGCGACTCGAGGATGCGCAGGTTGGCCTGGTGCGGCACGAGCACGTCGACGTCGGCCGCGGTCAGCCCGGCCAGCTCCAGGGCGCGCAGCACCACCGGGGTGATGGCGGTGGTCGCCCAGCGGAACACGGCCTGGCCCTCCTGCTGCAGGAAGCCGTCGCGGGTGGGCACGGTGATGACGCCGGAGTGCTCCCCGGAGCTGCCCCAGGCGACGGGGCCCACGCCGGGGCCCTCCGCGTCGGTGGCGGCGGTGAGGACGAAGGCGCCCGCCCCGTCGGCGAAGATGATCGCGGTCGAGCGGTCGGTGGGGTCGATCCAGTCGGTGAACTTCTCCGCTCCGACCACGAGCACGGTGGTGGAGCTGCCCGAGCGGATCATGTCCGCGGCGACGGCGAGGGCGTAGGTGAAGCCCGCGCAGGCCGCGTTGAGGTCGAAGGCGCCGACGCCCTCGAAGCCGAGGTTGGTGGCGACCCGGGCGGCGGCGTTGGGCACCGGGGTGTCCATGGTGCAGGTGGCGACGAGCACCGCGTCGACCGCGGGCAGCCCGGGCCCGGCGTCGGCCAGGGCGGCTGCGCCGGCGGAGGTGGCCAGGTCGATGAGGGTCTCGCCCGCCGCGGCGAAGCGGCGCGACTCGATGCCGACCCGGCTGCGGATCCACGCGTCGTCGGTGTCCATCACGGTGGACAGCTCGTCGTTGGTGACCACCCGCTCGGGGCGGTAGCTGCCGGTCCCGGCGATGCGGGCGCCGGCGCAGGACCCGGTGAGGGTCAGCGTGGCGCTCACGCCGGGTCGCCCGGGGTGGCGACCGCGTCGAGGTCGTCGGGGACCTTGGCGGCCACCCCGGGGGTGCCGCGCAGCTCGCGCTTGGCGAGGCCCACGAGCGTGCCCGCGGGGGGCAGCTCGACGACGGTGTCCACGGCGGCCTCCTTCAGCCAGGCGCTGCACAGGTCCCAGCGCACGGGGCTGGTGACCTGGGAGACGATGCGCCGCAGCACCTCCGCGCCGTCGGTGACGGGACGGCCGTCGGCGTTGGAGAGCAGCGTCAGGGCCGGGTCGGCGGGCGTCAGCGTCGCGGCGTGCTCGGCCACCGCGTCCTGCGCGCCGGCCATGAAGTCGGTGTGGAAGGCGCCGGCGACCTTGAGCCGGACGGCCCGGGCGCGCTCGGGCGGGGTGGCGACGAGCTCGTCGAGGGCCTCGACGCGGCCGGCGGCGACGACCTGCCCTGCGCCGTTGCGGTTGGCGGCGACGAGGTCGAGCTCGGCCAGCCGGGCGAGCACCACGTCCTCCGCGCCGCCGAGCAGCGCGACCATCCCGGTGGGCTCGGCGGCGCAGGCTCGCGCCATGGCGGCACCGCGGACGGCGGCGAGGGCGACGGCGTCGTCGGCGCTGATGACCCCGGCCACGGCGGCGGCGGCGAGCTCGCCCACCGAGTGCCCCGCGGTCACGGTGTCGGCGGGCACGCCCCCGCGGCGCTGCAGCTCGGCGTGGGCGAGGAGCGCGGCGGCGACGACGAGGGGCTGGGTCACGGCGGTGTCGGTGATCTCCTCGGCCGACGCGGTGGTGCCCAGCGCGAGGAGGTCCAGCCCGGCCAGCTCGGAGAACCGCTCCAGCCGCTCCCGGGCCCCGGGGAGCGTCAGCCACGGCTCGAGCATGCCGGGGCTCTGGGAGCCCTGGCCGGGTGCCAGCAGTGCGATCACGGCGGTCAGCCAACCCTGCGGGCCGCCGTCGCACCGTGTCGGCGACGACCAAAGATCGGACGCGCCGTTGTCGGGTTCCCACAACTGCGCTGGTCGGACGGGGGTTACACCCGTGCTCGGGCGCGCCCCCACCGGGTCGTGGGTGCGGTTCCGCGGCGGGCCGTCCCAGCGGTCACACCCGTCACGCCGGGGCTGTGACCTGCGACAACCGACCGAGGGCGAGCGCAACGCGCAGCACGTGGGCGTGCCGGGGGACCGTGGGGTCGAGCCCCGTGAGGTCCGTCACCCGGCGCAGCCGGTACCGGACGGTGTTGGCGTGGACGAACAGGGTGCGGGCGCACGCCTCCACCGCACCACCGGCCTCCAGGTAGGCGTCCAGCGTGGTGGCCAGCGTGCCGCCCGCCTCCTGCAGCGGCCGGTGCACCAGGTCGAGCAGCGCCGCCCGGGCCCCGTCGTCCCCGTCGAGCACGCGCTCGGGCAGCAGGTCCGCCGCGGCCACCGGACGGGGGGCCGCGGGCCAGGCCGCCACCGCGCGCAGCCCCGCCACCGCTGCCGCCGCCGAGGCGTGCGCCCCGCCCAGCCCGCCGGCGACGGGCCCGACGACGACGGGACCGGGCCCGAAGCCGCGGGCGAGCGCCACGTCGGGCGCGGTGGTGGTGACCGGGCCGCCCACCAGGGCGACGAGCCGGGAGCCGTGCACCCCGACGAGGGCGCCGCGGCCCAGCGACCGAGCGGCCTCGCGCAGCTCGTCGACCGCGGTGGGCACGTCGTCCCCGGCCGCCCCGCCCACCACCACGGTCACCTCCCCGGTCGGGTCCCACCCGAGCGCCGCGGCGCGGGAGGCCACCGCGTCGGGCGGGTCGCCGCGGACCACCCCGTCGACGACCAGGGCCTCCAGCCGCGCGTCCCACGCCCCCCGGGACTCCGCGGCCGTGGCGTAGATGCCCGCGGCGGCGAAGGCGATCTCCCGGCCGTAGCGCAGCACGGCGACCGTGAGCGAGACCAGCTGCTCGGAGTCGCGGGCCAGGGTGGGCAGCTCGCGCTCGAAGACGTCGGTGGCGACGCGGACCATCTCCACGGTCTGGCGCAGCGAGACCCGCTGGGTCAGCTCGCCCGGGGCGACCTGGAAGGCCTCCGTCGTCAGCCGCACCGCCCGCTCCGGGTTGCGCAGCCACTCCACGAAGTTGCCCACGCCGACCTGCAGGACCAGCGCGACGGTGGAGCGCAGCTCGGCGTCGAGCCGGGAGAAGAACCCCAGCTCGGCCTGCATCGTGTCGATGGCCTGGGCCGAGATGCGCCCGGAGGAGCGCTCGAGGCGGTGGATCAGGGTCGCCGAGAGCGTGGGGCTGAGCGGGGGGAGCAGCACGGGGACGACCGTAGGCCCGTGCTGCCCCGCGCTCAGGCGACGCCGCTGTCGGAGGTGTCCGGCGCGGCGGCCTGGGGGTCGCCCGTCTGGTACTTCTCCGCGGCCTTCGCGGCCAGCCCCTCGTCGACCTCGCCGGCGCGGCCGAGCGCGGCCAGCACGGCCACGACGGTCGACTCGGCGTCGACCCCGAAGTGCCGCCGCGCCGCGGGGCGGGTGTCGGAGAGGCCGAACCCGTCGGTGCCGAGCACGGTGTAGTCGCCGGGCACCCACTGCCGGATGAGGTCGGGGACGGCCCGCATCCAGTCCGACACGGCCACGACGGGCCCCGGCGCGTCCTGCAGCGCCGTCGTCACGTGGGGGGTGCGGGGCTCGGCGGACGGGTCGAGCAGGGCGGCCTGCTCGCACTCGACCCCGTCGCGGCGCAGCTCGGTCCACGACGTCGCCGACCACACGTCGGCCACCACGCCCCAGTCGTCGGCCAGCAGCTCCTGGGCCTTGAGCGCCCACGTCATGGCGACCCCCGAGGCCAGCACCTGCGCCCGCGGGCCGTCGCCCTCGCCCGCCCGGAACTTGTGCAGGCCCTTGATGATCCCCTCGACGTCGACGCCCTCGGGCTCCGCCGGCTGGGTGTAGGGCTCGTTGTAGACGGTGAGGTAGTAGAAGACGTTCTCGGCGTCCTCGCCGTACATCCGGCGCAGGCCGTCCTTGACGATGTGGCCGATCTCGAACGCGTAGGCCGGGTCGTAGGCCACGACCGCCGGGTTGGTCGAGGCGAGCAGCAGCGAGTGGCCGTCGGCGTGCTGCAGGCCCTCGCCGGTCAGCGTCGTCCGCCCGGCGGTGGCGCCGAGGGCGAAGCCGCGGGTCATCTGGTCGGCCGCCGCCCACAGCCCGTCGCCGGTCCGCTGGAACCCGAACATCGAGTAGAAGATGTAGATCGGGATCATCGGCTCGTCGTGCGTGGCGTAGGAGGTGCCCACCGCGGTGAAGGACGCGGCCGAGCCGCCCTCGTTGATGCCCTCGTGCAGGATCTGCCCGCTCTCGGACTCCTTGTAGGCCAGCATGAGCTCGGCGTCGACCGAGGTGTAGAGCTGGCCGTTGCGGTTGTAGATCTTCAGCGTCGGGAACATGGAGTCCATGCCGAAGGTCCGCGCCTCGTCCGGGATGATCGGGACGATCCGCTTCCCGATCTCCTTGTCGCGCAGCAGCTCCTTGAGCAGCCGGACGAACGCCATGGTGGTGGCGACCTCCTGCTTGCCCGAGCCCCGCTTGACCACGTCGTAGGTCTTGTCCCCGGGCAGGGTCAGGGCCCTGGTCCGCTTCGGGCGGTCCGGGACGAACCCGCCGAGGGCCTTGCGGCGGTCGAGCAGGTAGGCGATCTCGGGGGCGTCCGCGCCGGGGTGGTAGTACGGCGGCAGGTACGGGTCGTCCTCGAGCTGGGCGTCGGAGATCGGGATGTGCTGGGTGTCCCGGAAGTCCTTGAGGTCGTCGAGGGTCAGCTTCTTCATCTGGTGCGTGGCGTTGCGGCCCTCGAAGTGCTTGCCCAGCGTGTAGCCCTTGATGGTCTTGGCGAGGATGACCGTCGGCTGTCCCTTGTGGGCGGTCGCGGCGGCGTACGCCGCGTGGACCTTGCGGTAGTCGTGCCCGCCGCGCTTGAGGTTCCACACCTCGGCGTCGCTCATCGGGGCGACGAGCTCCTTGGTGCGGGGGTCGCGGCCGAAGAAGTGCTCGCGGACGTAGGCGCCGTCGTTGGCCTTGTAGGTCTGGAAGTCCCCGTCCGGGGTGGTGTTCATGAGGTTGACCAGCGCGCCGTCGCGGTCGGCGTGCAGCAGCGCGTCCCACTCCCGGCCCCACACGACCTTGATGACGTTCCAGCCGGCGCCGCGGAAGAAGCTCTCCAGCTCCTGGATGATCTTGCCGTTGCCGCGGACCGGCCCGTCGAGGCGCTGCAGGTTGCAGTTGATGACGTAGGTGAGGTTGTCAAGGCCCTCCGCCGCGGCCACGTGCACCAGGCCGCGCGACTCCGGCTCGTCCATCTCGCCGTCGCCGAGGAACGCCCACACGTGCTGGTCGGAGGTGTCCTTGATGCCGCGGTCGTGCAGGTAGTGGTTGAACCGGGCCTGGTAGATGGCGTTCATCGGGCCCAGACCCATGGAGACGGTGGGGAACTCCCAGAACCCGGGCAGCAGCCGCGGGTGGGGGTAGGAGGGCAGGCCGCCACCGGGGCCGGCGTGGCTGAGCTCCTGGCGGAAGCCGTCGAGCTGGTCGGTGGACAGCCGGCCCTCGAGGAAGGCCCGGGCGTAGATGCCGGGGGAGGCGTGGCCCTGGATGTAGACCTGGTCGCCGCCGCCGGGGTGGTCGTGGCCGCGGAAGAAGTGGTTGAAGCCCACCTCGTAGAGCGCGGCCGAGGACGCGTAGGTGGAGATGTGCCCGCCGACGCCGACCCCGGGGCGCTGCGCGCGGTGCACCATGACCGCGGCGTTCCACCGGATCCAGGCGCGGTAGCGGCGCTCCACGTCCTCGTCGCCCGGGAACCAGGGCTCGTTCTCGGTGGGGATGGTGTTGACGTAGTCGGTGGAGGTCAGCGCGGGGATGGCGACGCGGGACTCCCCGGCGCGCTCGAGCAGGCGCAGCATGAGGTAGCGGGCCCGCTGCGGGCCGGCGTTGGCCAGCACCGCGTCGAAGGACTCGACCCACTCGTCGGTCTCGTCGGGGTCGATGTCGGGCAGGTGGGCGGCGACGCCCTCGCGGATCACGCGGACGCGGGCGGGGGTGCCCACGCCCTGGGCGACGTCGACCTGGGGGCCCGGGTCCGGGACGTCCGCCCCGTCGGCCTGCGTGCTGGACGCCTCGGTCTTCTCCGCCACGGTCTCGCTCCTGTCTGCTCGCGCGCCGGCACGGGTGCGGGCCGGCTACCCCGGCTGACCTCGGTCCGGTGGGACCGGGTGTGCCAGAGTGATCGTGCCTGATCGGCGGCCGTCGCGTGGTGCGTGGCGTGCTACCGGCGAGTAACCGCCCCGGGCGGGGTGGCAGGGGAGGTGGCGGGTGGTGGGGACAGCGGTGAGCGCAGCGCGGCTGCGGGTGCTCGGCGTGCTCGCGGCGGTGGTCCTCGGCGCCGGCGCGGCGGGCTGCGCGACGACGGTCGCGGGGACGGCGACGGCGGTCACGGGCCTGGACACCTCGCCCCCGAGCACCGGGGCCACGTCCTCGTCACGGACCACGCCCACCGTGCCGACGGTGCCCACCCGGACCACGACGACGGCCCCGCCCACGACCACCAGCAGCGGCGGCGGCGCGACGACGCTGGCCTGCACGATCCTGCTGACGGCGGACCGGAAGTCGACCGGCGACTACAACGACTACATCCAGGCCGTGAACGCCGACAGCCCGGAGGCCGACGCGAAGAAGGCCGTCGCGGTGACCAGCATCCAGGCGACGGCGAGCACGATGTCGACCTTCCCGGTCGACGACCCGGCGGTCAGCGGCCCGGCCCGCGC
Organism: Rhodococcus aerolatus; assembly: GCF_054783215.1. NCBI lineage: Bacteria > Bacillati > Actinomycetota > Actinomycetes > Mycobacteriales > Nocardiaceae > Rhodococcus > Rhodococcus aerolatus. The sequence continues at coordinate 93,852 of NZ_BAAGQZ010000011.1, read as the reverse complement.
CCTCGGCACGGCGCTGAGCACCCTGGCCGGCCTGCTGCCGACGGCCACGGACTCCGACACCCTCAACGCCGCGGCGGACGACGCGGACGCCAAGTCCGCGGTGCTGCGCACCGCCTGCGGCAGCTGAGCGACGCCCCGCCGGGACCGCCTGGCTTGCGCAGGTCGGCTCGACCCTGTTCGCTGCTCCTCACGCGGCCGGGGGGCCAGCTCCCGACCACCAGGCTCGAGGAGGACCACGCCGTGGCCACGGGGGATTCCCGCAACGACGCCGAGAAGCTGGGCATCGCGCACGGCATGGTGGTCCAGGAGCTCGGGTGGGACGAGGACGTCGACGACGACCTGCGCGCCGTGGTCGAGCAGCAGTGCGGCGGTGAGCTCGTCGACGAGGACTCCGACGAGGTCGTCGACATCGCCCTGCTGTGGTGGCGCGACGGCGACGGTGACCTCGTCGACGCGCTGGTCGACGCGATCGGCCCGCTCGCCGACGACGGCTCCGTGTGGGTGCTCAGCCCCAAGACGGGTCGGCCCGCCCACGTGGAGCCCTCGGAGATCGCCGAGGCCGCCCCGACGGCGGGCCTGACGCAGACGCAGACCATGAACCTGGGCGACTGGGCGGCCACGAAGCTGGTGCAGCCGAAGGTGCGCAAGACCGGTCGCTAGGGCCCCGGGCAGCGGGGCGGCGGGCGTCGCGGGGACCGATAGGCTCCGAGCCGCACCCGCACGCCCACGCCGCCCCCCGGGGCAGGAGACGAGGAGGATCGATGCCACTCGAGGTCGGCACCGAGGCACCGGACTTCACCCTCAAGGACCAGAACAACCAGGAGGTCTCGCTCTCGAGCTTCCGGGGCACCAAGAACGTCCTGCTCGTCTTCTACCCCCTCGCCTTCACCGGCACCTGCCAGGGCGAGCTCTGCCAGGTCCGTGACGACCTGCCCACCTTCGAGAACGACCACACCGCGGTGCTGGCGATCTCGGTGGGGTCGGCGCCGACGCACAAGGTGTGGGCGGCCGAGCAGGGGTACACGTTCCCGCTGCTGTCCGACTTCTGGCCGCACGGCGCCGTCGCGCAGGCCTACGGGGTGTTCAACGACGCCACGGGCTTCGCCAACCGGGGCACCTTCGTCATCGACCGCGAGGGCGTGGTGCGGTTCGCCGAGATGAACGGCCCCGGTGAGGCGCGCGACCAGTCGGCGTGGAGCCAGGCGCTCGCCGCGCTCGACGCCTGACCGGGCACCGGTGACCGTGCGCCGGGCCCCGTCGCGGCCCGGCCCCGGCACCTCCCGGGCGTGTAGCTCAGCGGTAGAGCACCGGTCTTACACACCGGCGGTCGCTGGTTCGACCCCAGTCGCGCCCACGGCTCCGTCCCGTCCGGCCTGTGCCCGTCCGGCCTCGGCCCGTCCGGCCCCGCCCCGTCCCGCGGCGTCGCGCGGCGGCCGGGAGCGGGCCGTCGGGCTGCTGCTCGGCCTCGCCGCCGACAGGCTGCTCGGTGACCCGCGGCGCTTCCACCCCGTGGCCGGGTTCGGCGCCGTCGCCGCCGCGCTGGAGACCCGGGTGCACCGGGACTCCCGCGCCGCCGGGGCGGGGTACGCCGCGCTGCTCGTCGGGGCGTGCGTGGCCGCGGGGGCGGCCGCACCGGGCGGGGTGCTGGGCACCGCGGTGGCCACCTGGGCGGTGCTGGGGGGCACCTCGCTGACCGGGCAGGCCCGCGCGCTGGCCGCGGAGCTGGAGCGCGGTGACCTCGACGCGGCCCGGCGCCGGCTGCCGTGGCTGTGCGGCCGCGACCCGGCCGGGCTGGACACCGCGGCCCTGGCCCGGGCGGCGTGCGAGTCCGTCGCGGAGAACACCTCCGACGCGACGGTCGCCCCGCTGCTGTGGGGTGCGGTGGCCGGGGTGCCGGGGCTGCTGGGCTACCGCGCGCTGAACACTCTGGACGCCATGGTGGGGCACCGCTCCCCGCGCCACGAGCGCTTCGGCTGGGCCGCGGCCCGCGCGGACGACGTCGCCAACCTGGCCCCCGCCCGGCTGGGGGGCGCACTCACCCTGCTGGTGGCGCCCCTGCTCGGTGGGGACGCCGCCGCCGGCTGGCGGGCGTGGCGGGCGGACGCGGCCTCGCACCCCAGCCCGAACGCCGGTGTGGTCGAGGCGGCGGCCGCCGGCGTGCTCGGGGTCTCGCTGGGCGGCACCACCACCTACGCCTACGGCACCCAGGAGCGTCCGGTGCTGGGCCGCGGCCGGGCTCCGGGGCCGGCGGACCTGCGGCGGGCCGCTGCTCTGTCCACGGCCGTGCAGGTGGGCGCCGCCGTGGTGTCAGCGGCGCTTGCCGTAGCGGTCGGCCAGCACCGTGCCCGCCGGGGCTGAGACCCGATCGGCCGGCGGCGCGGCCCCGGCAGGGTCCCGCAGCGCGCCGTCGCGCACCGCGTCGGCGACCATCGCGCGCCGGCCCCGCCTCCGGGGACGGGAGACCGCAGCGGGAGCAGGACGGGCCGGGGCAGGCGCGGTGGCGTCCTGCTCGGTGGCCGCACCGTCCGCGGGATCCCCCCCGGACCCCTCGCCGTCCGTCCGGGCGGCCTTGCGCTCCCGGATCTCGGCCCGCACGAAGTAGGCCAGGCCCAGCGGGGCCATGATGCCGAACGCGATCCACTGCAGCCCGTAGGACAGGTAGGGCCCGGCGTCGAGCTGGGGCAGCGGCAGCACCCCGAGCACGCCCGGCTGGTCGGCGGAGAGCTGCAGGTAGCCGGGGCTCAGGGTGGTGCCGACGAGGGGCCCGACGAGGTCCGCGCTGACCGCGTAGACCTGCGGCGCGGCCGTCCCGGGGTCGGGCACCACCCCGCGCTCGGGCGCCCACGGCTCGTCGAGGCGCTGCAGCGCGTCGAGGGTCACCGTGCCCGTCGGTGCGGGCGGGACCGGCGGGGCGTCGGTGCCCTGCACGGGGCGGACGTAGCCGCGGTCGACGAGCACCGTCGCCCCCGCCCCCGGGCCCGACCCAACGAGGAACGGGGTGAGCACCTCGTAGGCGGGGTGGCCGTCGATGACGCGCAGCCGGGCCAGCACCTCGTCCTGCGGCAGGTAGGTGCCGGTGACGTCGACGCTGCGCCACTCGCTGTCCACGGCGGGCGTGGTGCCGGGGGTGGTCAGCTCGCCCCACGCCACCGGGGCCGCGCCGGTGGCGGCGGCGATCCGGTTGTTGCGCTCCTCGGTGCTGCCGTTCTTGCCCAGCTGCCACGGGGCGAGGGTGGAGAAGCAGAAGCCGGCGAAGGCGACGACGACGAGCGTCAGCACCAGCCACCCGGGCTTGAGCAGGAACCGCCACCGACGCACGGCCTCCACGGTAGCGCCGCGGCGCGGCGGCGCCCGGTCAGCGTCGGGTGCGCTCGGCCACCCAGGCCAGCAACCCGGGCACGGCCGCCTCCACCTGGGCCAGCACCAGCTCGAAGTCCGCGTCGCCGCCGTAGTACGGGTCGGCCACGTCCAGGTCGCCGGGGTCGCCGCCGTCGCGGCTGTGCGGGTCGAAGCTGCGCAGCAGCCGCACCCGCTCCGGGGGCACCCCGAGCCCGGCCAGCGCCGCGGCGTGCCCGGAGTCCAGGGCCACCAGCAGGTCGGCGTCCAGGTGGTCGGCGTCGAGCCGGGCTGCGGTGTGGGTGTCGGCGTAGCCGTGGCGGTGCAGCACGGCCACGGTCCGCGGGTCGGCGCCCTGGCCGACGTGCCAGCCCCCGGTGCCCGCGCTGGACACCCGGACGTCCCCGGCGAGACCGGCGTCGTCGAGGTGGGCGCGCAGCACCTGCTCGGCCAGCGGGGAGCGGCAGATGTTGCCGGTGCAGACGAAGCAGACGTGCAGGCGGGTCACGCGCGCCGACGCTACCGACGCGGCCCGCCCGTAGGCTCCCGGGCTGTGGACGGGCACGCCGGGTCGGGGCACGGGGACGCGGTGGACCTGCGCCACCACGGGGACGCGGACGCCGCCCCCGGGCTGCTGGACTTCGCGGTGAACGTGCGCGGCGCCGCCCCGCCGGCGTGGCTGCGCGACGAGCTGGCCGCGGGCCTGGACGACCTGGCGCGGTACCCGTCCGCCGCCGACGACCGCGCCACCCGGGAGGCCGTCGCCGCCCGGCACGGCCGCGACCCCGACGAGGTGCTGCTGCTCGCGGGCGCCGCCGAGGGCTTCGCGGCCCTGCCGCGGCTGGCCCCCCGGGACCCGCTGGTGGTGCACCCGTCGTTCACCGAGCCCGAGGTCGCGCTGCACGACGCCGGGCTGCCGGTGCGCCGCGCCGTGCTCGACGCACCCTTCACCCTCGACCCCGACGTCGTCGACGACGCCGCGGACCTCGTCGTCGTCGGCAACCCCACCAACCCCACCTCGGTGCTCCACCCCCGCGACGCCCTGCTCGCGCTGCGCCGCCCCGGCCGGGTGCTCGTGGTCGACGAGGCGTTCCTCGACGCGGTGCCCGGCGAGCCCGGGTCGCTGGCCGGGCTCGCGCTGCCCGACGTGGTGGTGCTGCGCAGCCTGACCAAGACCTTCGCCCTCGCCGGGCTGCGCGTCGGGTACGCGCTGGGCCCGCCCGCGCTGCTCGCCCGGCCCGCCGCGGGGCGCCCGCACTGGCCGCTGGGCTCGCTGCAGCTCTCGGCGCTGCGGGCGTGCAGCAGCCCGGCCGCCCGGGACTGGACGGCCGCCGAGGCGCGCGCGGTGGCCGCCGAGCGCACCACCCTGGCCGCCGCGCTCACCGCGGCCGGCCTGAC
>NZ_BAAGQZ010000011.1:0-89110 GCF_054783215.1 Rhodococcus aerolatus | reverse complement strand
GCGGTGGCCGCCGAGCGCACCACCACCGCCGCCGCGCTCGCCGCGGCCGGGCTCCCGCTGCTGGGCACCCCGGCCGCGGGGTTCCTGCTGCTGCACCACCCGGACGGCCGCGCGCTGCGGGCCCGGCTGCGCGACGCCGGCATCGCCGTGCGCCGCTGCGACACGTTCCCCGGGCTGGGCCCGGACCACCTGCGCGTCGCCGTCCGCGGTGGTGCGGCGGCCGCGCAGCTGGTGGTGGCGGTCCGCGACGCACTGGCGGTGGCGGCGTGAGCGGGCCGCGGCTGGCCGACCTCGTCGGCGCGCTCGAGGCCGCCTACCCCCCGGAGCTGGCCGAGGACTGGGACGCCGTCGGCCTGGTGTGCGGCGACCCGGCCGACGAGGTCACCCGCGTGCACCTCGCGGTGGACGCCACCGAGGCCGTGGTCGACGACGCCCTGGCCGACGGCGCCCAGGCCCTGGTGGTGCACCACCCGCTGCTGTTGCGCGGCGTGCACGGGGTCGGGGCCGACACCGCCAAGGGGGCGCTGCTGCACCGGCTGGTCCGCGGCGGCTGCGCGCTGTTCACCGCCCACACCAACGCCGACCGCGCCGACCCGGGCGTGTCCGACGCGCTGGCCGCCGCGCTGGGGCTGCGGGTGCTGGGCCCGGTCGAGCCCGAGCAGCTGGCCTGGGACAAGGTCGCGGTCACGGTGCCCGTGGGCCCGGACGCCGACCGCGTGCGCGACGCCGCCCACGCCGCCGGGGCCGGGCAGGTGGGCGACTACGCCCGGGTCGCGTTCGGCGTCGTCGGGCAGGGGCAGTTCCTGCCCGGGCCCGGCACCCACCCGGCCGTCGGCACCCCCGGCGCCCTCGAGCACGTGACCGAGGAGAAGGTCGAGGTGGTCTGCCCCCGGGGGTCCACCGCGGCCGTCGTCGCCGCCGTCGTCGCCGCCCACCCCTACGAGGAGGTCGCCTACGACGTGCTCGCCCTCGCGCCGCGGCCGGGCCCGCGCGGCCTGGGCCGGGTCGGCGAGCTGGCCGAGCCGGAGCCGCTGCGCGCGTTCACCGCCCGCGTCGCCGCGGGGCTGCCGTCCACCGTCTGGGGGGTGCGCGCCGCGGGGGACCCGGAGCGCCCGGTGCGCACCGTCGCCGTCAGCGGCGGCTCCGGGGACTCCCTGCTCGGGCGGGTCGGCGCGCTCGGGGTGGACGCCTTCGTCACCGCCGACCTGCGCCACCACCCCGTCGACGAGCACGTGCGCCTCGGCGGGCCCGCGCTGGTCGACGTCGCGCACTGGGCCAGCGAGCAGCCCTGGTGCGCTCAGGCCGCCCGGGTCGTCGAGGCCGCCCTCGGCGGTACGGTGGTGACTCGCGTCTCGCCGCGGCGGACCGACCCGTGGACCGTCGGCGCCGGGGCGGACCACGGACGATGAGCCACGAGGAGCGCGCCGCAGTGACACACCCCGCAGCCCGGACCGCCACGACCGCGGGGGTGGCGCGGTGAACGCGGACCCGGGCGTGCAGGCGGCGCTGCTCGAGCTGGCCGAGGTCGACGCGCAGCTCTCCCGCACCGCCCACCGCCGCCGCACCCTGCCCGAGGCCGCGGAGGTCGAGCGGCTCGAGGCCGAGGAGGTCGCCCGGCGCGACGCCGCCGTCGGCGCGCAGACCGCCGTCGACGACCTGGACCGCGACGTCCGCAAGCTCGAGACCGAGGTCGACGGGGTGCGGGCCCGCGAGGAGCGCGACAAGGCGCTGCTCGCCGGGGGCACCGTCGGCGCCAAGCAGATGACCGAGCTGCAGCACGAGCTGGAGACCCTGCAGCGCCGCCAGGGCGTGCTCGAGGACGAGCTGCTCGAGGTGATGGAGCAGCGCGAGGCCTCCGAGGCCGACCGGGACCACGCCGGGGCGAACCTCAGCCAGGTCACCGACGAGCTGGTCGACGCGCGCCGCCGCGCCGAGGACGCGCTGGCCGACCTGGCCACCACCGAGACCCGGCTCACCGCGGACCGGGAGGCGGTGCTGCCCCGCTTCCCGGCGGACCTGCTCGCCCTCTACGAGCGCCAGCGCGCCGCCCGGGGCACCGGCGCGGCCCTGCTGCAGGCGCGCCGCTGCGGGGCCTGCCGCATCGAGCTCGACCGCGGGATCATCGCCCGCATCGCCGCCACCGCACCGGAGACGGTGGTGCGGTGCGAGGAGTGCGGCGCGATCCTGGTGCGCACGAAGGAGTCCGGGCTCCGCACGGCCGAGTCCGGGCAGTGAGCGCCGGGCACAGCCACGTCGTCGTCGAGGCCGACGGGGGGTCGCGGGGCAACCCGGGCCCCGCCGGCTACGGCGCCGTGGTGTTCTCCGCCGACCACTCCGAGGTCCTCGCCGAGCGCGGCGAGGGCATCGGCCGGGCGACCAACAACGTCGCCGAGTACCGGGGCCTCATCGCCGGCCTCGAGGCCGCGGCCGAGCTGGGTGCCGACGAGGTCGACGTCCGGATGGACTCCAAGCTCGTCGTCGAGCAGATGTCCGGCCGCTGGAAGGTCAAGCACCCCGACATGGTGCCGCTGGCCCGGCAGGCGGGGCGGCTGCTGGGCAGCTTCTCCCGCGTCGGGTTCACCTGGATCCCGCGCGCCCAGAACTCCCACGCCGACCGGCTCGCCAACGACGCCATGGACGACGCCGCGGGCACCCCGCGCCGCAAGACCGCCCCCGCCGCGTCCGCCGCCGCCCCCGCCCCGGCGCCCGGGACGGGCTGGACCGCGCCGGTGGGGGAGCCCACCCGGCTGGTGCTGCTGCGCCACGGGCAGACCGCGCTCTCGGTCGAGCGCCGCTACTCCGGCCGCGGCAACCCCGAGCTGACCGAGCTGGGTCGCGACCAGGCCGCGGCCGCGGCCCGGCGCGTGGCCCGGCTGGCCACCGCCGACCCCTTCGCGGCGGTGGTGAGCTCCCCGCTGGGGCGCGCCCGGGACACCGCGCAGGCCGCGGCGGACGCGCTGGGCCTGCCGGTGGTGGTCCACGACGGGCTGACCGAGACCGACTTCGGCGAGTGGGAGGGGCTCACCTTCCGCGAGGCGGCCGAGCGCGACCCCGAGGTGCACGCCCGCTGGCTGGGTGACACGTCCGTGGCCCCGCCGGGCGGGGAGAGCTTCGACGCGGTGCACCGCCGCGTCCGCCGGGCCCGCGACGAGCTCATCGCCGCCCACGGCGGGGCCCGGGTGCTCGTCGTCAGCCACGTGACGCCGATCAAGACGCTGCTGCGGATGGCGCTCGACGTCGGCCCGGGCCTGCTCTTCCGGCTGCACCTGGACCTGGCGTCGCTGTGCGCGGCCGACTTCTACCCCGACGGCGGGGCCTCGGTGCGGCTGGTCAACGACACCGCGCACCTGGGCTGAGCCCGGCTAGCCGAGCACCCGCAGGCCCAGCCACAGCGTCAGCACCGACACCACCAGCGTGGCGGGGACGGTGACGAGGCCCAGGCGGGTGAACACGGCCACCGACGGCGGGTCGCCGCGCTCGGTGAGCACCTGGCGCCACAGCAGGGTCGCCAGCGAGCCGACGTAGGTCAGGTTCGGCCCCAGGTTGACCCCGAGCAGCACGGCGAGCACCAGCCCGGTGGGGGCGCCCGCGCCCAGCACGCCGAGCAGCAGCAGCGTCGCGGGCAGGTTGTTCACCACGTTGGCCAGCACCGCGGCCACCACCGCAGCCACCGCCAGGCCGGCCAGGTCGGCCGTCCTCGGCAGCACCCGGCCCACCAGGGTGCCGAGCGGGCCGGTGGTCACGGCGGCGACGACGACGCCCAGGGCGAGCACGAACAGGCAGAACAGCGGGGACGAGGCCAGCACCACCCGCACCGGGGTGGTGGTGCGCGCCCGCAGCTCGGTCACCGCGAGCACCACCGCCCCGGCCAGCGCCACCCACACCGGCTCCAGCCCGACGAACCCGGACACGGCGAACCCGGCCAGCGTCAGCGCCAGCACGGCCAGCGCCAGCCGCGGTGCCGGCAGGTCGTCGACGGGGGCGGCGGCGGGCCCGGGGGCCGCGCCGGGGTCCTGCCCGGCGGGGTCGGGCTCGACGACGAGGTCGCGGCGGAACCACCACCGCAGCACCGCGTGCTCCACGGCGACCGCGGTCAGCCACGGCAGGGCCATGAGCGCCGCGAACCCCAGGAAGCTGACCCCGGAGGCGGTGAAGGCCAGCAGGTTCGTCAGGTTGGACACGGGCAGCAGCGTGGACGCGGAGTTCGCGAGGTGGCCGGCGGCGTGCACGTGTGGCCGGGGGCGGGTCCGCAGCGCCCGGGCCGACGCCACCACCGCGGGCACGAGCAGCACCACCGTCGCGTCCAGGCTCAGCACCGCCGTCGTCACCGCCGAGGCCACGACCACCAGCGCCAGCAGCCGGGTGGGCTCGCCGCGGGACCCGCGGACCAGCACCCCGGCCAGCCAGCGGAACACCCCCGCGGCGTCCGCGAGGTGGGAGAGCACGAGGATCGCGGCCAGGAACCCGACCGTCGGACCGAGCCGGGCCACCTCGTCCAGCGCGGCCGCCGGCGTCAGCGCGCCGACGAGCAGCAGCAGCACGGCCGCGGGGACCGCCCCCGCCGCCTCGGGCAGCCCGCGGGGACGGACCACGGCGACGGCCAGGACCACCACGAGGGCGAGCAGCGCGACGACCTCCCGCGCGTGCGTCACCACCCGCTCACGTCACGACCAGGAGGACGCCGACCACCAGCCCCAGCACGACCACGAGCCAGCGCAGCACACGCTCGTCGAGCCGGCCCGCGAGCCGCCCGCCGAGGAACCCGCCCACGAGGGTCGCCGGGGCGAGGGTGGCGACGTAGGCCCAGTGCACCGGGGCGCCCAGGCTGAACACCACGATCGTCACCGTGGCCGCGGTCAGCGACAGGACCGCCTTGGTCGCGTTGAGCCGGCGCAGGGTGTCGCTGGCGGTCAGCGCCAGCAGCACCACGAGGATCACCCCGAGCGCGCCGCCGAAGTAGCCGCCGTAGACGCACGCGGCGAACACCGCGACCAGCAGCGGGACGGGACGGTCGGGGGCGCCCGGGTCCGGGGTGCCGACCTTGGACTTCAGCCACGGCTGCACGGCCATGAGCAGGCTGGCCCCGATGACCAGGGCCGGGACGATCGCGTCGAACACCCCGGCGGGCACCACCAGCAGCAGCAGGGCGCCGACGAGCGCGCCGGCCGCGGCCACGGGGACCACGCGCCGCAGCCGCGGCCCCTGGCCCACCAGGTCCTTGCGCTGGCCCGTGGCCGCCCCGAGGTAGCTGGGCCACTGGGCGACGGAGTTCGTCACGTTCGCGTCGAGCGGGGGCAGGCCGACGGCGAGCAGCGCGGGGAAGACCAGGAGCGAGCCGCCCCCGGCCACCGCGTTGACGGCCCCGGCGACCAGCCCGGCGCCCGCGAGCAGCAGCAGCTGCAGGGGGGTGGACACGACGGGCGACGCTACCGCGCGGGCGCGGCGGCCCGGCCCGCAGCAGGCTCCCGGGCGAGGCCCAGCCGCACCGCGGCGGCGACCGCGGCCAGCCCGGCGGCGCCGAAGCCGACCGACCACGCCACCCCGCCGGCGAGCGCGCCCACCGCGGCCGGGGTCAGGGCGGCGACGAGGTAGTTGGCCGAGTTCTCCAGGCTCATCGCGGCCGCGGCCTGCCCCGGCGGGGCGATCTCCCCGGCCAGGGTGAAGGCGAGGCCGTTCCAGCAGGTGGCGAGCACGGTGGCCGCGACCAGCACCGGGGCCAGCACGAGCAGCCGCGGCCCGGTGGTCAGCAGGTCGGCGGCGACGAGCACGCCGAAGGCGACGGCGGTGGCGACGGCGACCGCCCGCAGCGGGCCCAGCCGGGAGCCGACCCGGTCCGACCACGCGCCCACGACGAGCCGGGACACGGCCGAGCCGACCTGCGCGACTGCGAGCACCGCGGCGGCCGTGGTCGTCGCGACGCCCCGGTCGTCGTGCAGGTACTCCACCAGCAGGGTGCCCGCGGTGAACTGCGGCACCACGAGCAGCGCGGCCGCGACGGAGAGGCGGCGCAGCGGGCGGTCGGCGACGACGGCGCGCAGGCCCGCGCGGGGGGTGGTGCCGGCGCGGTGCCCGGGCGGGTCGTGGACCGTGGCCGCGACGCCCACCGCGGCGAGCAGGCACGCGAGCGCCAGTGCGGTGAACACCGCGTCGGTGTCGGCCCGGGCGCCGAGGGCGGGCAGGGCGGCAGCCCCGGCGGCGGCGCCGAGCGGGGTGGCGGACTGGCGCACCCCCATGGCCACCCCCCGGCCCCGCCGCGGGAACCAGGTGAGCACGGCCCGCCCGCTGGCCGCGTTGACCCCCGCCCCCAGGGCCCCGGTGGCCAGCAGCAGCGCCCCGGCGGCCGTGGCCGAGGTGACGAGGGTGAGCAGGCCCAGCGTCGCGGCCGCACCGAGCAGGCTGGTGACCATGACCGGTCGCTCCCCGACGCGGTCGGTCAGCGCACCCCAGGGCAGCAGCGTGGCCAGGATGCCCAGCGAGACCAGGCCCAGCAGCACCCCGACCCCGGGCAGGGGGAGCGCGAAGGTGTCCCGCAGCAGCGGGGTGACCGAGGCCAGGCCGAGGAAGACCGCGGCCGTCGCGCCCTGCGCCAGGGTGCCCGCGCCCAGCACCACCCACCGGTACGGGCTCGCCGCGTCCTCGTCCACCCGTCCCACCCTGCCCCGTCGTCCCGCCCACCGGGAGGCATGTCCCACATCCTGGTACCGCGTTTCGCCCACATCGCGCGCCCGCTGGGTCGGTCAGCCCGCGTTTCGCCCACATCGCGCGCCGGCCGGGGCGATCAGCCCGCGATTCGCCCACATCGCGCGCCGGCCGGGGCGGTCAGCCCGCGAGGCGCCCACCCGTCGTGGTGGCGGGGACGGGGCGGTGGGCCCGCTACGATCAGCGGGCGGACGAGCTGGCCGGGCGGCCGCGGCCCGGGGGACGGGCAGCACCTGCTGCCGCGCCCGGGGCCGAGGAAAGTCCGGACTCCACAGAGCAGGGTGGTTGGCAACACCAACCCGGGGTGACCCGCGGGACAGTGCCACAGAGAACAGACCGCCAGGGCGTGCCCTGGCAAGGGTGAAACGGTGCGGCAAGAGCGCACCAGCACCCCGGGTGACCGGGGTGGCTCGGTAAACCCCACCCGGAGCAAGGTCGAAGGTCGCACCGCTCGCGGTGCGGCTGCGCAGGCGCTCGAGGGCTGCTCGCCCGAGCCTGCGGGTGGACCGCTCGAGGCGCCCGGCGACGGTGCGTCCAGATGGATGGTCGCCACCCGGTGCTCGCACCGGGGACAGGATCCGGCTTACAGGCCGGCTCGTCCGCACCTCACCGGCCCCACCCGCCCCCGTGCTCCGGGGCTGGGCGCGGACCGGGACTCGCGGCAGCTGCGTGCGCGCGGCTTGGGGGGGAGCCGGCACGCGTCCGCGGGCGAGCCCCGGCCCGCCTGCACACCGTAGCCCCTGGTCACGCCGGGTAGGTCGACTGTGACCTCATCGGGGGAACGCGGGCTGCCAGTGCTCGCACGCGACGTCCGGCCGGGCGACCGCGTAGACGTGCACCAGGTCGTCCGGGCCCCACGCCTCCTCGGCCGTCTCGTCCACCTCGAGCGCCGCCTCGCACACCGGGCAGCGCACCAGCCGGGTGCCGTCGTCGTGGCGCTCGACGGTGGCGCTGGGGGCGGAGACGAGCAGGTGCGGGTGCGACACCCCCGGGATGCTAGGTCGCGCTCAGGCCCCGGGCAGGTCCAGCTGCACCCGGACGATCTCCGCGCACACCGGGGCGAACTCCTCGCGACGCAGCCGGTTGTGCTCCTCGTCGACGTCGTACCCGCGGTAGGCCTCCGCGTCGACCCAGTCGTTGGTGATGGCGAAGTCCCAGCCGCCCTCGCGCAGCCGTGCGTCGCGGCCGACCCGGCTGGCCAGGCGGCCGGGGCACGGGAGGGCCTCGATCCCGGCGAGCGCCGCGTCGAGCCGGGCGGAGTCGGCCGCGGCCTGCTCCGGGTCCTCGGTGGGGCGCAGCCGGCCGACGACGACGTTGCGGATCACGCGGGCGAACCTAGCGCCGGGAACGGCGGCAGCGCCATGAGCACCACGTCGGGCTCCTCGTCGGAGAGCCAGTCGAAGCGGGTGGTGCCGATGCGCACCCAGCCCCGGTGCTCGTAGACGGCCAGCGCGCTGCCGTGCAGCGGCACCACGTCGAGCACCGGCACCCGCCCCGCCGCCCGCGCCCACGCCACGGCCGTGTCGAGCAGCAGGCCGCCGACCCCGGTGCCCCGCGCCGAGGTCCCCACGAACAGCACCGAGACGATGGCCGGGTCGTCGCAGCCGGTGCCGCGGCGGAAGGCGTCGCCCGGGCCGCCGCGGTCCACCCGGCCGACCATGACGTGCCCGACGACCTCGCCGTCGCGCTCCGCGACCCAGGCGACCTGCTCGTAGCTGCGGACCAGGAAGTCCTGCGCCCCCGTCGGGAACGGCCACCGGTACGGGTAGCGGGAGCGCGGCTGCTGCTCGGCGAGCACCTCGGCCAGGACGGGCACGTCCTCGGGGCGGCGGGGACGGATCAGCACGGGCACCCGACGATCGTGGCGCACCGCCCCGCCGCGCGCCGCGTCTGGCACGGTGGTCGCCGACACCCGCACCCGCACAGGAGGAGTCCCCGTGATCTTCATCGTCGTCAAGTTCCCCGTCAAGCCCGAGCACGCCGACACCTGGCTCGACCGCGTCGCCGACTTCACCACCGCGGTGCGCGCCGAGCCGGGCAACGTCTTCTTCGACTGGGCCCGCAGCACCGACGACCCCAACGAGTACTGGCTCACCGAGGGCTTCGTCGACGACGCCGCCGGCAAGGCCCACGTCGAGGCGCCGCACTTCGCGGCCGCCATCGACACCATGTCCGAGGCCGTGTCCGCCACCCCGAAGATCGTGAGCACCTCGGTCGACCAGCCCGACTGGGGCGAGATGGGCGAGGTCTCCCCGCGCTGAGCGCGGACCCCTGCCGCGGCCGGTGCGGTGGCACGATCGGCGCATGAGCGACGACGAGCAGTGGTACTTCGACACCGCCACCCACCAGGCCGTGCAGGGCAAGCAGAAGGGCTTCCAGAACCGGATGGGGCCCTACCCGACGCGGGAGGCCGCCGAGCGCGCGCTGGAGACGGCCCGGGCCCGCAACGAGGCCGCCGACGCGGCCGACCGGGACTGACGCTCAGGGCCGGAAGCGGTCCGTGGCCCCGACGAGCGCGTCGGTGATGCCCGGCTCGGCGAAGGAGTGCCCGGCGTCGTCGACGACGACCAGCTCGGACCCGGGCCAGGCGCGGTGCAGGTCCCACGCGGAGCGGGCCGGGCACACCACGTCGTAGCGGCCCTGCACGATCACCCCGGGGATCCCGGCCAGGCGGTCGGCGTCGCGGAGCAGCTGCTCCTCGTCCAGGAACCCGCCGTGGCGGAAGTAGTGGTTCTCGATGCGGGCGAAGGCCAGCGCGAAGCGGGGCTCGGCGGTCTGCGCCACCCGGCCCGGCCGCGGCAGCAGCGAGCTGGTCGCGCCCTCCCACGTCGACCACGCCACGGCCGCGCGCCGGGCCACCTCGGGGTCGTCGTGGTGCAGCAGCCGGTGGTAGGCCTCGACGAGGTCGCCGTCGCGCTCCGCGGCGGGCACCGGGGCGAGGAAGTGCTCCCACCGCTCGGGGAACAGGTTCGCCGCCACGCCCCGGTAGTACCAGTCGATCTCGCTGCGGCGCAGCAGGAAGATGCCGCGCAGCACCAGCGCGGTGACGCGCTCGGGGTGGGTCTGGGCGTAGGCCAGCGCGAGGGTGGACCCCCAGGAGCCGCCGAAGACCTGCCAGCGCTCGACGCCCAGGTGCTCGCGCACCGCCTCGACGTCGGCCAGCAGGTGCGCCGTGGTGTTCACCGCGAGGTCGGCGCCGTCGGCCACGTGGGGCTGGGAGTAGCCGCAGCCGCGCTGGTCGAGCTGCACCACCCGGTAGGCGGCGGGGTCGAAGGCGCGGCGCGTCTCCGGGTTCAAGCCGCCGCCGGGCCCGCCGTGCAGCACGACGACGGGCGCGCCGTCGGGGTTGCCGCTGACCTCCCAGTACACGTGCTGGCCGTCGCCGACGGGCAGCAGGCCGGAGGCGTGGGCGGCGACGGGCGGGTAGAGGGTGCGCACCCGCGCCATCCTGCGCCCCGCACCGGGACCTGTGACGCGGCCGACGCTCACAGCGTCCCCACAGGCACCGTCACTACCGTCGGGCGCCGTGCCGAGACCTGCCCGCCACCGGCCCCGACGCGGCCCGCTGCACCGTGCGCGCACCGCGGTCGCCGTCGCCGCGGCCACCGCCTCCGCCCTGGTGCTCGTCGGCACCGGGGTGGCGTGGTCCACCGTGCGGGACCTGCGCGACGGCGTCACCACCTCCGACGCGCTGTCCGCGGTGGGGACCGCGGGGACGACGACCTCCCGGGACGGGTCGACGAACATCCTGCTCATCGGCCTGGACTCGCGGAAGGACCAGCAGGGCAACGACCTGCCGCAGGCGGTGCTCGACCAGCTCGACGCGGGCAGCAGCGACGACGGCGGCTACAACACCAACAGCTTGATCCTGATCCACGTGCCGGACGACGGCAGCCGCGCCACCGCGTTCTCCATCCCCCGCGACGACTACGTGGCCGTCAGCGGGATCCCCGGCTACGACCACGCCAAGATCAAGGAGGCCTACGGGCTGAAGAAGTACTACACGGAGCAGGACCTGGCCGCCCAGGGCGTCACCGACCCGGCGACCCTGGAGTCGCGGGGCCGGGAGGCGGGCCGGCAGGAGACGCTGCAGACGGTGCAGAACTTCCTCGGCGTCGGCATCGACCGGTTCGCCGAGGTCAACCTGGTCGGGTTCTACGACCTCGCCCAGG
Source organism: Rhodococcus aerolatus (assembly GCF_054783215.1). Classification (NCBI taxonomy): domain Bacteria; kingdom Bacillati; phylum Actinomycetota; class Actinomycetes; order Mycobacteriales; family Nocardiaceae; genus Rhodococcus; species Rhodococcus aerolatus. Next base: position 78,239 of record NZ_BAAGQZ010000011.1, on the reverse strand, counting down.
CCCTGGGCGGGGTGCAGGTGTGCCTGAACAACCCGGTGAAGGACTCCTACTCCGGGGCCGACTTCCCCGCCGGGCTGCAGACCCTCGACGCCGCCCAGTCGCTCGCGTTCGTCCGCCAGCGCCACGGCCTGCCCAACGGCGACCTGGACCGCACCCACCGCCAGCAGGCGTTCCTGGCCGGGGTGACGGCCAAGCTCTCCAGCGCGGGCACGTTCACCGACCCGACGAAGCTGGCGGCACTGGTGTCCGCGGCCGAGCAGGACGTGGTGCTCTCCGCCGGGTGGGACGTCGTCGGGTACGCCGCCGAGGCCACCAACCTCACCAGCGGCGACGTCGAGTTCCAGACGCTGCCGGTGCAGAGCTACCAGACCATCGACGGCCAGGACGTGAACATCGTCGACCAGGCCGCGCTGCAGACCCAGGTCAAGGTCGCCTTCGGCCTCGAGCCGGCCCCCGCGCCCGCCGCGCCAGCCCCGGCCCCCACCGTGCCCACGAGCACGGTCGACGTCCGCAACGCGACCGGCACCACCGGGCTGGGCCGCGCGGTGTCCGACGCACTCGTCGGCGGCGGGTTCACCGCGGGCACGGTCGGCAACGGCACGCCCGACGCGACCACCGGGGTCCGCTACGGCACCGGGGCCGACGTCGACGCGGCGGCCGCGGCGAGCCTGCTGGGCGCGCCCGCCCCCACCGCCGACCCGGCCGTCCCCGCCGGCCACGTCGAGGTGACCCTCGGCGACGGGTTCACCGAGCCCACCGACCTGGCGCAGGCCGCGACCACCCGGCTGGAGCAGGCCCGGACGGGCTCGGCCGCCCCTGCCGCGACGAGCACCACCGCCACCCCGGCGCCGGCGGACGGTGCCCCCGACTCCGGTGCCCCGGTGCTGGCCGGCGGGATCCCCTGCGTCAACTAGCTCAGAAGCTGTGCTCGGGCCCCGGGAAGGTGCCGCGGCGGACCTCGTCGGCGTAGGCGGTGGCGGCGCGGTGCAGCTCCCCGCCGACGTCGCCGAACCGCCGGACGAAGCGGGCGCCCTTGCCCTGGCTGAGCCCGGCCATGTCCTGCCACACCAGCACCTGGGCGTCGCACTCCGCCCCGGCGCCGATGCCGACGGTGGGGATGGTCAGCTTGTGGGTGACCTGGCCGGCGACCTCGGCCGGCACCATCTCCATGACCACCGAGAAGGCGCCGGCCTCCTGCACCGCGGTCGCGTCCGCGACGAGCTGCTCGGCCCCGTCGCCGCGGCCCTGCACGCGGAACCCACCCAGGGAGTTGACGCTCTGCGGGGTGAACCCGACGTGGCCCATGACCGGGATCCCCGCGGCGGTCAGCGCCCGGATCTGCGGGGCGATGCGCTCGCCGCCCTCGAGCTTGACCGCGTGGGCCAGCCCCTCCTTGAGGAAGCGGACGGCGGTCGCCACGGCCTGCTCCGGGCTGGTCTCGTAGGTGCCGAACGGCAGGTCGGCGACGACGAGGGCGTGCGGGGCGCCGCGCACCACGCCGCGGACCAGGGGCAGCAGCTCGTCGACCGTCACCGGGACGGTGGTGTCGTAGCCGTAGACCACGTTCGCGGCGGAGTCGCCGACGAGGAGCACGGGGATGCCGGCGTCGTCGAGGACCCGCGCCGTGGAGTAGTCGTAGGCGGTGAGCATCGCCCACTTCTCGCCGGCGTTCTTCTTCGCCGCGAGGTGGTGGGTGCGGGTGCGCACCCGGGGCTTGCTCGCCGGGGCTGCCGCGCCGCCGTAGGGGTTCGCCTCGGGGGCGGGGATCGTCGCGGGGGTCGTCCCGGTCGCGGGGGTCGTCTCGGACATCGTCGTCCGTCCTTTCCTCGAGGCCCGCTCGCGGGTCCCCGGGAGTAGCAGGGTGCTGACCCCGACAGGGTGCCACTCGCCGCCCGGGTCGTCGCGGGCGTGCGCCCCACGTCACAGCACGGCCCGTCCGCCGGGGCCGTGGCAGCATCGTGGGGTGAGACGCCCCGCCGCCCGTCGGCCTCTCGTCCCCGCCGCCCGTCGGCCTCTCGTCCCCGCCGCACTGCTCGTCGTCGGTGCGCTGGCGCTGGCCGGCTGCGGGGCCACCACGGTCGAGGGCGGCAGCGCGGCCGCGGGCACTACCGCGCCCGCCACGTCCGCGCCGCTGACGTCGCAGGGCCCCACGGGCGCCGTCCCCGCCGGGCTGGAGGCGTTCTACGGCCAGACCTTGACGTGGGGCTCGTGCGTCCCGTTCGTCCGCAGCCCCGCCGACGAGCAGGCGTTCGCCGACCCGTCGCTGGACTGCGGCCGGCTGACCGTGCCGCTGGACTACGCCGACCCGGGCGGGCCCACGGCGTCGGTGGCCGTGCTGCGCCACCGCGCGAGCGGGCAGCGGGTCGGCTCGCTGTTCCTCAACCCCGGGGGCCCGGGCGCCTCGGGCACCAGCTTCGCGGCGAGCGAGGCGGGGGCGCTGGCCGACACCGAGGTGGGCCGCCGCTTCGACCTCGTCGGGCTCGACCCGCGGGGGGTCGCCGCGACCGAGCCCGCCATCACCTGCAACACCGGGCCCGAGGCCGACGCGCAGCGCGCGGACGACGACGTCGACGAGAGCCCCGCGGGCATCGCGCAGACGGAGGCCGAGGAGCAGCAGTTCGTCGACCGCTGCGTCGCACGCACCGGCACCGACGTCCTCGCCCACGTCGGCACCCGGGAGAACGCCCGCGACCTGGACGTGGCCCGCAGCGTGCTGGGCGACGAGCAGCTGAGCTACCTGGGGTACTCCTACGGCACCCGGCTGGGCACCGAGTACGCCGCCGCGTTCCCCACCCAGGTGCGCGCCATGGTGCTCGACGGCGCCGTGGACCCGGGGGCCGACCCGATCGACGACCTGGTGCGCCAGGGCGCGGGGTTCCAGCAGGCCTTCACCGCCTACGCCGCACGGTGCGCGACCCAGCCGACGTGCCCGCTGGGCACCGACCCCGCCGGGGTCACCGCCCGCTACCGGGCGCTGGTCGACCCGCTGCTGCGCACCCCCGCGGCCACCACCGACCCGCGCGGGCTGAGCTACGCCGACGCGAACACCGGGGTGCTGCAGGCGCTGTACTCCCAGCAGCTGTGGCCGAGCCTGACCCGGGGCCTGGGCGAGCTCGCCCAGGGGCGCGGGGACACGCTGCTGCGGCTGGCCGACCTGTACGAGGACCGCGCCGCCGACGGCAGCTACACCAACCAGTCCGACGCGTTCACCGCCATCCGCTGCGTGGACGACCCGCCGGTGACCGACCGGGCCGCGACCGGGGTGGCCGACACCCGCTACCGGCAGGCGGCCCCCTTCCTCGACGACGGCCTGGGCACCGGCAACGCCGCGCTGGACGTGTGCGCGTTCTGGCCGGTGCCGCCCACGGGCACGGTGGGCGAGGTCGACCCCCGCGGGCTGACCACGACGCTGGTCGTCTCCACCACCGGGGACCCCGCGACGCCCTACCAGGCGGGGGTGGACCTGGCCCGCCAGCTCGACGCCGCCCTGCTCACCTTCGAGGGCACCCAGCACACCGTGGCCCTGCAGGGCGACACCTGCGTCGACGACGCCGTCACCGCCTACCTCGTGGCGGGCACGCTCCCGGCCGCCGGGGCCCGCTGCTGAGCCCGGCCCGTAGCACCGGCTGCGAAACATGGATGTAACCCGACGTCCCTAGGGTGCGCGCATGGATCGGCAGCGAGAGTTCGTGCTCCGCACCCTCGAGGAGCGCGACATCCGCTTCGTGCGGCTGTGGTTCACCGACGTCCTCGGCTTCCTCAAGTCGGTCGCGATCGCCCCGGCCGAGCTCGAGGGCGCGTTCGCGGAGGGCATCGGCTTCGACGGCTCCTCCATCGAGGGGTTCTCGCGGGTGTCCGAGGCCGACACCGTCGCCAAGCCCGACCCGTCGACGTTCCAGGTGCTGCCCTGGTCCGACGGCGACGGCCACCACCACTCGGCCCGCATGTTCTGCGACATCGCGATGCCCGACGGCTCCCCGTCCTGGGCCGACCCCCGCCACGTGCTGCGCCGCCAGCTCAACCGGGCCAAGGACCTCGGCTTCTCCTGCTACGTGCACCCGGAGATCGAGTTCTTCCTCATCGAGGACGGCCCGCAGGACGGCCGGGCGCCGGTGCCCGCCGACTCGGGCGGCTACTTCGACCAGGCCGTGCACGAGCGCGCCCCCAACTTCCGCCGCCACGCCATCGACGCGCTCGAGTCGATGGGCATCTCCGTCGAGTTCAGCCACCACGAGACGGCGCCGGGCCAGCAGGAGATCGACCTGCGCTACGCCGACGCGCTGAGCATGGCGGACAACGTCATGACCTTCCGGTACATCGTGAAGGAGGTGGCCATCAACGAGCAGGTGCGGGCCACCTTCATGCCCAAGCCGTTCTCCGAGCAGGCCGGCTCCGCGATGCACACCCACATGAGCCTGTTCGAGGGCGACACCAACGCCTTCCACGACGCGGCCGACGACACCCAGCTCTCGCCGACCGGCAAGGCGTTCATCGCCGGCATCCTCACCCACGCCCGCGAGATCAGCGCCGTCACCAACCAGTGGGTGAACTCCTACAAGCGCCTCATCACCGGGGGCGAGGCGCCTACCGCGGTGTCCTGGGGGGCGGCCAACCGCAGCGCCCTGGTGCGGGTGCCGATGTACACCCCCGGCAAGGCCTCGTCGCGGCGCGTCGAGATCCGCACCCCGGACTCGGCGTGCAACCCGTACCTGGCGTTCGCGGTCATGCTGGCCGCCGGGCTCAACGGGGTGGAGAAGGGCTACGAGCTGCCGCCCGCGTCGGAGGACGACGTGTGGTCGCTCTCGGAGTCCGAGCGCCGCGCCATGGGCTACGAGGAGCTGCCGCAGAACCTCAGCGAGGCGCTCGACGCGATGGAGGGCTCGGAGCTGGTGGCCGAGGCGCTCGGCGAGCACGTGTTCGACTACTTCCTGCGCAACAAGCGCGAGGAGTGGGACGCCTACCGCCGCAACGTGACCCCGCACGAGCTGCGCACCTACCTCTCGCTGTAGGAACGCCCCGCGCTGCACCGGATCCGGGGTGGCTGGCCCGTGCTGCACCGGATCCGGGACGCCGCGTGGGATCCCGCGTCAGCGCCCGGACCCGGTGCAGCCACGCTCGCCCGCGAACCCGCTCGACGCGGCTGCACCGGGGACCGGCCCGGGGGTGAGCGGTGCGTGCGGCGGCGGACCCTAGGGTGGGGCGCGTGACGCAGCTGCTGGTGGTCGAGCCGTCGGCGATCGACCCGCTCGGTCCGCTCGGCGGCTGGCTCGCCGACGCGGGCGCCCAGCTGCGGGTGGTGCGGCCCCACGCCGGGGACCCGGTGCCCGCGGACCTCGGCGACGCCCGGGGCCTCGTCGTCCTGGGCGGGGAGATGGACGCCGACGACGACGCCGGGCACCCGTTCCTCGCCGACGTCCGCGCCCTGCTGGCCCGGGCCGTCGCCGAGCGGGTCCCGACGCTGGCGGTGTGCCTGGGCGCGCAGATGTTGGCCCTGGCCGCCGGCGGGGTGACCCGGCGGATGCCCGACGGCCCCGAGGCCGGGTTCCGCCTCGTCGCCCGCCGCGACGCCGCCGCGAACGACCCGCTGCTGGCCACGCTGCCCTTCACCCCCGACGTCGTGCAGTTCCACCACGACGAGGTGAGCGTGCTGCCCGCCGGGGCCGAGCTGCTCGCCGTGTCACCGCACTGCACCAACCAGGCGTTCCGGGTCGGCGGCTGCGCCTGGGGTTTCCAGTTCCACGTCGAGACCGACCCGGCCCTGCTGCGCACCTGGATCGAGGGCGACCCGGTGGCCGCGGCGCGGGTTCCGCGCTCGCAGCACGAGCCGGGCACGATCGAGGCCCTGCACGTCGACCTCGCCGAGACGTGGGCCCCGGTCGCGGCCCGCTTCGTCGAGATCGCCGCCGCGGGCCCGCCGCCGGCCGACCTGCCACTGCTGGGTGCCCGGTGATGCCCGCCCACGGCGTGGTGGGCGGGGGGACGCTGCGGTGACGCCCCCACCGCCCGGCCGCCGCCGGGTCCCCGGGCCCGGCCGGCTCGGCCTCGTCGAGGACGACGCCGACACCCGCCTGGAGCGCCTCGGCTGGACGACCGAGGAGCGCGTACCGCTGCTGTGGTCGCTGTCCCGCGCCGGGGACCCGGACCTGGCCCTGGCCGCGCTGTGCCGGCTCGCCGACGCGCTCGGCGACGCGGGCTGGGCCGAGCTCGAGACCCGGCTGGCCGGCTCGGCCCGGCTGCGCGGCCGCCTCTTCGGCGTCCTCGGCGCCTCGACCACCCTGGGCGACCACCTCGTCGCCCACCCGGCGAGCTGGCGCCGGCTCGACACCACCGAGCACCTCCCCGGCCCCGACGAGGTGCGCGCCCTGCTGCTCGCGGCCGTGGACGCCCGGCCGGAGGGGGACGGCACCTACCACCGCGCGGCGGTGACCGGCCCCGAGGCCGTGGCCGCGCTGCGGGTGGCCTACCGCCACGAGCTGCTGCTCGTCGCCGCCGTCGACACCGGGTCGGTCGTCGAGGACGTGCCCGTGGCCCCGTTCCGCGAGGTCGGCGAGCAGCTCACGACGCTGGCCGACGCCGCGCTCACCGCCGCGCTGGCGGTGGCCGTGGCCGAGGTGTGCCCCGACGGTCCGCCCCCGGTGCGCCTCGCCGTGATCGCCATGGGCAAGTGCGGGGCGCGGGAGCTCAACTACGTCAGCGACGTCGACGTCATCTTCGTCGCCGAGCCCGCCGACGCGGTCGCCGCCCGACTCGCCGGCGCCCTGGTCCGCATCGGTGGCGCCGCGTTCTTCGAGGTGGACCCCAACCTGCGCCCCGAGGGCCGCAACGGGGCGTTGGTGCGCACCCTCGAGTCCCACCTCGCCTACTACGACCGGTGGGCGCGCACCTGGGAGTTCCAGGCGCTGCTCAAGGCCCGCCCCATGACCGGGGACCTGGCCCTGGGCGCGGCGTACCTCGACGCGGTGACCCCCCTGGTGTGGTCGGCGGCCGAGCGGGAGGACTTCGTCGGCGACGTGCAGGCCATGCGCCGCCGGGTGGAGGACTCCGTCCCGCCCGAGCTGCGCGAGCGCGAGCTCAAGCTCGGCCGCGGCGGGCTGCGCGACGTGGAGTTCGCCGTGCAGCTCATCCAGCTCGTCCACGGCCGCGCCGACGCCTCGCTCCGCGTCGCCGCCACGGTCGACGTGCTCGCCGCGATGGGCGTGCTCGGCTACGTGGGTCGCGACGACGCCGCCAACCTCATCGCCTCCTACGAGTTCCTCCGCCTGCTCGAGCACCGCCTGCAGCTGCAGCACCTGCGCCGCACCCACACCCTGCCCGCGGCCGACGACGAGCGGAACCGCCGGTGGCTGGCCCGCGCGGCGCACCTGCGCACCGACGGCACCGACCCGGTCACCGCGCTGGCCGCCGAGGTGCGCCGGCACGCCCAGCGCATCCGCCGGCTGCACGAGAAGCTGTTCTACCGACCGCTGCTCGACTCGGTGGCCAAGATCGACGCCGCCCCGATGCGGCTGTCGACCGACGCCGCCCGCCGCCAGCTCGCCGCGCTGGGCTACCTCTCGCCGGACAGCGCGCTGCAGCACCTGACGAGCCTCACCGCCGGGGTGGGCCGCACCCCGCGGGTGCAGGCCGTGCTGCTGCCGACGCTGCTGGAGTGGTTGGCCGAGACGCCGAACCCCGACGCCGGCCTGCTCGCCTACACGCGGCTGTCCGCCGAGGTGCGCGAGCAGCAGTGGTTCCTGCGGATGCTGCGCGACGAGGGCGTGGTCGCCTCCCGGCTGGTGCGGGTGCTGGGGACCTCGGCCTACACCGCGGAGCTGCTGCTGCGCTCCCCGGAGGTGGTGCGGCTCTACGCCGACGGCGCGGTCGGTCCGCGCCTGCTCGACCCGGAGCCCGCCGAGGTGGCCCGCAGCCTGCGCGCCGCCGCCGAGCGCCACGACGAGCCCGTCCGCGCCGCGCAGGTGGCCCGCTCGCTGCGCCGGGCCGAGCTGGTCCGGGTGTCCTCCGCGGACGTCCTGGGGCTGCTCGACACCCGGCAGGTGTGCGAGGCGCTGTCCGCCGTGGCCGACGCGGCGCTCGACGCCGCCCTCGTCGCGGCCACCCGCGCGGCGGGCCCCGAGCCCCGGGCGCGGCTGGCGGTCATCGGGATGGGTCGGCTCGGGGGCTCCGAGCTCGGCTACGGCTCCGACGCGGACGTCCTGTTCGTCTGCGAGCCGCTGCCCGGGGTGGACGAGCGGACCGCGACCCGGTGGGCGAGCACGGTGGCCGAGCGGGTGACCACGCTGCTCGGCGCGCCCAGCCCCGACCCGGCGCTGGGGGTGGACTCCGGGCTGCGCCCCGAGGGCCGCAGCGGGGCGCTGGTGCGCACCGTCGCCTCCTACGAGGCCTACTACCGGCAGTGGGGCGCCACCTGGGAGCGTCAGGCCCTGGTGCGCGCCCGCCCCGTCGCCGGGGACGCCGAGCTCGGCGAGCGCTTCCTGGCCGTCGTCGACCCGCTGCGCTACCCCGAGGGCGGGCTCGACCGCGACGGGGTGCGTGAGGTGCGGCGCATCAAGGCCCGGGTGGACGCGGAGCGGCTGCCCCGCGGCGCGGACCCCACCACCCACACCAAGCTGGGCCGCGGCGGGCTGGCCGACATCGAGTGGACCGCCCAGCTGCTGCAGCTGCGCCACGCCCACCGGCTGCCGGCGCTGCGCACCCCGTCCACGTTGGACGCGCTGCGGGTCGCCGGGGCGGCCGAGCTGCTGCCCGCCGGGGACGCCGACGTGCTCGTCGACGCGTGGCTGGAGGTCACCCGGGCCCGCAACGCCGTGGTGCTGGTGCGGGGGAAGGCGGCCGACCAGCTGCCGCCGCAGGGCCGGCTGCTCGACGCGGTCGCCGTGGCCACCGGGTGGCCGGCGGGGGACAGCGGGGCGTTCCAGGACCACTACCGTCGCGTCACCCGCCGCGCCCGTCAGGTCGTCGAGGCGTCCTTCGGGGCCTGAGCGGCCTGCCGCCCGCGGCGGGCGGCCCCCAGGCGGACCGCGTAGGCCGCGGCGCTGAGCACCCAGAACACCGCCACCAGCGCCAGCCACCGCCCGAGGTACGGGTCCTGGGTGAGACCCGTGGCCGTGCGGAAGGTCTCGGCGCCCTGGCTGACGATCCCCGGCCAGAACAGCAGGAACGTCAACCCCGTGGCCAGGGCGGGGACGCGGACGAAGTTCACCACCGGGACGGCCGGCGCCGCCCGCTCGGGCACCCGGCGGCGCACCGCGTCGAGCCCGGCCCGCAGGGACCGGTCGGCGAGCGCGTAGGCGGGGAACAGCAGCAGGTCGTGCAGGATGACGGCCCCGACGAACCACACCAGGATCGTCTGCCACCAGGTCGCGCCGCCGGTGAGCCCGGCCACCCCGAGCAGGCTGACGACGTAGCCGGTGAGGGCGAACGCGGCGACGAGCACGAGCAGGCCGAGCGGGCCGGTGCCGACGGCGCGGCGGAACCCGCTCACGACAGGAACTCCAGGCCGGCGACCCACTTGGTGTTGTTGACCCCGGGCATCGCGGGGACGATCACCCGCGCCGGGAACCCGTGGTCCATGGACAGGTCGGCCCCGTTGACCCGCAGGGCGAGCAGCGAGTCGGGATCGGCCACCTGCCCGGCGTTGAGCTGCACACGGGTGAACGGGCCGCCGGGCTGCAGCGACGTCGTCACCTGCGAGGTCGGCTGCGGCACACCGGCCAGCGCGGCGAGGTCGCGCAGCCGCACCCCCGTCCAGGTCTGCACGGTCGACCAGCCCTCGACGCAGGCGATGGGCAGCTCCGCGGTGTGCAGGTCCATCCCGAGCAGGTCGTCGCGGCTGAGCCGGACCGGCGACGGGCCGCCGGTGAGGGTGAGCGTCCACCCCTGGGTCATGTCCGTGGTCACCCCGGCGGCCTCGGCCGTCTTGTTGACCTGGAAGTCGTTGGGGCCGTCGCCGTACGACCGTCCCCGGGGCAGCAGGAGCGCCAGCGGGCGCAGCGGGCCGCCCAGGGTCTGCCCGACGCTGAGCACGGCGACGAGGCCCGCACCCCCGGCCACGAGGCCGAGCGCCCCGCGCCGGGACAGCGTGGGGGCGGCCGGGTCCCGCGAGACCAGGCCCGTCTCGTCGAGCGGCTCGGGCACGGTGTCCGCGCGGGAGGTGCGCAGCTCGGCGCGCAGCGAGCGGGACCGCAGGCTGCGCACCATCGTCGGCAGCTTGAGCACCACGTGGGAGACGAAGCCGGCGATGAAGACCCAGGCCCCGAAGTAGTGCGCGGTGTAGAAGCTGAACCCGAAGACGTAGTCGTACTGGATGTTCAGGATGCCGGTGGCCATCTCGAACAGGATCCCGCCGACGAGCAGCAGCAGCGAGACCCGCTCGAGCACCTCGCCGACCGAGCGCGACGGCGGCCACGCGAACAGCTTGGGCACCACCGACCACAGCTTGGCCAGCACGACCGGGGCCAGCACCAGGCCCAGCCCGACGTGCAGGCCCTCGGTGAGCCGGAACAGCCACGACGGCCGCGTGGGCCAGTCGAACACCGGCAGGTGCAGGAAGCCGACCGTGCCCGGGTTGGCCTGGCCGTACTGGGGGCCGTAGGCGACCCAGTCGAGCAGGCCCGTCACGATGACCAGCGGCAGGCTGACCAGCAGCACCGCGCCCAGCACCGAGGTGAGCCACGGACCGCGCAGCGGGCTGCGGAAGCGGACCCGGTCCACGCCCGGGGGAGGGGTGTCGCGCAGCCGGCGCCACAGCGCCCGCGGCTCGCCGAGGTGCTCGTCGGCGGTGGCCGGGTCGGCGGCGCGGGAGGGCGGGACCTGCTCGGGCGCGCTCACGCCCCGACCTGCTCGGCGATGCCGGCGAGCGCGAGGTCGAGCGCCGCCTCGAGCGGGGTGGTGCTGCGGTGGACCTGCGCGAGCAGCAGGCCGCCCTGCACGGCGGCGAGCAGGCCCAGGGCCAGGTGCTCGGCGTCGGCATCAGCGGCCAGCTCGCCGCGGCGCTGCATGGTCGCCAGCCCGGCCGTGAGGGCGGCGCGCCAGCGGTCGAACCCGGCCGCGACGCGGGCGCGGGCGGCGTCGTCGACCTCGGCGAGCTCGGCCCCCAGCCGTCCCAGCGGGCAGCCGCCCTGCGGGCCCTCGCCGCGGCAGAGCGCGATGACGTGGTCGCGCCAGGCGCGCAGCCCCGCCATCGACCCGACCTCGCCGAGCGCGGGCTGCTGGGTGGCGAGCACGTGGTCGGCCTGGGCGTCGACGACCGTGCCGACCAGCCCCGACTTGTCCGGGAAGTAGTGGTAGAGCTGCGACTTGCTGGTCGAGGTGGCCCGCCGGACGTCGTCGAGGCTGGTGGCCAGGACCCCGCGACGCTGCGCGAGCGCCGCGGCCGCGGCCACGATGCGGTCGCGGGTCGCCCGGCCCCGGGCCGTCGCGGGCGGGGTGGTCACGCCGTGGGTCGTCACCCCCGCAGGGTGTCACGACTGGACCGTCCGGTCCACTGATCATCCTCGGCCGGCGTCGTCCGGGACTGCGCTGGGTGGGCGGGACGCGGTGCGGGGACGGCCGGGACCGCGCTGAGTAGGCGGAACGCGGTGCGGGGCCCGCCGGGACCGCGCTCAGTGGGCGGAACGCGGTGCCGGCCCGGGACGCGGGCCGGCCCGCACCCCGGGTGGGGTGCGGGCCGGTCGCGGCTGCGGGTGCGCTCAGCAGTCGTAGTACAGGTTGAACTCGTACGGGTGCGGGCGCAGCCGGACGGGGTCGATCTCGTCGGTGCGCTTGAGGTCGATCCACTTCTCGATGAGGTCCGAGGTGAACACCCCGCCCTCGAGCAGGTAGTCGTGGTCCTCCTCGAGCTTGTCGATGACCGCGGACAGCGAGGTCGGCGCCTGCGCGATGTCCTTGGCCTCCTCCGGCGGGAGCTCGTAGAGGTCCTTGTCCACCGGGGCACCGGGCTCGCGGCGGTTCTTGATGCCGTCCAGGCCGGCCATCATCATCGCGGCGAACGCCAGGTACGGGTTGCCCGAGGAGTCCGGCGCGCGGAACTCGAGGCGCTTGGCCTTGGGGTTGTTGCCCGTGATCGGGATGCGGACCGAGGCCGAGCGGTTGCGCTGGGAGTAGACGAGGTTGATGGGGGCCTCGTAGCCGGGCACCAGGCGGTGGTAGCTGTTGATGGTCGGGTTGGTGAAGGCCAGCAGGCTCGGGGCGTGGTGCAGGATGCCGCCGATGTAGTGCCGCGCCATGTCCGACAGCCCGGCGTAGCCGTTCTCGTCGTAGAACAGCGGCGAGCCGTCCTTCCACAGCGACTGGTGGCAGTGCATGCCGGAGCCGTTGTCGCCGAAGAGCGGCTTGGGCATGAAGGTGACCGACTTGCCCGCCTGCCACGCGGTGTTCTTGATGATGTACTTGAACAGCATCACGTCGTCGGCCGCGTGCAGCAGGGTGTTGAACTTGTAGTTGATCTCCTGCTGGCCGCCGGTGCCGACCTCGTGGTGCGCGCGCTCGAGCTCGAAGCCCGCGTTCTGCAGGTTGGTCGACATCTGGTCGCGCAGGTCGACGTAGTGGTCGTAGGGCGCGACGGGGAAGTAGCCGCCCTTGTAGCGGACCTTGTAGCCCAGGTTGGGGCTGCCGTCGGCCTCCGCCTCGGCCCCGGTGTTCCACCAGCCGGCCTCGGAGTCGACCTCGTAGAAGGTGCCGTTGGCCTGGGAGTCGAAGCGCACCGAGTCGAAGATGTAGAACTCGGCCTCGGCGCCGAAGAAGCAGGTGTCGGCCACGCCGGAGGCCTTGAGGAACTCCTCGGCCTTGCGGGCGACGTTGCGGGGGTCGCGGCTGTAGGACTCGCGGGTGAACGGGTCGTGCACGAAGAAGCTCATGTTCAGCGTCTTCGCGGCCCGGAACGGGTCGAGGTGCGCCGTGGCGACGTCGGGCAGCAGCATCATGTCCGACTCGTGGATGGACTGGAAGCCGCGCACCGAGCTGCCGTCGAAGGCCAGCCCGTCGTCGAACACGTCCTGTGTGAAGGCCTTGGCGGGCAGCGTGAAGTGCTGCATCACGCCCGGCAGGTCGCAGAACCGGATGTCGACGTACTCCACCCCCTCGTCGGCGATGAACTTCATGACCTCGTCGGGTGTGCTGAACACCGTGGTGGGCTCCTTCGTCGTCGCGTCGCAGCACCGAGGGCTGCGGCTCGTCTCGCTCGGTTCACCGGCGGCCGGGGCGACCGCGTTGTCGCGACGGTAGGAAGGCGGTGTTGCCCACCCGTCACTCGTGTGTTTCCGCAGTGTTACGCGTCACCCGCCCCGGTGGGGGCCGGACGGTCCGGGTGCGGACCCGCCCGGGCCGCCTACCCTGGGGGAGTGCCCAGGATGACCGGGTCGTGGCTCGGTGGCGACGCCAGCCTGCCGCCGACCTCCGACGAGCCCCAGTCCCACCCCGGTGAGCTGCTGGGCCTGCCCGCCCACGGTCCCGGCTCACTGCCCGGGCTGGGGCGCCGCGCCGCGGCGGTCACCCTGGACTGGCTGATGGCCCTCGCCGTCGCCGGTCTGCTCCCGGGCGGTCGCTCGACCACGACGCTGCTCGTCTGGGCCGCGGTGGGGGTGGTGGCCGTGGCGCTGTTCGCCTTCACCCCCGGCCAGCTGGTGATGGGCATCCGGGTCGTCGCGGTGCCCACCCCGGCGGAGGCCGCCCGGGGCGACGTCGTCTCCCCGGCGGTGGCCGTGGGGTGGCGGCGGGCGCTGGTGCGCTCCCTGCTGCTGGCCGTGGTCCTGCCGGCGATCATCATGGACCGCGACGGCCGCGGGCTGCAGGACCGGCTCAGCAGCACCGCCCTGGTCCGCTCCCGCTAGTCCGCCTCAGCGGCGCCGGACGGTCCGCTGCACGTTGCGCATCTTCGCCCCGGCCGGCATCGGCCCCTTGGGCATGGCCGCGCCGCCGCGGGCGCCGAGCGCCGCCAGCCGGGCCTCGAGGCCGTCCATCGCCTTGACGTCGATGTTGCGGGGCAGCTTGGTTATGTGGCGCTGCAGCTTGCTCAGGGGCACCTGGCCCTCGTCGTCGCCGACCACCACCGAGTAGATGGGGGTGTCCCCGACGATCCGGGCGATGCGCTTCTTCTCCTGGGCGAGCAGGCCCTTGACCCGGTGCGGCGCACCCTCGGCCACGAGGATCACCCCGGGACGGCCGAGCACGCGGTGCACCGCGTCGAGCTGGGTGGTGCCGGCCACGGCCTGGTTGACCCGCCAGCTGCCGCGCAGGTTGTCCAGCGCCCACCCGGCCGCGCCGGGCTGCCCGTCGGCCTTGGCGTAGACGCTGCGCTGCAGCCGGCGGCCGAAGACGATGACGCCGACCAGGATTCCGACGACCACGCCGAGCGGGATGAGGATGGTGGGCGCACCGACGAGGAAGCCGACCAGCGCGAACAGGGCGATGGACCCGACGAGCACGCCGAGCAGGATCGGCACGAGCGCCTTGTCCTCGCGGCGCTGCATCTGGAACGCCTGCCACATCTGGGCACGACGCGCCTTCGACGCCGCCCGCTTGGCCGACCTCGCCGCCTTCTTGTCGGCCTTGTCCCCGCTGCCTGCCTTCGCCATGGGCGCCACGATACGGCGCGGTGCGGACCGCCCGCGCCCCGCGGGACCGGCGGCGCGGCCCGCCCCGGGCTACTGGCGGGCGAGGACCGCGCTGGCCTCCTGCGAGGCGGTGCCGGCCCCCGCGAGGTGGGTGAGGTTCTCGGGCACCTGCTCGCCGCGGTGCGCGACGGCCTGGGTGTAGAGCCGGCCCGCGCGGTAGGACGAGCGCACCAGCGGCCCGGCCATGACCCCGGCGAAGCCGAGCTCGGTCGCCACGTCGGAGTGGGCGACGAACTCCTCGGGCTTGACCCAGCGGTCCACCGGGTGGTGGCGCGGGCTGGGACGCAGGTACTGGGTGATGGTGATGATCTCGCAGCCCGCGTCGTGCAGGTCGGCGAGCGCCTCGTCCACCTCGTCGGGGGTCTCGCCCATGCCCAGGATCAGGTTGGACTTGGTGATGAGGCCGTCCTCGCGCGCGGCGGTGATGACGTCGAGGCTGCGCTCGTAGCGGAAGGCCGGCCGGATGCGCTTGAAGATGCGCGGCACGGTCTCCACGTTGTGCGCCAGCACCTCGGGCCGGGAGGAGAAGACCTCGGCCAGCTGCTCGGGCACCGCGTTGAAGTCGGGGATGAGCAGCTCGACGCCGGTGCCGGGGTTGAGCGCCTTGATGCGGCGGACCGTCTCGGCGTAGAGCCACGCCCCGCCGTCGTCGAGGTCGTCGCGGGCGACGCCGGTGATGGTCGAGTAGCGCAGGCCCATGGCCTGGACCGACTCGGCGACCCGGCGCGGCTCGTCGCGGTCGAGGTCGGCGGGCTTGCCGGTGTCGATCTGGCAGAAGTCGCAGCGCCGCGTGCACTGCTCACCGCCGATGAGGAAGGTGGCCTCGCGGTCCTCCCAGCACTCGAAGATGTTGGGGCACCCGGCCTCCTCGCACACCGTGTGCAGGCCCTCGCGCTTCACCAGGCCCTTGAGCTCGGTGTACTCCGGGCCCATCGTCGCCCGGGTCTTGATCCACGACGGCTTGCGCTCGATCGGGGTCTCGGAGTTGCGGATCTCCAGTCGCAGGAGCTTGCGTCCGTCAGGCTGCGCGGTCACCGGTCGAGCCTACGCCGGGTGATCGCCACGGGCTCAGGCCCGGCAGGGGGCCCGGGCCGGTCTCACGCCCGGCTGAGCCGCTCGTCGAGCTCGAGGCGCAGCCCGGGGACGGCCGGCACCGGCGTCCGGACCAGGTCCCGCTCGGTCACCGCCAGCACCCCCTCCAGCGCGGCGACCACGGCGGCGGTGGTGCGCTCCCGGACCTCGGCCACGGTGACGTCGCGGCCGAGCTCCACGGACAGCGAGGTGACGCCGGCGTCGGTGATGCCGCAGGGGACGATCGCGCCGAAGGCCGTCAGGTCGGGGTCGCAGTTCAGCGCGAAGCCGTGCAGCGTGACGCCGCGGGCGACGCGGACCCCGATGGCGGCGACCTTGCGCTCGGGGCGCTCGGCGGTGGCGGCCAGCCACACCCCGGTGCGGCCCTCGACGCGGCCGGTGACCAGGCCGAGGTCGTCGCACACGCTGATCAGGGCCTGCTCCAGGCGGCGCACGTGGTCGACGACGTCGATGGGGTCGGCGAGCTTGAGGATGGGGTACCCGACCAGCTGGCCGGGCCCGTGCCAGGTGATCTTGCCGCCCCGGTCGACGTCGACCACCGGGGTGCCGTCGACGGGGCGCTCCGCGTCGGTGGTGCGCCGGCCCGCGGTGTAGACGGGCGGGTGCTCGAGCAGCAGCAGCGTGTCGGGCCCGGTGCCGTCGGCGCACGCGGCCGCGAGCTCGCGCTGCTGCGCCCACGCCTGCTCGTAGTCGACGGTGCCCAGGACGCGGACGTCGAGCGCGGCGTCGGAGCGGGCGCGTGCGGATCCCCGGCGAGGCATGGCTGCGACGCTACGCCCGGGCGAGCCGCGCCAGCACGGCCGCGGCGGTGCGCCGCCCACCCGCCATGGCCCCCTGCAGCGAGGGCGAGTCCCGGTGGTCGCCGGTGACGAACAGGCCGTCGCCGAGGTCGACGTCGCGCCGCAGCCCGGCGGGGGTGGGCGGGGTCAGCACGGGCAGCGCCACGGGGACCTCGGCGGTGTGCAGGTGGGTCCAGCCGCGCGGGTCGGTGCCCAGCAGCCGGCCGGCGTGGCGGCGCACCTGCGCCTCGGTGGCCGTGCCGGTGCCGAGCACGGAGCTCGACACCAGGGCCCGGTGGTCGGGGGAGTAGCTGGGCGCGGCCGCGGTCATGACCACGGTGTTGACGACCGGGCCGCCCGCCGCGTCGAGGTGCAGCAGCGGCTCGTCGGTCGGGGCCTCGTCGGCCACGTGGTAGTAGGTGGTGACGGACCGGACGGCCGGGGCGGGCAGGTCGGGCAGCAGGTCGGTCACCCGGTCGGGGTCGACGGCCACGACGACCGCGCGCGCGGTCAGCGGGCCCGAGTCGGTGCCCACCCGGGTCCCGGTGACCGAGCGCGCCGGGGTGCGCAGCCGCACGGTGCCCGCCGGCAGCCGCGCGGCGAGCTGGGTGGGCAGCGCGGCGATGCCGCGGGAGGGCACGGTGACGGTGCCGCGCAGGAAGGTGCGCCACACCAGGGCGGCGTAGCGGGCGGAGGTCTCGAGCCGGTCCTCCAGCAGCACCCCCGCCAGGAACGGCCGGAAGAAGCGCTCGGTGGCCCCACCGCCCAGCCCCGCGCGCTCCAGCATCGCGGCGACGTCGACGTCCTCGCGGTCCACGGCCTCGTGCCCGGGGTGCAGGAAGATCGGGGCGGAGAACGCGACCAGCGCGAGCTTCTCCCGCAGGGTGAGCAACCGGTCCACCGCGGTCCGCGGCGCGCTCAGCGGGGCCCGCAGGGGGTGGCGCAGCACGTGCAGCGCACCGTCGTCGGTGCGCACCGCCGCGCCGGTCGAGAACGCGCGCAGGTCGAGCGCGTCGAGGTCGGCCTCCCGGCGCAGCGCCGGGTAGTCGGTGTTGAGCACCTGGAAGCCGCGGTCGCAGTGGAACCCGTCGACCTCGTCGGTCGCGACCCGGCCGCCGACCCGGTCCGCGGCCTCGACGACCACCACGTGGCGCCCGGCGTCGGCGAGGTGGCGGGCGCACACCAGCCCGGCCATCCCGGCGCCCACCACGACGACGTCGGCGTCGACCGTCCCGCCGCTCCCGGGTGAGCCGGTCACGTCAGACCGCGATGGCGGACATGGCCTGCCCGAGCGTGCGGTGGGTGAAGGTGAACCCGGCGTCGAGCAGCGCCCGGGGCACCGCGTTCTGCCCGGCGAGCACCCCCTCCTCGGCGAACTCGCCCAGCACGGCCTTGAGCGCGACGCCGGGGACCACCCACGGCGCGGGCCGGCTGTAGGCCGAGGCGAGGACGGAGTTGAACTCCCGGTTGGTGACGGGCTCCGGCCCGGTCAGGTTCAGCGGGCCCGACACCGCGTCGGTGGTCAGGGCGAAGACGATGGCGTCGACCTCGTCGCGCAGCGAGATCCAGGGGAAGTACTGCCTGCCGTCGCCGAGCCGGCCGCCGAGGGCGAGCTTGTAGAGCGGCCGCAGCTTGTCCATCAGGCCGCCGTGGGCGCTGAGCACCAGGCCGGTGCGCAGGTGCACCACCCGCACCCCGGCGGTGTCCGCGGCCTGCGTGGCGCGCTCCCAGTCCACGCACACCTGCGCGAGGAAGCCCTCGCCGGCGGGGTGGGACTCGGTGACCTCCGTCGAGCCGGTGTCGCCGTAGTAGCCCACCGCGCTGGCGTTGACCAGCGTGCGCACCCCCCGGGCGGCGACGGCCTTGGCGATGGTCTCGGTGGGGTCGAGCCGGCTGTCCCGGATGGCCTGCTTGTACGAGCCCGACCAGCGCTTGTCCCCGACGCCGACCCCGCACAGGTTGACCACGGCGTCGGTGGCGTCGAGCGCGTCCTCGGGCACGCGCCCCGCGGTGGGGTCCCACCGCACCTCGTCCCCGCCCGTCGGGTCGCGGCGCACCATGCGGGTCACCTCGTGCCCGGCGCCGCGCAGGGTGGTGACGAGCTCGGTACCGATGAGGCCGGAGGAGCCGGCGACGAGGACGCGCATGGCGGTGATCCTCGTCCGCCGGGCTGCGCCCCGCCAACCGGCCGGGCCCTGACCGACCGACGGCCGCCACCCCGGGTGCGGGGTGGCGGCCGTCGGTCGCGTGCGGCGGACTACAGGCCCAGGTCACCCTCGAACGCGGCCTCCTCGAGGCGGCGCTTGATGGTGGAGAGGAAGCGACCCGCGTCGGCGCCGTCGACCAGCCGGTGGTCGTAGGTCAGCGGCAGGTAGACCACCGAGCGCACGGCGATGGTGTCGCCACCCAGCTCGTCGGTGACCACGACCGGGCGCTTGACGATCGCCCCGGTGCCCAGCATCGCCGACTGCGGCGGGACCAGGATGGGGGTGTCGATGAGCGCCCCCTGGCTGCCGATGTTGGTGATGGTGAACGTGCCGCCGGAGAGCTGCTCCGGGGTGAGCTTGTTGGTCCGCGCCTTGTCGGCGATGTCGGCGATGGCCCGGGCAAGGCCACCGATCGACAGGTCGCCGGCGTTGTGGATGACGGGCGAGAGCAGGCCCCGCTCGGTGTCCACGGCGATGCCCAGGTGCTCGGCGGCGTGGTAGGTGATCTCCTTCGAGCCCTCGTCGTAGGAGGCGTTGACGTTCGGGTGCGCCTTGAGCGCCTCGACGACGGCCTTCGCGAAGAACGGCAGGTAGGTGAGGTTCACGCCCTCCCGCTCGGCGAACGACTTCTTGGCCCGCGCCCGGAGCGCGACCACGCGGGTCATGTCGACCTCGTGGACCTGGGTGAGCTGCGCGGTGGTCTGCAGCGACTCCCGGGTCTTGGTCGCGGTGATCTGTCGGATGCGGCTCGCCTTCTTCACCGTGCCGCGCAGCGCGGCCAGCTCGGGGCTGGGCTGCGGGGCGGGGGAGGCCTTGGCCGGGGCCTGGGCGGCCGGGGCCGAGGACGTCGCGACCTCCTCCTGGGCCGGCGTCTGCTGCGCGGCCTTGGCGTCCTCCGCCGCGGCCAGCACGTCCTGCTTGCGGATGCGCCCGCCGACCCCGGTGCCGGACACCGTGGACAGGTCGACGTCGTTCTCCGCGGCGAGCTTGCGCACCAGGGGCGTCACGTAGGGCGAGGCGTCGCCGCTGGGCCGGTTCTTCTCCGCCGCGTCGTCGGCCGCCTTGGCCGCGGTGGCCGGGGCGTGCCCGGAGGTGGCGGACCCGGACGCCTCGGCGTCGGCCTTCTCGGTCTGCTTGGCGCTCGAGCCCGAGCTCGAGCCGGCATCGTCGGAGTCGTCGGGGGCGGCGTGCTTGGCCGTCGCGCCCGAGCCGGCGCCGCTGTCCCCGCTCCCGTCCCCGGAGGAGTCCTTGCTGGAGTCCTTGCTGGCGTCCTTGTCCGAGGCCTCGGCGCGGGCGGCCTCGTCGTCCTTCTCCTCGGCCTCCAGCGGGGTCTCGTCGGAGTCGGAGGCGGAGCCCTCCGTGCTGTCCGCGCTGTCGCCCGAGTCACCGGAGCCCGAGGACCCGTCGCCGTCGGGGTCGCCGATCGTGGCCAGCGCGCCGCCGACCTCGACCGTCTCGTCCTCCTCCGCCGCGATGGAGAGCAGGGTGCCCGCGACCGGCGAGGGGATCTCGGTGTCGACCTTGTCCGTGGAGACCTCGAGCAGGGGCTCGTCGACCTCGACGGTGTCACCGACGGACTTGAGCCACCGGGTGACGGTGCCCTCGGTGACGCTCTCGCCCAGGGCGGGCATCTCGACCGTCGTGCCCGAGCCACCACCGGACCCGCCCGAGCTGCTGCCACCCGAGCTGCCGCCGGTGGGCTCGGCGTCGGCCTCGACGGTCTCCTGCGGCTCGGCGTCGCCGTCGGCGGAGTCGCTGCTGCCCCCGCTGGGCTCGTCCGGGTCCTCGGCGTCCCCGCTGTCGGCCGCGTCGTCCCCGGCCGAGCTGCTGCTGTCGCCGGACCCGCTGTCGTCGGACCCGCCGTCGTCACCGTCCCCGATGACGGCGAGCTCGCCGCCGACCTCCACGGTGTCGTCCTCCTGCGCCACGATCTTCTGCAGCACGCCCGCGGCGGGGGACGGGATCTCGGTGTCGACCTTGTCCGTGGAGACCTCGAGCAACGGCTCGTCGACTTCGACCGTGTCCCCCTCCTGCTTGAGCCACCGGGTCACGGTGCCCTCGGTGACGCTCTCGCCCAGTGCGGGCATCTCTACGGAGAAGGCCATGTCCTTCGACTCCTCGTGGCGCGGTCGTGGTGTGTCGGGTGGTCCGGGTCGAGCAGGTGGAACGGGTCGAGCTCAGCCGTGGGTGCTCAGCCGTGCGAGTGCAGGGGCTTGCCGGCGAGGGCCAGGAAGGCCTCGCCGATGGCCTCGGTCTGCGTCGGGTGGGCGTGCACCAGGGGGGCGACGTCGTCGGCGTAGGCCTCCCAGCCGACGATGAGCTGGGCCTCGGCGACGAGCTCGCCGACCCGCTCGCCGACCATGACGACCCCGACCACGGGGCCCTGCTCGTCGGCCGCGCCCTGGCGCACCACCTTGACCCCGCCGGCGGTCTTGAGGATCTGGCTCTTGCCGTTGCCCGCGAGGTCGTAGACGAGGCTGGTGACCTTGCCGTACTTCTCCTCGGCCTGGGCCTCGCTGAGCCCCACGGAGGCCACCTCGGGGTTGGAGTAGGTGACGCGGGGGATGCCGGTCTCGTCGATGACGGGCGGGTTCAGCCCGGCCACGTCCTCGGCGACGAAGATGCCCTGCTGGAAGCCGCGGTGGGCCAGCTGCAGACCGGGGACGATGTCACCGACGGCGTAGACCCCGTCGAGGTTGGTCCGCAGCCGCTCGTCGGTGAGGACGAAGCCGCGGTCCATCTCCACGCCTGCCTCCTCGAAGCCGGTGCCCTGCGTGCTGGGCCCGCGGCCGACGGCGACGAGCAGCAGGTCGGCCTCGATGGTGGTGTCGTCCTCGAGGGTGACCGTGACGGTGTCGTCGGTCTGCTCGGCGCTCGCGAACTTCACGCCGGTGGTGAACTTGATCTTGCGCTTGCGGAAGGCCCGCTCGAGCTGCTTGGAGGCCCACTCGTCCTCGGCCGCGACCAGCCGGGGCAGGCCCTCCACCACGGTCACCTGGGCGCCGAAGGAGGCCCACACGCTGGCGAACTCGACGCCGATGACGCCGCCGCCGAGCACGACGACCCGCTCCGGGACGTGGTCCAGGCCCAGGGCCTGCTCGCTGGTCATGATCCGGCCGCCGATCTCCAGGCCGGGCAGCGTCTTGGCGTAGGAGCCGGTGGCCAGGACGACGGCCTTGTCCGCGACGTACCGGGTCCCGTCGACCTCGACCGTGCGGTCACCGACGAACGTGCCTGTTCCCTCGACGTAGGTGACCTTGTTGGCCTTCACCAGGCCCTGCAGTCCCTTGTAGAGCTTGCTGACGACGCCGTCCTTGTACTTGTTCACCCCGGGCATGTCGATGCCGTCGAAGGTGGACTTGACGCCGAAGCTCGCGCCCTCGCGCGCGCCGTCGGCGATCTCCGCCGCGTGCAGCAGCGCCTTGGTGGGGATGCACCCGCGGTGCAGGCACGTCCCGCCGACCTTGTCGTGCTCGATGAGGGTCACGGACAGGCCGAGCTGCGAGGCGCGGAACGCTGCCGCGTAGCCGCCCGAGCCGCCGCCCAGGATCACGAGGTCGGTGCTGTCGGTCAACGTCGTCTCCATCTCTGTGTCCCGGCCGCGCGACGCCCGGGCCGGTGGGCCCCGGGTCTCGCGGTCACGGGCGCGAGTGCTGCTGGTGAACCCATCCTTCCACTTGTGACCCCGCGTGGTGTGCGGAGCCCGGGGGCGGGTCGCGACCCGCCCGCCCCGGTGCGCCGCGCTGGCACCATCGAGGGCGGGGCGGTCACCCGGACCGCGCCCCGACCGGGACGAGGTGCGACGTGGCCCTGCTGAGCAGGTGGCGGACGGGTGGGCTGCGCCGGCGGGCGCGCCGCGTGCTGGGCCGGGGCCCGGCCGTGACGCCGGAGGCGGCCCGCCACCTCGCGGAGTGGACCCGGGCGCGGCACGGCGTCGAGGCCTTCGTCGAGCCGCCCACCACGGTCACCGAGCTGACGGTCTGCCTCGTCGCGCACGACGGCGAGTGGACCCGCCGGCGCATCGGCGACGCCCGCAGCGCCCGACGCCTGGGGGAGGAGCTGGCCATCCCCGTCTACGACGTCGGCAAGGTCGGCTACCCGCAGCGGATGCGCGACCACGACGCCCGCGAGCGGGTCCTGCGCCGCCGGGAGCGGCGGGAGCGGGACACCTGACCCGACCCGCCGCCCGCCCGGCTCAGCCGTGCGCGGCGACGTCCTCCAGCACGGCCAGCAGGGTGCGCACCGGCACGCCGGTGCCGCCCTTGCCGGTGTAGCCGTGCGGGCTGCCGGTGTTGAACGCCGGGCCCGCCACGTCGACGTGCGCCCACTGCACGTCCTCGGCGACGAACTCGCGCAGGAAGACCCCGGCCACGAGCATCCCGGCTGCCCGGTCGCCCGCGATGTTGGCCAGGTCCGCCACCCGGGAGTCCAGCCCCTCGCGCAGCTCGTCCGGCAGCGGCATGGCCCAGCCGCCCTCGCCGACCTCGCGGGAGAGGCGGGCGACCCGGTCGCGGAAGTCGTCGGTGCCCATGACGCCGGGGGTCCGGTTGCCCAGGCCCACCACCTGCGCCCCGGTGAGCGTGGCGGTGTCGACGAGGTAGTCGGGGTCGTCCTCGCAGGCCCGGACGATGGCGTCGGCCAGGATCAGCCGGCCCTCGGCGTCGGTGTTGAGGACCTCGACGGTGGTGCCGCCGTACTGGGTCAGCACGTCGCCGGGGCGCTGCGCCGTCGCGGACGGCATGTTCTCCGCCATCGGCACGGTGGCGGTCACGGCGACGGGCAGCGCGAGCTCCGCCGCGGCGACGACGGTGGCCACGACGGCCGCCGCGCCGGCCATGTCGGAGGTCATGGCCTCCATGCCCGGGCCCGGCTTGAGCGAGATGCCGCCGGTGTCGAACGTGATGCCCTTGCCCACCAGCGCCACCGTCGGGTTCCGGCGGGCCTTGCGCCCGGCCCCCTTCCAGGTCAGCCGCACCAGCCGGGGCGGGCGCGACGAGCCCTGCCCGACGCCGGTGATGCCGCCGTAGCCGCCCTTGGCCAGGGCCTTCTCGTCGAGCACCTCGACGTCGAGTCCGGCGGCACGGCCCAGCGCGGCCGCCCGGTCGGCGAACGAGGCGGGGTAGAGGTCGTTGGGCGGGGTGTCGACCAGCTCGCGTGCGGTGAGCACCGCACGCCCGACCACGACCGCCCGGGCCAGCGCGGCTTTCGCAGGAGCGCCGCGCGGGCTGTCGACGACGAGGTCGACCTCGGCCAGCGGCGCGGTGCCCGCCTCGGAGCGGTAGGTGCGGAAGACGTGCGCGCCGAGGACGGTGCCCTCGGCCGCCGCGCCGAGGTCCAGGCCGGCGAGGGTGGTGGCCGCGCGGGTGGTGCCGGCGAGCGCCCGGGCCGCCACCCCGCTGGCCCGGCGGACCTGCTCGGCGGTGGGGGCGTCGCCCTCGACCTCGCCCAGGCCGACGGCGAGCAGCCGGGGCGCGACGAGGTCGCCGCGGGTGGGCAGCGTCGTCGTGGTGCCCGCCTTCCCGGTGGCGCCGAGCTCGACGAGCTCGTCGAGCAGCGTGGTGCCGTCGAGCAGGTCGGTGCCGACGACGCGGGGGCGGTCGCCGTCCGGGGCGAGCGCGACCACCACCACGTCGGTGCCCCGGCCGGGGGAGGCGACGAGCCGCAGCTGCGGCAGGGCGGGGGTGGTGACGGTGGTCTTCGGGCTCACGGTCGGCGGGCTCCCTGGTGGTCGGTGGCGGTGACGACCCGGGGTGGCCAGGTCGTTGTCGATGCTATCGACCACCGGGTGACTACGGTCGGGCGCGTGACGGACCCTGCTGCCCCCGCCCTGCGTCGCACCTCGGTGCACGCCCAGCACGTCGAGCTGGGCGCGGTGCTCGCGCCCTTCGGCGGCTGGGAGATGCCGGTGTCCTACGCGGGCACGGTGTCCGAGCACCTCTCGGTGCGGCAGGCGGTCGGCGTGTTCGACGTGGGTCACCTGGGCAAGGCGCTGGTGCGCGGACCCGGTGCGGCCGCGTTCGTCGACCGCTGCCTGACGGCGAGCCTGGGCCGCATCGCCCCCGGCCAGGCGCAGTACACCTTGTGCTGCACCCCCTCCGGCGGCGTGGTGGACGACCTCATCGCCTACCTCGTCTCCGCCGACGAGGTGTTCCTCGTGCCCAACGCCGCCAACACCGCCGCGGTGGTGGCCGCGCTCGCGGCCGTCGCCCCCGGCGGCGTCGAGGTGACCGACCTGCACACCTCCTACGGGGTCCTCGCCGTGCAGGGTCCCCGCTCGGCCGAGGTCCTCGACGCGCTCGGCCTGCCCACCGACGTCGACTACATGGCCTGGCGCGACGCCACCTGGGACGGCCGCCCGGTCCGCGTGTGCCGCACCGGCTACACCGGCGAGCTCGGCTACGAGCTGCTGCCCGCGTGGGACGACGCCCCCGACCTGTTCCGTGCCCTGCTCGACCTCGCCGTGCCCCGCGGGGGGCAGCCGTGCGGCCTCGGCGCCCGCGACACCCTGCGCACCGAGATGGGCTACCCGCTGCACGGCCACGAGCTCACCCCCGCCACCAGCCCCGTGCAGGCCCGCTCGGCGTGGGCGGTCGGCTGGGACAAGCCGGAGTTCTTCGGCCGGGAGGCGCTGCTCGCCGAGCGGGCGGCGGGCCCCGCGCGCCGGATGTGGGGCCTGCGGCTGCTCGACCGGGGCGTGGCCCGGGAGGGGATGACCGTGCTGCGCGACGGCGCGGCCGTGGGGACGACCACCTCGGGCACGTTCTCCCCGACGCTCAAGGTCGGCATCGCGCTGGCCCTGCTCGACACCGCGGCCGGGATCGGGAAGGGCGACGAGGTCGCCCTCGACGTGCGCGGCCGCACCGTGCGGGCCGAGGTCGTGGCACCGCCGTTCGTGCCCTCCCGCACCCGCTGAGCAGGCCGCGGCGGGCTGGGAAACCGGCTCGGACCCGGCCGGGGTGCGGGCCTACGATGCCCCCATGACCGCCGCGCCGACCTTCACCCGCGCCCAGCACCCGGCCCCGATGGCGGTGGCCGAGCGGGGCGAGCTGCTGCTGGCCCCCGGCTTCGGCCGGTACTTCACCGACCACATGGTGAGCGCGTCGTGGAGCGCCGACGCCGGGTGGCACGACGCGTCCGTGGAGCCCTACGGGCCGGTCGAGCTCGACCCCGCGGCCAGCGTGCTGCACTACGGGCAGGCCATCTTCGAGGGCCTCAAGGCCTACCGGCAGCCCGACGGGACGATCGCGTCGTTCCGGCCTGGCGCCAACGCCGAGCGGTTCCGCACCTCCGCCCGTCGCCTGGCCATGCCGGAGATGCCCGACGAGTGGTTCCTGGGGTCGCTGCGCGCCCTGCTCGAGGCCGACGAGGGATGGGTGCCCGAGTCCGGGGGGGAGTCCTCGCTGTACCTGCGGCCGTACCTGTTCGCCACCGAGGCCGGCCTCGGCGTGCGGCCGGCCCGCGACTACCGCTACCTGCTCATCGCCTCGCCCGCCGGGGCCTACTTCGCCCAGGGCGGGGTGAGCCCGGTCAGCGTGTGGCTGTCCACCGAGTACGTCCGGGCGGCCCCGGGCGGCACCGGCGCGGCGAAGTTCGCCGGCAACTACGCTGCCTCGCTGCTGGCCCAGGCCCAGGCCGCCGACGAGGGCTGCGACCAGGTGGTCTGGCTCGACGCCCTCGAGCGGCGGTGGGTCGAGGAGATGGGCGGGATGAACCTGTTCTTCGTCCTCGGCGACGGCGACGACGCCCGGCTGGTCACCCCCGAGCTCTCCGGCTCGCTGCTGCCCGGCATCACCCGCGACTCGCTGCTCACCCTCGCCCGCGACCGGGGCATGGCCGTCGAGGAGCGCCGCATCTCCACGGAGGAGTGGGAGAAGGGCGCGGAGTCCGGCGAGATCACCGAGGTGTTCGCCTGCGGCACCGCCGCCGTCATCACCCCCGTCGGACGGGTCAAGCACGCCGAGGGCGAGTTCGAGGTCGCCGGCGGGCAGGCGGGCCCGGTGACCCTGGGGCTGCGCGAGACGCTGACCGGCATCCAGCGCGGGAGCGTCGCCGACCCCCACGGCTGGATGACGACGCTGCACGGCTGAGCCCCCGGGGTCCTCAGCGCAGCGAGGACACCACCAGCACGGCCGTCACCGCGACCTCGCAGGCGGCGCCCAGCACGTCCCCGGTGACCCCGCCGAGGCGGCGCACCACGTGGCGCAGCGCCGGCGCCAGCAGCGCGGCGGCCAGCACCACCCCCGCCGGGCCCACCCACCAGCGCCCGGGCACGGCCGCCACCGAGGCCAGCAGCAGCGCCGCGGTCCAGGCCGCCGGCCGCCACCCCGGCTGGGTGCCGGCCACGGTCGCACCGAGCCCCGTCGGGGTGGCGGCGGGCACGCCGCGCACGCACGCCCAGACCACCGCGACACGTCCGGCGGCCACCGCGAGCACCACCGCGGCCCAGCGGCCCCAGGCGGCCCCCCCGCCCACCGCGACGGCCTGCGCGCCGAGCACGAGCAGCAGCACGGCCACCGCGAACGGCCCGGCCCCGCCGGAGCGCATCACGGCCAGCGCGCGCTCGGGCGCGCCGTAGCAGCCCAGGCCGTCGACGGTGTCCGCGAGCCCGTCGAGGTGCATGCCGCGGGTCAGCAGGCCCAGGGCGCCCACGGTCAGCAGCCCCACCAGCAGCGGCGCCGCCCCGGCCGCGGTGAGCAGCGCCGCCAGCGCGGCCGCCCCCGCACCGAGGCCGACCCCGACCAGCGGGGCCCAGCCGACCGCCGCGCCCCCCGCGGCCCGGTCGACCTCCGCCGGGCCGCGCACCGGCAGCACCGTCAACCAGGACGTGGCCAGCCGGGCGCCGTCGAGCGCGCTCACGTCGGGGGCGGCGAGGCGGGGTCGGCGTCCGGGCCCGCCACCCCGGCCTCGTCGAACGTGGCCATCTCGCCGAGCACGTGCACCGCAGCCGTGAGCAGCGGCAGCGCGAGCAGCGCGCCGGTGCCCTCGCCGAGGCGCAGGTCGAGGTCGAGCAGCGGCACCAGGCCGAGGTCGGCCAGGGCCAGCACGTGGGCGGGCTCGGCGGAGAGGTGCCCGGCCACCCACCAGTCGCTCGCCCCCGGCGCCAGCCGCTCGGCCAGCATGGCCGCCGCGGCGACGACGACACCGTCCAGGACGACGGGGGTGCGGCGCACCGCGGCCTGGGCGAGGAAGCCCACCATCGCGGCCAGGTCGGCGCCCCCGACCGTGCGGAGCAGGGCCAGCGGGTCGGCGACCACGGGGCGGGCCCGGCGCAGCGCGTCCCGGATCGCGGCGGCCTTGCGCATCCAGGCGTCGTCGTCGATGCCGGTGCCGCGGCCGACCACGGCGACGGGCTCGGTGTCGGTGAGCGCGGCGACCAGGACGGCGGCCACGGTGGTGTTCCCGATGCCCAGGTCGCCCAGCACGAGCAGGTCGGCCCCCGCGTCGACCTCCTCCTCGGCCGCCACCCGGCCCGCGGCCACGGCGGCGGCCACCTCCACCTGGCTCAGCGCGTCCTCCCGGTCGATCGAGCCGGACCCGTCGCGCACCTTGAGGGCGCGGACCAGCTCGGGGAGGTCCTCGCCCGGCGTGCCCGCGTGGTCGACCGCGACGTCGAGCACCCGCACCGACGCCCCGGCGAGACCGGCCAGGACGTTGACCGCCGCCCCGCCCGCGAGCACCGCCCCCACCACCTGGCGGGTCACGGCCGGCGGGTACGCGGACACCCCGTGCGCGGCCACCCCGTGGTCCCCGGCCACGACGACCACACGCGGCCGGGCGAACGGGTGCGGCGGGCACTGGCCCTGGCACGCGGCGACCCAGGCGCCGAGCTCCTCGAGCCGGCCCAGCGAGCCCGCGGGCTTGACCAGGGTGCGGTGCCGGGCCAGCGCCTCGCGCAGCGCACCGCCGTCCGGGGCGGTCACCGGGTCGAACCGGGGTGCGGTCGGGTCGTCGCTCTGCTCGGGCACGGGTCCTCGTCTCGGGTGGGGGCGGGCGGGGTCGGGGCGGTGCGTCAGTGCAGCCGCAGCGGGATGCCCGCGACGAGCAGCAGCACCGCGTCGCACTCCTGGGCGAGCCGGGCGTTGAGGCGGCCGAGCTCGTCGCGGAACAGCCGGCCCGAGCGGGTGGCCGGCACCACGCCCAGGCCCACCTCGGGGCTGACGAGCACCAGGTCGTCCCGGCTCGCGGCCACCGCGTCGACCAGCGCCGTGCACCGGGGGCCGACCGTGCCGCGGGGGGCGTCCCAGGCGGCCGCGTCGTCGATCTCGTGGGTCAGCCAGGTGCCGAGGTCGTCGACCAGCCGGGTGCGTCCCGCGGCCGGGGTGCCCAGCAGGGCCACGAGGTCGACGTCCTCGACGGTGCGCCACGGCGCGGGCCGGCGGCGGCGGTGCTCCGCGACGCGGGCGGCGAAGTCGGTGTCGGCCGGGTCGGGCCGGGCGGTGGCGACGTAGTCGACGTCGGCCGGGTCGGTGTCGTCGAGCAGGCCCTCCGCGTGCGCGGACTTGCCCGAGCGAGCCCCACCGAGCACCAGCGTCCGCACGGGCGGTGACGCTACCGTCCACCCGGCGGTCCGACCGGGCCGCCGGGTGCGAGCAGGGGAGCGGGCAGTGGCCTTCCGGTGGCGCTACGAGGACGCGGACGGGGCGGCCGTCGACGGCCCGGCCGAGGAGTTCGACGACCAGGCCGAGGCCGAGGGGTGGTTCTCCGACGTCTGGCCCGACCTGCGGGCGGCCGGCGTGGCCCAGGTGGTGCTGCTCGACGGCGAGGCCCGCGTCTACGGGCCCATGGGTCTGGACGAGGCCTAGACCGCGTCGCCGGGCTTCACGCGCGGGCGGGGGGCCCGCAGCCGGCGCAGCTGGGAGGCGCGGACGAAGGAGTACCAGCCGAGCTTGACCGCCCCGGCCTGCTCCTCGGGGTAGCGCTCGTGGACCCGCTTGCTCACCAGGCGGGCCAGGAAGACGCCCTCGGCCACCATGAACAGCAGCATCACCAGCATGGCCAGCGAGATCGTCGCCTGGACCTGCGGGGCGGCGATGTAGGAGACGACCACCAGCAGCGCCAGCGGCATGAACAGGCCGATGAGGTTGCGGCGGGCGTCGACGACGTCGCGGGCCAGCGCCTTGGCCGGGCCCCGGTCGCGGGCCAGGACGTAGCGGTCGTCGCCGGACATCATCCGCTCGCGGCGCTCCGCGGAGGCGCGCTTGCGGTCCTGCTTCGTCCCGCCGGTCGCCTTGGAGCGCTTGTAGGCCTCGCGCTGGGTGGTCGGCGGCGGCGCGACGGGCCCGCGGCGGCGGGCCTCGGCGTCACGGCGCTTCGGGGTGGGCCTGCCCTTGCGCCCGTCCGCGGGGGCGGTCTCCACCACGGCCTGCGGCGCGGGGGCGGTGTCGGCGGTGCTGCGGCGTCCCGGGAGCTTCACGCCCGCCAGGGTAGGCGAGCCGCAGGTGGGGCGAGTCACGCCGGCCCGCGCCGGGCCGGGCCGCTCGCGCGGGGGGAACAACCGGTCCGGGGGTACCGTTGCTCCCAGCACGGCCACGGGTGCGCGACGAGCGTCCCGCGGCAGCCGGCACGAGTAGGGAGATCCCATGACCGTCCAGGACGAGACCGCCACCGCGGCCACCGGGCAGGCCGACACCGAGACCCACGGCGTGATCATGACCGAGACGGCGTCGTCCAAGGCGAAGGCGCTGCTCGACCAGGAGGGTCGCGACGACCTGGCGCTGCGCATCGCGGTGCAGCCCGGCGGGTGCGCGGGCCTGCGCTACCAGCTGTTCTTCGACGACCGCAGCCTCGACGGCGACCTGGTCAAGGACTTCGGCGGGATCACCCTCGCCGTGGACCGGATGAGCGCGCCCTACGTGCAGGGCGCCTCGATCGACTTCGTCGACACCATCGAGAAGCAGGGCTTCACGATCGACAACCCCAACGCGACGGGCTCCTGCGCCTGCGGCGACTCCTTCAACTGAGCCGCCGACCCGGCTGCGGCCGGGGCCGTGACGTGTGACCTGCCGAGGCCGCCACCCCACCCGGGTGGCGGCCTCGGCCGCGTCCGGGGGTGCCCCGGGCCCGGCTCACCGGGCCCCGGCCCGGCGTCCGCCACTACGGTGGGTGGTCGTGGCTCGTCAGCGCCACGACCGTCAGCACCACGACGACCCGGGGCGACAGCCGCACCCGACGCACCCGCACCAGGAAGGGCCCGCCACGTGACCATCGCCGTCACCGGATCCATCGCGACCGACCACCTCATGCACTTCCCCGGCAAGTTCTCCGAGCAGCTGCTCTCCGACCGGCTCGACCGGGTCTCGCTGAGCTTCCTCGTCGACGAGCTGGTGGTCCGTCGCGGCGGCGTCGGCGGCAACATCGCCTTCGGCCTCGGGGTGCTGGGTGGTGCGCCGCTGCTGGTCGGCGCGGTGGGGGCCGACTTCGCCGAGTACCGGGCCTGGCTGTCCGACCACGGCGTCGACTGCTCCGGGGTGCACACGTCCGAGGAGCGGCACACCGCCCGGTTCGTGTGCACCACGGACCAGGACATGGCCCAGATCGCGTCGTTCTACTCCGGCGCCATGGCCGAGGCCGCCGACATCGACCTCGCCGCGCTGCTGGCCGAGCGCAGCGACGTCGAGGTGGTCATCATCGGCGCCGACGACCCGGCCGCCATGACGCGGCACAGCGAGGCCTGCCGCTCGGTGGGCCGGGCGTTCGCCGCCGACCCCTCCCAGCAGCTCGCCCGGATGGACGGCGACCAGGCCCGCGAGCTCATCCGCGGCGCCGAGTACCTGTTCACCAACGACTACGAGTGGGACCTGCTGCTGCAGAAGACGGGGCTGAGCGAGGCCGAGGTGCTGGGCCAGGTAGGCATGCGGGTGACCACCCTGGGGGCCAAGGGCGTGGAGATCGTGGCCGCCGACGGGACGTCGCTGCACGTGCCGGTGGTCCCCGACGACCACAAGACCGACCCCACCGGGGTGGGCGACGCGTTCCGCGCCGGCTTCCTCACGGCGCGGACGGCCGGGTTGTCCCTCGAGCGCGCGGCCCAGCTCGGCTCGTTCGTGGCCGTGCTCGTGCTCGAGACCGTCGGCACCCAGGAGTGGACGCTGGACCGCACCACCGCCCTGGAGCGGCTGCGCGGCGCCTACGGCGACGAGGCGGCCGACGAGCTCGGCGCGGTGCTCCCGGGCTGACCCCGACTTGACCGCGACCGCGGGCCCGGCCTACAGCACGACGGGGTAGGCCGGCTCCGCGATCTCGGGACGGATGCGCTCCTCGACGAAGATCCCGTGCCAGATCATGAGCACGAGCACCGTCCAGATGCGCCGGCTGTGGTCCGCGGTGCCCGCCCGGTGCTCGTCGAGCATCCGCAGCACCGCGGACCGGTCGACCAGGTGGTCGGTCTGGGACTCCGAGACCACCTGGTGCGCCCAGTCGTGCAGCTCGTCGCGCAGCCACAGCCGGATCGGCACCGGGAAGCCGAGCTTCGCCCGGTTGAGCACGTGCTCGGGGACGATCCCGTCCAGGGCGCGGCGCAGCGCGTGCTTGGTCGTCGCGGGGGTGATCTTCTCCTCCTGCGGCAGCGTCCGTGCCACCTCGAGGACCTCCTGGTCGAGGAACGGCACCCGCAGCTCGAGCGAGTTGGCCATCGTCATCTTGTCGGCCTTGACGAGGATGTCCCCGCGCAGCCAGGTGAACAGGTCCAGGTGCTGCATGCGGGCCACCGGGTCCCAGTCGCGGGACTGCGCGTAGATCGGGGCGGTGACGTCGGTGTGGCCCCACTCGGGCCGGAAGTCGCGCAGCACTGCGCGCAGCTGCTCGTCGCGGAAGCTGCGGGCGTTGCCGTAGTAGCGCTCCTCGAGCGGCTTGGACCCGCGGCGCAGCAGGTCCTTGCCGCGGCGACCCTCGGGGACGAGCTTCTCCAGCCGACCCACCCCGCGGCGCAGCCGGGGCGGCAGCCTGTCGAACGGGGCCAGCGAGAGCGGCTCGCGGTAGATGGTGTACCCGCCGAAGAGCTCGTCGGCGCCCTCGCCGGACAGCACGACCTTGACGTGGCGGCGCGCCTCCCGGGCGACGAACCACAGCGGCACCAGCGCCGGGTCGGCCACCGGGTCGTCGAGGTACCAGACGATCTCCGGGATGGCGGCCGCGAACTCCTCCGGGCCGACGGTGCGGACGACGTGGCGCACCCCGATGGCCTCGGCGGACTCCGCGGCCACGTCGACCTCGGAGTACCCCTCGCGCTCGAACCCGGTGGTGAAGGTGATCAGGTCGGGGTTGTGCCGCTTGGCCAGCGCGGCGATCGCGGTGGAGTCGATGCCGCCGGAGAGGAACGCCCCCACCGTCACGTCGGCCCGCATGTGCTTGGCCACCGAGTCCTCGAGGGCCTCGGTGATCTCCCGGTAGCGGGCCTGCGCCTCGCCGGCGCGGAACGGCCGCGCGGGGAACGTGGGCCGGAAGTAGCGGTGCAGCTGGGGCGCCCCGCCGGGGAACACCCGGGCCGTGGTGCCGGACTCCAGCCGGGTGATGCCGCGGTGCAGCGTCTCGGGCTCCGGCACGTACTGCAGCACCGTGTAGTGCTGCACCGCGCGCGGGTCGACCTCGGTGCTGACGCCGAGCACGTCGGCCAGCTCGAGCAGGCTCTTCTTCTCGCTGGCGAAGGCGGTGCCGCCCGGGCCGGTGGCCAGGAAGAGCGGCTTGATGCCGAACGGGTCGCGGGCCAGGAACAGCGAGCGCTCCACCGTGTCCCACACGGCGAACGCGAACATCCCGCGCAGCCGCGGCACCGCCGCCTCGCCCCAGTGGTGGTAGGCGGCGACGATGACCTCGGAGTCGCCCTCGGTGGCGAACTGCGCCCCGACGGTCTCGACGAGCTCGGCCCGCAGCTCGAGGTAGTTGTAGATCTCGCCGTTGAAGACGAGGGCGTAGCGCTCGGGCTGCTCCGGCGGCCCCCAGCGCAGCGGCTGGTGGGAGTGCTCGACGTCGATGATGGAGAGCCGGTTGAAGCCGTGCACGACGTCGTCGTCGGACCAGGTGCCCGACTCGTCCGGGCCCCGGTGGCGCTGGCAGTGCAGCGCGGCCCCGACCGCCTCGGCGCAGCGCGCCGCGGAGCCGTCGGGGGTCAGCAGGCCCAGCAGTCCACACACGGTCTCGTCCGCACCTCTCGTCGCCGGTCGCCGGGCGGGCGACGCGGTGGCGCCCATCATGCCCGCCGGCGGGCCCGCGGCGGCGCACCCGAGGGGGCCCGGCGGGGTGGGCGAGGACACGTGCCCGGGGCGGCGCGGGGCCGCGGGGCCGCGGGGCGGGCGGTGGGGTGCTGGGCTACCCTTCGAGGCGTCCCGAGCCGCCTGGCGCGGGTCCAGCGAGCGGGAGGACGTGACCGTGGCTCGGAGTCGGACGACCCGGCGAGCAGGACTGGTGGGGCTGCTGGCCGTCACCGCGGTCCTGGTCTCGGGCTGCTCCACCAGCGAGGTGCTGCGCTTCGGGTGGCCCGAGGGCATCACCCCGCAGGCCACGCGCATGCGGGACCTGTGGACCTACTCGGTCATCGCCGCGCTCGCGGTCGGGGTCATCGTGTGGGGCCTGATCTTCTGGACCACCGCGTTCCACCGCAAGAAGAAGACGGACTCCGAGCTGCCGCGGCAGACGCAGTACAACAACCCGCTCGAGGTCGTCTACACGGTCATCCCGTTCATCATCGTGGCGGTGCTGTTCTACTTCACCACCACCACGCAGAACTACGTGACGACGAACGAGGCGAACCCGGACGTCAAGGTCGACGTGACCGCGTTCCAGTGGAACTGGCAGTTCGGCTACGAGGGCGCGCAGACCCCGACCGGTGACCAGGTCACCACCACCGGGTCGTCCACCGAGGTGCCGCTGCTCGTCCTGCCGACCGGCAAGCGCATCCAGTTCACGCTCGCCTCCCGCGACGTCATCCACTCGTTCTGGGTGCCGGAGTTCCTGTTCAAGCGCGACGTGTTCCCGTACCCGGACAACAACGACACGCAGAAGAACTTCCAGATCTCCTCGATCGACCGCGAGGGTGCCTTCGTCGGGCGCTGCACCGAGATGTGCGGCACGTACCACTCGATGATGAACTTCGAGGTCCGCGCGCTGAGCCCCGAGCTGTTCGGCCAGTACATGGACCTGCGGCAGCAGGTGAACCAGGCGACGGGTGCGCCGTACACCGCGGCCGAGGCGCTGTCGCAGATGGGCTGCGGCGAGCTGTGCACGCCCACCTCGGTGACGACGAAGCCCTTCGACACGAGCCGGACGGCCAACCGGGACGCCGGTCTCGCCGTGGCCGAGGGCAACTGACCGCCCCGGCGGTCCGGACCAGGAGGGCTGGGACATGAAGGTCGAAGCACGCATCTTCGAGCTGCTCACGGTGTTCTTCATCATCGTGGCGATCATCTACGCGATCTTCTCGCGGGAGCCGGTGGGCATCACGGCCATCGCGCTCTCGGCGGGCCTCACGCTCATCGTCGGGACGTACTTCCGGTTCGTCGCCCGGCGCCTTGAGCTGCGCCCGGAGGACTACGGCGACGCCGAGGTGTCCGACGGTGCCGGTGACCTCGGGTTCTTCTCCCCGGGCAGCTACTGGCCGATCGGGCTGGCCGCGTCCGCGGGCCTCATGGCCGTCGCGGTCGCGTTCTTCCAGATCTGGCTCATCTCCATCGCCGCGGTCGTCGTCATCGTCGTCGCCGCCGGCCTGGTCTTCGAGTACCACGTGGGCCCCGAGAAGCACTGACCGCTCCGCCGACGCCCCCGCACCCCCCAGGGTCCGGGGGCGTCGTGGTGCCCGAGGCGCGTCCTGCTCTCGCACACTGCGGGCAGTGTGCGCTCCTGCGGGCCGTCAGGGGCCACACTGCAGGCAGTGTGCGGTCCTACGGGCCGTCGGGGGCCACACTGCGGGCAGTGTGCGGTCCGTGGGGCGTGGTCAGCCGAGGACGGCCGAGGCTGCCGGTGCCCGCCTCGGCCGCCTCCGCGGCGGTCGGTGTCGACCGTCCCGTCCCGAGCAGGACGCACCGCTCGTCCGTCCACGACGCGGGCAGGGCAGTGCCGTGCAGTGCCTCCACGGTGCGCCGAGCCAGGCGCAGCGCTCCGGGCACCGGGGGCGTGACGTCGAGGTCGGGCCCGAGGTCGAGGTGGTGCACGGCCAGCTCGACGGCCCAGGTGGCGAGGAAGTCGCCGCTGCGCAGCACGTGCCCCTGGAACGCCACCGGGGCCTCGGACATCGCCCGGACGGCGGCTGCGGCCGTCTCAGCGGCCATCCC
Source organism: Rhodococcus aerolatus (assembly GCF_054783215.1). NCBI lineage: Bacteria > Bacillati > Actinomycetota > Actinomycetes > Mycobacteriales > Nocardiaceae > Rhodococcus > Rhodococcus aerolatus. The sequence continues at coordinate 42,291 of NZ_BAAGQZ010000011.1, read as the reverse complement.
GAGGTGCTCGAGCGCACCGCGGGGCCGGCCGTACGCCGATGCGGTGCGCCGGGTCCACAGGATCGCGGGGACGTCGTCCACCTTCGCCCCGCTGCTGCTCGCGCCGGGAGCGAACGCCCCCCAGTAGCTGGCCGCGTCCCGGTCCGGGGTGGCTGTGGTGGGGGAGACCGCGCCGCCGACCATCTCCTGCAACCCGGTGCGCACGTGCACGAGCACCTCGAGGGCGGTCCACCCGTGGCACCGGCTCGCGGTGAGGAGCTGCCGGTCGTCGAGTGCCTCGACGGCCTCCTGGAAGCGTTCGAGCTGGGCCACGAACGCGTCTCGGCCGGTGCCGTGGTCGATCTGCAGGCCGCTCACGAGCACGGAGGCTAGGCGGAGTGCGCCTCGCGGGGTGATCGGGCAGCGGGGGTGGTCGTGGTGACGACGGGTGCTGCCGGATCGGTCGATTCCCAAGGCATGGGGCTGCCGCGGGTGACAGGTGGTCTCGCTGGCGGCGTGATCGGGCAGCAGGAGTGGTCGTTGTGACGACGGGTGGTGCCGGATCGGGCGACGCCGGGGGCATTGGGCCCGCCGAGGGTGGCAGGTGTTCTCGCTGGCGGCGTGATCGGGCAGCAGGAGTGGTCGTGGTGACGACGGATGCTGCCGGATCGGTCGGTGCTGGGGGCGCTGAGGGCCGCAGGCGAGCGGGGCCGGCGGTCCTGCCGGTGGGCGCGATCGGGCGGCGGGAGGGGTCGTGGTGACGACGGGTGCTGCCGCTTCGGCCCGGAACCGGAGCCCGGCGGACCCGCATCCCAAGGGGGCCGACCACACCCCGGACGCACCGGAGCCCCGCACCTGGTGGGGTGCGGGGCTCCGGAGGAGGTGCGGTGCGGCTACTCGCGCTCGTCGCGCGGGCGGCCGGCGTCGGGGCGACCCGACAGGGCACGACGGCCCTGGGTCTCCTCGTGGTGCTCGGCCTCCTGCAGGGCGCGGGTCTCCTCCTCGGGGTCCGGTCGCAGCAGGCCACCGCGGGCCGCGGTGCCGGCCGACCCGAGCTTGTTCATCTTCTTGGGCACGGACGCACCCTGGTACTCGAGCGGGATCGCGTGGCCGTGGGAGTCGACGCCACCGAGCGGCTGGTGCACCTCCACGAACTGGCCGTGGGGGAGACGCTTGATGATGCCGGTCTCGATGCCGTGCTCCAGCACCTCGCGGTCCGAGCGCTGCAGGGCCAGGCAGAAGCGGTAGCTGACCCAGTAGGCGATCGGCGGGACGACCAGGATGGCGACGCGGCCGGCCCAGGTCATCGCGTTGAGCGAGATGTTGAAGTGGAACGCGATCAGGTCGTTGCCGCCCGAGATCAGCAGCACGACGTAGAACGCCACGGCCATCGACCCCAGCGAGGTGCGCACCGGCACGTCGCGCGGACGCTGCAGCAGGTTGTGGTGCGCCGTGTCCCCGGTGAACTTCCGCTCGATGAACGGGTAGGCCATCAGGAGCACGAACACCGGCGAGATGATGAAGATGACCGGCACCACGATGCTGGGGATGGTGTGGCCGAAGATGTACATCTCCCAGGCGGGGTAGATGCGCGCGATGCCGTCGGTGAAGCCCATGTACCAGTCCGGCTGCGAGCCCGCCGAGACCTTGGCCGGGTTGTACGGGCCGAGCTGCCAGACCGGGTTGATCTGGAAGAGCCCGCTCATCAGGGCCAGGACGCCGAAGGTGATGGCGAAGAAGGCGCCGGACTTGACCGCGAACACCGGGAGGATGCGGACGCCGACCACGTTGTTCTCGGTGCGGCCCGGCCCGGGGAACTGGGTGTGCTTCTGGTACCAGACCAGGGCCAGGTGCGCCCCGATCAGCCCCAGCAGGATCGCGGGGATCAGCAGCACGTGGGCGATGTAGAAGCGGGGGATGAACAGCGTGCCCGGGAACTCGCCGCCGAAGATCGCCCAGTGCAGCCAGGTGCCGGCGACGGGGATCGACATGATGATCGCGGACATGATCCGGACGCCGGTGCCGGAGAGCAGGTCGTCGGGCATCGAGTAGCCGATGAAGCCCTCGACGATGCCCAGCACCAGCAGCAGCACGCCGATGATCCAGTTGGCCTCGCGCGGGCGGCGGAACGCACCGGTGAAGAAGGTGCGGAACATGTGCACCACGATCGCGGCCATGAACAGCAGCGCCGACCAGTGGTGCATCTGGCGCATGAACAGCCCGCCGCGGACCTCGAAGGACAGGTCCAGCGAGGTCTCGTACGCCCGCGACATCTCCACCCCGCGGAGCACGGAGTAGGCACCGTTGTAGGTGACCTCCTCCATGGAGGGGTCGAAGAACAGCGTCAGGTACACGCCGGAGATGAGCAGGACGACGAAGCTGTACAGCGCGATCTCACCGAGCAGGAACGACCAGTGCGTCGGGAAGACCTTGTTGATCTGGCGCCGGAGGCCCGACGACAGGTGGTAGCGGTCGTCGACGTCGGTCGCCGCTCCGGCCGCCACCTTGTTGAGCTTGGTCTGCGTTGTCATGACTTGCGCTCCCAGAATGCCGGGCCGACGGGCTCGATGAAGTTCCCCTTGGCGACGAGGTAGCCGTTCTCGTCGACGGTGATCGGCAGCTGCGGCAGGGCCCGGGCCGCGGGCCCGAACACCGGCTTCGCGTAGGTCAGCACGTCGAACTGCGACTGGTGGCAGGGACAGAGGATGATGTTGCTCTGCTGCTGGTAGAGCGACACGGGGCAGCCGAGGTGCGTGCAGATCTTCGAGTACGCGTAGAGGTCGCCATAGTTGAAGTCCTCCTGACCGGCCCGCTTGACCACCCGTGCCCCGTCGTCAGGACGGAGCCTGATGAGCATGACAGGGTTGTCCGACGCCCGCAGGGTGCTCGAGAGCTCCTCCGGGTTGTCGCGCATCGACTCGCGGAACGGGAACACCGTCTCCAGCGCGCCGGCCTCGAGGTCCTCGGCCCGGACGAGCACGACGTCCTCGGGGTCGCCGGTCTCGCGGCGCAGGTAGGTCTTCTCGTAGTCCGCCGGGGTCCAGCCGGACACCCACAGCGGGGCGTCGTCGCCGCCCTCCCACGGGTTGCGGATCAGCCCGCCCAGCGGCATCAGCGCCATGAGGCCGAGGGCCCCGGCGCCGAACCCGAGGGTGCGCTTGATCATGCTGCGCCGGGCGATGGTCGAGGAGGTGAACGCGTCCCCGAGCTCGGCGACCACGGTCTTCTTGTCGACCTCGCTCGAGCCGCCGTCGTGGCGGTCCTGCACGGCGACCTCGTCGGGGATGAACTTCTTGGTGTAGATCACGGCGCCGACGCCGACCGCGGTGATGGCGATGCCCATCGTGAGCCCCAGCATCGGGGTGTACAGCGAGAACAGGGTGTTGCCCTCGCCGCCGACCGGGACGTACTCCCAGGGCCAGAACAGGTACACCCCGACGAACGCGATGGCCGCGACGCCGGCGATGGTGAACCACAGGGCCACCGAGCGCTCGGCGCGCTTCTCCGCCTTGGTGCCGGGCACCGGCCACCGGACGGGGCGGTGCACGACCTCGACGCCGTCGAGCGAGGTGCCGAGCCGGACCAGCTGCTCCGGCGTCATCTCGGCCAGCTCGTCGTCCGAGGGGGTGCGGGGACCGCCGTCGTGGCTGGTGGTCATGAACGCGCTCCGATCCACAGGGTGGCGCCGACGACGGCGACGATGCCGACGATCCAGATGAACAGGCCCTCGGACACCGGGCCGATGCCGCCGAGGCCGTAGCCGCCGGGGTCGGTCGAGTTCGTCGCGGTGTTGACGTAGGCGATGATGTCGGCCTTCTCCTCCGGCGAGAGCTGCCGGTCGGAGAACTTCGGCATGTTCTGCGGGCCGGTGAGCATCGCGGTGAGGATGGTCTGCTCGTTGGCCTGGTTCAGCGCGGGGGCGTACTGCCCGGAGGCCAGCGCGCCGCCCTTGCCGGTGAAGTTGTGGCAGGACGCGCAGTTGAGCCGGTACAGCTCACCGCCGCGGGCCGGGTCGTTGCCGACCAGCGAGGCCTGCGCGATGGACCCGTCCGGGTTGCGCACGACCTCGGGGCCGCCGCCGTTGGCCTGGATGTAGGCGCCGAGCGCGTCGACCTCCGCCGCGTCGTACTTGGCGGGCTTGCGCTCGACCTGCGCCTCGCCGCGGACGGCGGGCATGCGGCCGGTGGAGACCTGGAAGTACACCGCGGCCTCGCCGACGCCGATCAGGCTCGGCCCGCGACCCTCGACGCCCTGCAGGTTCTGGCCGTGGCAGGTGATGCAGCCGTTGTTGTAGATCTGCTGGCCGTCGCGGACCTGCGCGGGGTCGGTCTGGGCCACGGCGACCTGCGGGGTCGGGGTCACCACCGCGGCGAGGAACCCGGCACCGACGAGCGCCATGACGAGCACGAGGAAGCCCGAGACGCGACGGCGCAGCTTGCTGCGGCCGCCGCGGGAGCTGGTGACCCGTCCGGGTCGACGGTCCGGACCGCCCACGGGGTCCGGGGTGGTGGGGGAGGTCGTCATCGGTGTCCTTCGGTGCCAGGGGGCCGGTGGGCCGCGCTGTCGGTGGTGTGGCCGGGGCTGCCGGTCAACGGACGAAGTAGATGGTGGCGAACAGGGCGATCCAGACGATGTCCACGAAGTGCCAGTAGTAGGACACGACGATGGCGGCGGTGGCCTGGGCGGGGGTGAACTTGCTCAGCCGGGTGCGGGTGATGAGGAAGACGAAGGCGACGAGGCCGCCGATGACGTGCAGCCCGTGGAAGCCGGTCGTCATGTAGTAGACGGTCCCGTAGGCGCTGCTGGAGATCGTCGTCGCGTGCTCGGTGACCAGGGTGTGGTACTCGTTCGCCTGGCCGGCGACGAACAGCGCGCCCATCCCGAGGGTCACCAGGTACCAGCGGCGCAGGCCGAACACGTCGCCGCGCTCCGCCGCGAACACCCCCAGCTGGCAGGTGAACGAGGAGGCGACGAGGATCACCGTGAAGAACAACGAGTACGGCAGGTCGAGCTCGGTGGGCTCGGTCGGCCAGCCCTCGACCGGAGCGATCTGGGCGCGGGCCACGAAGTACATGGCGAACAGCCCGGCGAAGAACATGAGCTCGCTGGACAGCCACACGATGGTGCCCACGCTGACCATGTTCGGCCGGTTCAGCGAGTGCACCCGCTGGGTGATGGCCGTTCCGGAGTTCGCTGCTGCGGTCGTCACGAGTCTGAGTATGACCTGTGCGTGCCCGGGCGTCCTGCCGGGGTCGCACGTGCTGGCGCGTCGCGTGAACGTGTCGTGAGGTGGGGACGGGAGGACGGTCGTGGGAGCGGTGTCGAGGCTGGTCGCGCGGGTGCGTGCGGCGCTGGGAGGGGCCGGGGAGCCACCCCTGGACCCGGCCGACCCGGACCTGGTGGTGGTCGTCACCTCCGACGACGCCGCCGAGGCCTGCTCGGCGGCGCTCGAGCGCTCGCCGGGGTTCGTCGCGGGGCGCGAGGTGCTGCTGCGCCACCACCTCCTGCTGCCGGCCGGGGCGGCGGGGGGCGCGGCGGAGACGGCGGCGCAGGACGGCTACGCCCCGGCGCCGGCCGACGCACCCGGGCTGCCCGGGGCCGGGGTCGCCGGGCTCGAGCGGCTGACCCTGCAGCGGGTGCAGCTGCTCGACGCGCTGCACTGCTCGCAGGAGCGCTCGCGGATGGCCGGGCTGGCCCAGCGCCTCGACGGGCGGGTGACGGGGTGGGACGCCCTGCAGCCGGTGGCCCCGGACCCGGGCGGGGCTCGATAGCATCGCCGCACGCCCGCGGGCGGCCGCGCGACCGGGCCGCCGCCACCCACTGACGAGCTGAGGACCACCCCGCGATGAGCCCCACAGCGAGCAGCCCCGCGAGCCGACGCACCGTGCTGGTGTTCAGCCACCTGCCGCACGTGCGCGAGCAGATCACCTCCGCCGTGGGCACCCGCCCGTCCGCCGACGTCGGCCGGGTCCGCTTCCTCGAGGTGGGCACCATCGCCGAGGTGCTGGCCGCGCTCGACGAGGGCGGGGTGGACGTGGCCGTGCTCGACGGGGAGGCCCAGCCGACCGGCGGCATGGGGCTGTGCCGGCAGGTCAAGCACGAGGTGACCGGGTGCCCGCCGGTCGTGGTGGTCGTCCGCCGGCCCGACGACCGGTGGCTGGCGACGTGGTCGATGGCCGACGCCGTGCTCGTCCACCCGCTGGACCCGCTGACCGCGGCCGAGACCGTCGCCGAGGTGCTGCGGGGCTCGGCGCTGCCCGTCGTCCGTGGCTGAGCCGGCCGGGCGGCGCGCCTGGCCCGCCGTGCTCGGCGCCCTGGTCGCCGGCGAGGACCTCGCGGCGGCGGAGGCCGCGTGGGCGATGGACGAGATCATGTCCGGCGCCGCCACGCCGGCCCAGATCGCCGCGTTCGGCGTGGCGCTGCGGACGAAGGGCGAGACCGCGGCCGAGGTGTCCGGCCTCGCCGAGGCGATGCTCGCCCACGCCCGGCCGGTGACGGTCGCCGCGCCCGCCGTCGACGTCGTGGGCACCGGGGGCGACCGGTCGGGCACGGTCAACATCTCCACCATGTCCGCCGTCGTGGTCGCCGCGGCGGGGGCCCGGGTGGTCAAGCACGGCAACCGGGCCGCCTCCTCGCGCAGCGGGGCGACCGACGTCCTCGAGGCGCTCGGCGTGGTGCCCGACCTCGGCCCCGAGCAGGTGGCCGCGTGCGTCGCCGAGGTGGGCATCGGCTTCTGCTTCGCCCCCGTCTTCCACCCGGCGCTGCGCCACGCCGCGGCCCCGCGCCGCGAGATCGGCATCCCGACGGCGTTCAACGTGCTCGGCCCGCTGACCAACCCGGCGCGGCCCGCGGCAGGGCTGATCGGCTGTGCGGACGCCCGGATGGCCCCGGTGCTGGCCGCCGTCCTCGCCGGGCGGGGCACGTCCGCCCTGGTGGTCCGCGGCGACGACGGGCTCGACGAGCTGACCACCACCGCCACGTCGACCGTGCAGGTGGTCCACGGCGGCACCGTCCGCACCGAGCAGGTCGACCCGACGCAGCTGGGCCTGGACCGGGTGCCGCTGGCCGCCCTGCAGGGCGGCGACGGGGCGGAGAACGCCCGGGTGGCCCGCGCGGTGCTGGGCGGCGAGCACGGGCCCGTCCGGGACGCGGTGCTGCTCAACGTGGCCGCGGCCCTTCTGGCCCACGACGCCGTCACCGCCGGGGCGCCGGAGCCGGGCGGGCTGACCGCGGCGGTCGGGGCCAACCTGGGGCGGGCGGCCCGGGCCGTCGACTCGGGGGCGGCGCTGGACCTGCTCGAGCGGTGGGCCCGGCTGACCCGGGAGCTCGCGGGGCGCGGGGAGCCGGGCTAGGAGTCGGCGCCGATCTCGAACCCCGCGTCGGTGTCGGCGTGGGAGTAGGAGCGGAAGGCGATGTGGGTGACGGTGCGCACCACCCCGGTGACCCGGTTCACCCCACCGGTGACGACGTCGGCGATCTCCTCGTGGGTGCGCACCCGGACGACGGCGATGAGGTCGACGTCGCCGGCGCACGAGTACACCTCGGCCACCCCCGGCACGTCGGCGATCGCCTGCGCGGCGTCGGGGATCTGGTCGGCGGCGGTGTGCACGAGCACGAACGCGGTGATCACGGGTGACCCCTCCTCGGGCGCTGCGGACGGCTCGGCGCGCACCGACCCGGGCCGAGCGTAGCCAGCGCCCGCCTCACCCGGCCCGCACGGCCGTGCGCGGGTCGGGGTGGGTGTGCCACCGGGCGGCCGCCACGGCGCGGTCCCGCCACGCCAGCCACGGCCCCGCCCCCCGGGCCGGCTCCGACCACGGCGAGCTCGTCGCGACCAGGCGCGTGCCGGGCTGCTCCAGCCACCGCGCCAGCAGCGCCGTCTCCTCCGCCGGGGCGCCCCGCAGCGGACCCGGGCCGGGCTCGACCGTCTCCGCCCCCGCCACGAGCGCGGCGACCACCGGCATCGGCGGCACCCCGCGCGGAGCCGTGCCCGCGGCGGCCAGCCGGCCGCACCGCAGCACCGCCAGCTGCCAGCCCCCCTCGCCGTCGGGCCGGGCGGCCACCAGCTCGTCCACGGCCGCGAGCCGGGCCAGCCGCTGGGCGCGCCGCAGGGCGGTGACCAGGGCGGCGGTGCGGTCGCGCAGGTCCGCGGCCCCGGCGTAGCGGCCCGCCGCCCCGCGCCGCTCCACCCGCGCGAGCAGCGTGGCCAGCACGGCGCCGTCGGTGCCCGCGACGAGGCCGGCGAAGCGCACCGCGGCGCCCGCGTAGTGCTCGACGGCCTGCAGCCCCGCGCACGGGGCGGCGCACCGCCCCATCTCGTGCAGCGAGCACGGCTGCGCCCGCGGCGCCCGGCGGGGGATGCGGCTGGTGCAGGTGCGCAGCCCGCAGGCCTCGGCCAGGGTCGCCGCCGCCTCGGTCGCGGCCGCCCGGCGGGTGAAGGGCCCCAGCGCGCCGTCGCGTGCCGTGCGCACGACCGACAACCGGGGGAACGCCTCGTCGGTGGCCACCACCCACCAGGCGCGGTGCGGCTGGGTGGAGCGGCGGTTGTAGGGCGGGCGGTGCGCGCCCAGCAGCCGCAGCTCGCGCACCCCGGCCTCGAGCGGGTGCGCGCACACCACGTGGTCGACCCGCTCGGCCAGGCCGACCATCTCCCGGACCCGCCCGCGGGTCTCCGAGCCGGTGAAGTAGCTGCGGACCCGGCGCCGCAGGTCGGTCGCGGTGCCGACGTAGAGCACCTCGTCGGACGGGCCGCGGAACAGGTAGACCCCCGGCGAGCGGGGCAGGTCGGCCGCGAGCGAGCGCTTGCGCCGCTGGGCGGGCGTCACGTGCGGCAGGTAGGCCAGGAGCTCCTCGAGGGTGTGGACCCCGAGGTTGCCGACCCGCTCGAGCAGCGCGTGCAGCACGTCCACCGTGGCGCGCGCGTCGTCCAGCGCGCGGTGGGTGGGGGTGGTCCGGGCCCCCAGCAGCGGGGCCAGCACCCCCAGGCGGACCGAGGGGGCCTCGTCGCGGGTGAGCACCCGGCGGGCCAGGGTGACGGTGCACAGGACGGTGGGGCGCGGCCAGGCGAGCTCCTGGCGCTCGCAGGCGGCGCGGAGGAAGCCCGTGTCGAACCGGGCGTTGTGGGCCACGACGACCGCGCCGGCGGCGAACTCGAGGAAGCTGGGCAGGACCTGCGTCATCGGTGGCGCGTCCACGAGCATCGCGTCGGTGATGCCGGTGAGCGCGACGATCTGCGGGGGCACGCCGCGGCCCGGGTCGACCAGGGTGGCCAGCTCGCCGAGCACCCGGCCGCCGCGGACCTTGACCGCGCCGATCTCGGTGACCGCGTCCGCCGCCGCGCTGCCCCCGGTGGTCTCGAGGTCGACCACCACGAACGTGGTCTCCGCGAGCGGGGTGCCGAGCTGGTCGAAGGCCAGCTGCTCGACGGTGGACGCCCGGGTGGTCGCGGCCCGGTGGGGTGCGGCGGGACCGGGCACGGAGCGGTGGGGTGCGGCGGGGGTGGGCACGGCGCGCAACCTAGGGACGACCCCCGACACGTCCGTCCCGCCGACCTCCTGCGCCCCACCCGTCGCAGCACCCCCGGGTGCCGCGGGCGCCGGAAGTGTCGGGGGGTGCTCCTAGCGTCGCCGTCGAGCCCCGGGGGAGGACCCCCGGCGGCGCGACGACGAGGAGGAGCCCACCGTGGTGATCGACTGCGACAGCTGTGCCGTGCGGGGCCCTGCGTGCGGGGACTGCGTGGTGTCGGTGCTGCTGGGCGTGCCCTCGCCCGCGCGCCCCGGTGCACCCGGCGGGGCGCCGATCGACCTCGGCGCCGAGGACCACCGCGCCATCGACGTGCTGGCCGAGGCGGGGCTGGTGCCGCGGCTGCGGCTGGTCAGCACCCGGCCGGACGCGGCCGGGCCGGGCGACGGGCTCGCACCCCCGCGCCGCGCGGGCTGAGCGCCCGTCCGGGACCCGCCGGGGCGGGACACGCCCGGCAGGTGGACGCCGGGGCCCGCGGATCCGTAACCTGCCCGAGACCTGGCCGGGCCCGAGGCCCGACCGTGCGCCGTCCCTCGTGGGGCTGCCCCGCTCGTCCCGCTCGAAGGAGAACCCGACCACCGTGGTGTCGACGTCCCACGCGCTCCGGCGCGCCCTCGCCGCCGGGGTCGTCGCCCTCGGCGCCGCCCTGCTGCCCGCGACCCTGGTGCCCGCCGCCCTCGCGCCGACCGCGGCGGCCGACCCCGTGCTCCCGGTGGACGCGAGCCAGGCCCAGCAGCAGCTGGCCGAGCTCAGCCACCAGGCGTCCGACCTCAACGAGCAGGTGCTGCGCGCCACCGACGCGCTCACCGAGGCCCAGGGGGTCGAGCGCGCGGCCCGCGACCGGGTCGCCGCGGCCACCGCCGCCCTCGCCGGGGCGGAGCGCGACCAGGCGCAGTTCCAGCCCACGGTCGACGCCCTGGCCTCGGCCAGCTACCAGGGCGCCCGGATCACCCCGCTGACCGCGGTGCTGGTGAGCACCTCGCCGCAGCAGCTCCTCGACCAGATGACCGGCCTGCAGGCCCTCGCGGCCGACACCACGCAGCAGGTCCGGTCGTTCGCCGACGCGTCCGCCGCGGCCACCCGGGCCCGGGACGACGCCACCGCCGCGGCGGCGCAGGCCGCGACCGCGACCGCCGACGCCGCCCGCGTGGCGCAGGAGCTCACCGCCTCCCGCGACGACCTGGGCCGGCGCACCACCCTGGTCCGCGCCCAGTTCGCCGCGCTGAGCCCGGGCGAGCAGAGCGCGTACGCCGGGGCCACCACCCCGGCCGGCTACACCGCTCCGCCCGGCAGCGGCGTCGGGTACGCGGCGCTGCAGGCGGCCCTGACCCGGCTCGGCGCCCCCTACTCCTGGGGTGCGACCGGCCCCGACGCCTTCGACTGCTCGGGCCTGGTGCAGTGGTCCTACCGGCAGGCCGGGGTCTCCCTGCCCCGCACCAGCCAGGCGCAGGGCCAGGTCGGCACCCACGTCGACCCCGCCGACCTGCAGCCCGGCGACATCGTCACCTTCTACCCGGGCGCCACCCACGTCGGCATCTACGCGGGCGACGGGATGATCGTGCACGCCAGCGACTACGGCATCCCCGTCAAGGTCGCCCCGATCGGGAACCAGCCGATCAACGACGCGCGGCGGCTCTGACCCCCGGGCCCAGCACGGCCCGGGCCGCGACCCGGGCACCCCGGTGCCGCGCCGCCCGGGGGGCGGCGGTGCTGCTCGTCGCCGGCCTCCTCGCCCCCCTCGCCGGGTGCACCACCCCGGCGCCGGCCGCGGACCCACCCGGTACGAGCGCGCCCGCCCCCGTCACCGCCCCGGCCCCCGCCGCGGACGCCGCCACGGCGCGCGCCACGGCCGTCACCGCGCTGCTCGACCGGTGGGGTGCGGCGGCACGGGCCGGGGACGTCGACGCCGTCGCCGCGCTGCTGGACCCGCGGGCCGACCCGGCCTTCGCCGCCTCCGAGCGGGCCCGGACGCAGGTGCTGGGCACCCTCGAGCTCACCGACCTCGGCTACCGGATCGGTGACGGCCTCGCCCCCGTGGTCGACCCGGCCACCACCGCGGCCCTCGGCGCCGACGAGGTGTGGGCCCCGCCGGTCGAGCTGCACTACGCCCTGGCCGGGGCCGACCCCCGCCCCACGACCCGGCCGGTGGGGCTGGTGGTGGCCCGGCGCGGCGCGAGCTGGGCGCTGGTGTCCGACACCGCCGTCGCCGACCGGGGCCGAGCCACGTGGCGTGGGCCGTGGGACTTCGGGCCGCTGCTGACCCGTCGCGGCGCCGCCGGCGGGGTCGTCCTGGCCCACCCGGCGCAGGCCGCCGCGCTCGAGCTGCTCGGCGGTGCCCTCGACACCGCCGTCGGGGCGGTCACCGGGTTCTGGGGCCCCGGCTGGTCGCAGCAGGCCGCGGTGTGGGTCGCCGGCAGCCCCGACGAGCTGCGCGCCCTGGTCGGCGGCCCCGTGTCCAACGCCTCCGCCGCGGTGACCACAGCCGACTCGGTGGACCGCGCCGCGGGCACCGCGACCGGGCAGCGCGTCGTGATCAGCCCGGCGGCGCTCGACCGGCTGACCCCGGTGACGGCCGGGGTGCTGCTGCGCCACGAGCTGAGCCACGCCGCCACCCGCGCCCGGACCAGCGAGCAGGCACCGCTGTGGCTGCTCGAGGGGGTGGCGCAGTACGTCGGCTACCGCGGCACCGGCACGACCGTGGCCGTCGGCGCCCCCCGCGTCGCGGCCCTCGTCGCCGAGTACGGGCCGCCCGACCAGCTGCCGACCGACGTCGACTTCGCCTCGGGCCCCGGGGTGGACGTGGCCTACCAGCTGGCCTGGACGTTCGGGGCGTTCGTCGCCGACACCCGCGGCGAGGACGCGCTGCGCCGGCTGCAGGCCGCGGTCGGGGTGCTCGTCACCCCCACGGAGGCCGAGCTCGACGCGGCGGTGACCCCGGTGCTGGGCGCGCCGCTCGCCCCGGCCCGAGCCGAGTGGGGAGGCTGGCTGGCCGCCCGGCTCGGCTAGCGTCGCGGGGTGCGACGGACCCTGCTGGTGACCAACGACTTCCCGCCGCGCACCGGGGGCATCCAGTCCTACCTGCACCGCTTCGCGGCCGAGCTGCCCCCGGGTGACCTGGTGGTCCACGCGCCGCGCTGGCGGGGGGACAGCCACACCGTCTTCGACGCCCACCAGCCCTACCAGGTGGTCCGCCACCCGAGCACGCTGATGCTGCCCACCCCGGCCGTCGCCCGGCGGGTGGCCCGGCTCGTCCGCGAGCACGAGGTGGGGACGGTGTGGTTCGGCGCCGCCGCGCCGCTGGCCCTGCTCGGCCCGGTCGCCCGCCGCGCCGGCGCCCAGCGGGTGGTGGCCAGCACGCACGGCCACGAGGTGGGCTGGTCGATGCTGCCCGTGGCCCGCTCGGCGCTGCGGCGCATCGGCGAGGACGCCGACGTGGTGACCCACGTGAGCACCTACACCCGGCACCGGTTCGCGGCCGCCTTCGGCCCGCGCGCCGCCCTGGAGCGGCTGCCCTCGGGGGTCGACACCGAGCGCTTCGCCCCGGACCCCGCCGGCCGGGCGGCGCTGCGGGCCCGCTACGGCCTGGGCGAGCGCCCCGTCGTCGGCTGCATCTCCCGGCTGGTGCCGCGCAAGGGCCAGGACGTGCTGGTGCGGGCGCTGCCCGAGATCCGCCGTCGCGTCCCCGGCGCTGCGCTGCTGGTGGTCGGCGGGGGGCCCGACGCGGAGCGGCTGCGCCGCCTCGTCGCCGAGGTCGGGGTGGCCGAGCACGTGGTGCTCACCGGGGGCGTGCCCGGTGACGAGCTGCCCGCGCACCACGCGGTGCCCGACGTGTTCGCGATGCCGTGCCGCACCCGCGGGGCCGGGCTGGACGTGGAGGGCCTGGGCATCGTCTTCCTCGAGGCGTCCGCGACCGGGGTGCCCGTCGTCGCGGGCCGCTCGGGCGGGGCGCCGGAGACGGTGCTCGACGGCACCACCGGGCACGTCGTGGACGGCACGGACGTCACCGAGGTCGCCGGCCGGGTCGCCGACCTGCTCGCCGACCCCGAGCGGGCCGCGGCGATGGGCCGCGCCGGGCGGGAGTGGGCGTGCCGGGAGTGGCGCTGGGACACCCTCGGGGCGCGGCTGCGTCACCTGCTCGACGGCTGAGGCCCGCCCCGGCGAGCGGGACGGGCCTCGGCCGCGGGTGTGCGGGGCTAGGCGTAGAGCGCCTCGATGTCGCCGGAGTGGTTGTCCTTGACCACGTTCCGCTTGAGCTTCATGGTCGGGGTCAGCTCGCCGGTGTCCTCGGTGAAGTCGTCGGCCAGGATGCGGAACTTCTTGATGCCCTCCGCCTTGGAGACCAGGTCGTTGGCCTCGGCGACGGCCTTCTCCACCTCGGCGCGCAGGTCGTCGTCGTCGACGAGGTCGGCCATCGCGGTGTCCTTCGGCTTGCCCGCGCGCTCCAGCCAGCCCGGCAGGGCCTCCTCGTCGATGGTGACGAGCGCGGCGATGAACGGCTTCTGGTCGCCGACCACCATGCACTGGCTGATCAGGGCGTGGGCACGCATCTTGTCCTCCATGACCGCGGGGGCGACGTTCTTGCCGCCGGCGGTCACGATGATCTCCTTCTTGCGGCCCGTGATCCGCAGGAAGCCGTCCTCGTCGAGCGAGCCGAGGTCGCCGGTGTGGAACCAGCCGTCGGTCAGCGCCTCGGCGGTCGCGTCCTCGTTCTTCCAGTAGCGCCGGAACACCACGGGGCCCTTGATGAGCACCTCGGAGTCGTCGCCGATGCGGATCGCCATGCCCGGGATGGCCCGGCCCACCGTGCCCACCCGGTTGTGCTGCGGGGTGTTCGCGGTGGCGGCCGCGCTGGTCTCGGTCAGGCCGTAGCCCTCGAACACCGGCACCCCGATGCCGCGGAAGAAGTGCCCGAGCCGCTCGCCCAGCGGGGCACCACCGGCCACCGCGGAGTGGCAGCGCCCGCCCAGGGCGCCGCGCAGCTTGCCGTAGACCAGCTTGTCGAACACGGCGTGCTGGGCCTTGAGCAGCAGGCCGGGCCCGCCGGTGTCCTGCGCCTTGCTCCACGCCACGGCCGTGGCCTCGGCGCGGTCGAAGATGGCGCCCTTGCCGTCGCTGTGCGCCTTCTGCCGGGCGCCGTTGTAGACCTTCTCGAACACCCGGGGCACGGACAGGATGAAGCTGGGCTGGAACTCCCCGAGGTCGGAGAGCAGGTTCTTCACGTCCGCGGTGTGCCCGACGACGACGCCGGCCTCGATGGAGCCGACCGCGATGGCCCGGGCGAACACGTGCGCCAGCGGCAGGAACATCAGCGTCGACTCCCCGGCGGCGAAGAAGTCGTCGAACGCCTGCTGGCAGGCCCGCGCCTCGGCGATGAGGCTCTCGTGGGTCAGCTCGCAGCCCTTGGGGCGCCCGGTCGTGCCCGAGGTGTAGATGAGGGTGGCCAGGTCGTCGCGGCCGACGGCGGTGCGGCGCGCCTCGAGGTCGTCGTCGCTGACGTCGGCGCCCGCGGCGGTGAGCACGGCCACGGCGGAGTCGTCACCGTCGTCGACCTGCCACACGTGGGCCAGGTCGGGGCACTCGTCGCGGACCTTGTCGAGCTTCCCGCGGTGGGTGTCGTTCTCCACGACCAGGCCGACCGCGCCGGAGTCGCTGAGGATCCACTGCAGCTGGCCGGCGGAGGACGACTCGTAGATGGGCACGGTCGCCGCGCCGACCCACCAGATGGCGTAGTCGACGACGGTCCACTCGTAGCGGGTGGCGCACAGCAGGCCCACCCGGTCGCCGTGGGCGACGCCCGCCGCGAGGAGGCCCTTGGCCACGCCGCGCACGTCGTCGAGGAAGTCGCCGGCGCTGACGTCCTGCCACCGGCCGTACTCGCGGCGGCGGAACAGCGTCGCCGAGCCGCCGCTGCCCGCGAAGCCCGCGGGGGTGTCGGTGAGCCGGTCGTCCTCCCCGACCTCGACGCTGGTGGGGGCGGTGAACTCGCGCACGGTGACCTCCGGGCTCGGGGTGGGAACGGGGACGGACCCGGCCCGGCCTGCGACCTGGGTCACTCAGGATCAATCTATCGTGACGCGCCGACCGGGTGCCGCACCAGGCCCGCGCCCGGCCGGGGCGCAGGTGTGCGACCGTGCCCGGGTGGCGAGCGTGGACGTGGCGGACGAGACCTTCCTGGCCGTGGCCCCGGAGCAGGTGGCCGCCGCGGTGGCCCGGCCGGAGCGCTGGCGGCGGTGGTGGCCGGACCTGCAGCTCACCGTGCACCACGACCGGGGCCCCGAGGGGCTGCGCTGGCGGGTCACCGGGGCGCTGACCGGCAGCGCCGAGGTCTGGCTGGAGCCGGTGCTCGACGGCACGGTGCTGCACTACTTCCTGCGCGGCGAGCTGGACGCGTCCCCCGCGGCCGCCGCCGCCGAGACCCACCGCCGCCGCGTCACCGGCAAGCAGGTCGCCCGCGAGCTCAAGCGCGAGCTCGAGGCGGGGCGGGCTCCCGGCGAGCCGCCCGACCGGCGGTAGGTTGCCCGCATGCCCGACCAGACCACCCAGTCGATCGTCGTCGACGCGTCCGCGGCGACCGTCATGGCCGTGATCGCCGACTTCGACGCCTACCCCGAGTGGGCCGGGGCGGTGAAGTCCGCGACCGTCGTCGAGGACGGGCCCGACGGCCGCGCCGCGCGGGTGGCCTTCGTGCTCGACGCCGGCATGGTCAAGGACTCCTACGAGCTGCGCTACGACTGGGCCGACGACGGCTCGGGGGTGAGCTGGGAGCTGGTGTCCGGGCAGATCCAGCGCAGCCAGCAGGGGTCCTACCGGGTGGTCGAGCGCGACGGGCGCACCGAGGTGACGTACTCCCTCGCCGTGGACCTCGCCATCCCCATGATCGGGATGTTCAAGCGCCGGGCGCAGAAGATCATCACCGACACCGCGCTCAAGGAGCTCAAGCGGCGCGTCGAGCGCTGAGCGACCGCCCCCGCCCCCGCCCGCCCGGCCCCGCGTCGCGGGTAGGGTCGGCGCTCCGTCGCGACCGGCGTCGGGGGCGCACGGGAGGGGTCTGACCAGGTGCGGGTCCAGCTGTTCACGGGCAAGGGCGGCGTCGGCAAGACGACGCTCGCCGCGGCGACGGCCGTCCACCTGGCCGGCCTGGGCCGCAAGGTCCTCGTCGTCAGCACCGACCCGGCCCACTCGCTGGCGGACGCCCTGGGCCAGCCGCTCACCGACCGCCCCACCGAGCTCGACACGGGGCTGGCCGGGGTGCAGCTGGCGACCCGTCGGCTGCTCGAGGACCGGTGGGCGGAGGTCACCGCCGCCCTCGGTGACGTGCTGGGCCCCGACTCCGGGCTGGCCGACGTGGCCACCGACGAGCTGACGGTGCTGCCCGGGGTGGAGGAGCTCCTGGCCCTGGGCGAGGTGCGCCGGCTCGTCGAGGCCGGGGTGTGGGACACCCTGGTGCTGGACTGCGGGCCGACCGCCGAGACGGTGCGGATGCTCGCGCTGCCCGAGGCGGTCTCCGGCTACCTCGAGCAGGCGTGGCCGCGGCACCGGCGGATCGTGCACGGCGCCCTGGGCCGCCAGGGCGCCCGCGTCGCCCGCCTGGCCGACGCCCTGGAGCGGGTCGACGAGTCCGCCCGCGGGCTGCGCACGCTGCTCTCCGACCCGGCCACCACCTCGGTCCGGCTCGTCCTGACCCCCGAGCGGGTGGTGCTGGCCGAGACGCGGCGCACCCTGACCTCGCTCGCCCTGCACGGCCTGCGGGTCGACGGCGTCGTCGCCAACCGGGTGCTGCCGGACGTCCCCGGGGCGCCCGGGGCCCCGGAGCACCCCGGGCTGGCGTGGCTGGCGACGCGCGTCGGCGAGCAGCGCGAGGTGCTGGCCCGGCTGGCCGCGGAGCTCCCCGCCGAGCTCGCGCTGACCACGGTGGAGCACCGGGCCGCGGAGCCGGTGGGGCTCGAGGCGCTGGCGGAGCTGGGCCGCCACCTCGCCGCCGACACCGAGCCCGTCGCGCCGGGCTCGACCGGGCCCACGGTGACCCTGGAGTCGGGCAGCGGGCTGGACTCGGTGTACCTGTGGCGGCTGGCGCTGCCCCTGGCCCACGACGCCGGGGTCGAGCTGAGCCGCGTGGGTGACGACCTGCTCGTCGGCGCCGTCGGGCTGCGCCGGCGGCTGAGCCTGCCGCCCGTCCTGCGCCGCTGCACGGTCACCGACGCCGAGGTCAGCGCGGGCAGCCTGCTGGTGCGCTTCACCCCCGACGAGACGCTGTGGATGCGGTGACGAGCACCGACGAGCCCGGGTCCCGACCGGCGGGCGACACCACGGGCCCGCTCGCCGAGGAGCTGCGCCGCCTGCTCGACGCCGTCGTCGACCGGGCGGGCACCGCGGTGCCGGCGACCGGCACCGCGGGCACGGCGGGGGAGGGCGCCCGCGACGGCCGCGCCCCGGACTGCGGCTGGTGCCCGGTGTGCGCCGTCGTGGCCGCGCTGCGCGGCGAGCGCCCCGAGCTGACCCGCCGCCTCGGCGAGCAGGGTGCCGGGCTCGCTGCCGCCCTGCGCGCGCTGCTGGAGGACCACGAGCACGGGGGCGCCCCGGCCCCCGACGACCCGTCCGGGTCCGCCGCCGGCCCCGGCCGGAGCGCGGGAGCAGCTCGCGTGCAACGGATCCCGGTCCGGGTGTCCGAGGGTCCGCCCCGGTGAGCCGCGCCCGCCGGGAGGCGCTCACCGTCGGGATCGACGTCGGCGGCACCTCGGTGCGGGCCGGGGTGGTCGACGACGGGGGCGCGGTTCTCGACTCCGTCTCCGCGCCGACCCCGGCGTCCGCGGCCGCGCTGGAGGACGTCCTCGTCGGCTGCGTGCGCGAGCTGGCCGCCCGGCACCCCGTCGCCGCGGTGGGGCTGGCCGTGGCCGGGTTCGTCACCCGCGGCAGGCAGAAGGTCCGCTTCGCCCCGCACCTCGCCTGGCGCGACGCCCCGGTGGCCAAGCTGCTCGCCGCCCGGCTCGAGCTGCCGGTGGTCGTCGAGCACGACGCCAACGCCGCGGCCTGGGCGGAGCGCCGCTTCGGGGCCGCCACCCGCGGGCGCGTCGTCGCGTTCGTCTCGCTGGGCACGGGCATCGGGGCCGGGCTGCTCGTCGACGGCGCGCTGTTCCGCGGCGCCCACGGCACCGCCCCCGAGCTCGGGCACCTGAGCGTCGTGCCCGGTGGGCGGCCGTGCCCGTGCGGGAAGTCGGGCTGCCTGGAGCGCTACTGCAGCGGCACCGCGCTCGCCGCGACCGCGCTGGAGCTGTTGGCCGCCGAGCCGCGTCGGCGCAGCGTGCTGCGGGCGGAGACGGCGGCCGACCCCGGCTCGCTGACCGGGCGCCGCGTCACCGGGGCCGCGCGCGACGGCGACCCGGTCGCCCTGGCCGCGGTGGCCGACCTCGCCCACTGGCTCGGCGAGGGCCTGGCGATCGTGGCCGACGTGTTCGACCCGGACCTCGTGGTGGTCGGCGGCGGGGTGGGCGAGTCGGCCCCGCTGTTCCTCGACGACGCCCGCGAGCAGTACGCCCGGGCCGTCACCGGGGCCGGGCACCGACCGCTGGCCCGCATCCGGACCGCGCAGCTCGGCGAGGGCGCCGGCCTCGTCGGCGCCGGCGACCTGGCCCGCGCCGCGCTGCCCTGACGGGGCCGGGGCTACAGCCGCGCGCCGTCGTCCCAGCCGGAGTCCGGGTCCGGGCCGGGGCGCAGCCGCGAGAGCAGCACGCCCAGCCCGGCCGCGGCCACCAGCAGGCCCAGCGGCAGGCCGACCCCGTCGGTCAGGCCCAGCACCCCGGGGGTGACCAGCAGGGTGACGCCCGCCAGCAGCAGCACCAGCCCACCCAGCGCCCGGGCCGAGAGCCGGGGCAGCGCCGGGGGTTCCGGCGGCTCGAAGTGCCCCTCGTCCTCGTCCTCCTCCGCGGCGTCGGCCTCGTCCCCGACCGTCGCGGGGGCCGGGGGCGGTGCGGCCGGGGGCGGGGCCGGGCGGGGCCGGTGGTCGTCGGTGCTGCGCTCCGGGCGCACCGGGGCGGGGGTGTCCCAGCCCGCGACGAGGGCCGCGAACGCGGCGTCGACCTCGGCCTGCCCCGGCTCCGGCCGGGCCCCGTCGCGCGCCGCCCCGGTGGGCTCGTCCTCCGGCGGTGGTGCGCCGGCCACGCTCACGGGTCCACCGCCAGCTCGCCGCGCCCGCCGGTGCGCGCGGCGCCCGCTCCCGCCACCACGCGGCGGGCGTGCTCGACGCTGCCCGCGAAGATCGTCGGGGCGTCGTTGTCCAGCGTGGCCACGTGGTAGCTGTCCTGCAGCACGACCTCGGTGACGTCGGTGGACCCCACCCCGGCGAGCAGGACCTCCCCGCTGACCGGCTCGACCACGTGGTCGACGGCCGAGCGGTACACCAGCAGCGGCTGCACCACCCGCGGCAGGTCGGCCCGCACCTCCCGCCACAGCTCGGTCAGCGACCGCGCCGCCCGCAGCGGCAGCCGGTCGTAGCCCAGCTCGGTCACCCCGGGCCTGGCGATGTCGCCGACCACCCCGGGCAGCGACGGGACCAGGCGGGAGAGCAGCGGCAGCAGGGGCGCGTCGCGGCGCCGGGTGGCCAGCGAGGTGTTGACCACGCACACCCCGGCGACCTCGGGGTGGCGGGCCGCCAACCGCAGCGCGAGGGCCCCGCCCACCGAGAGGCCGAAGACGAGGACGGGCGCCCCCCGCTCGGCCAGGACCGCCAGCTCGGCCTCCACCCAGCCGTACCAGTCCGGCCAGCGGGTGGTGTTCAGCTCCTGCCAGCGCGTGCCGTGGCCGGGCAGCCGCGGGCAGCGGACGGCGAACCCCTCGCGGGCCAGGTGCTCCCCCCAGGGCCGCATGCTCTGCGGGGAGCCGGTGAAGCCGTGGCACAGCAGCACCCCGGGCGCGCCCGCGTCGCCGGCGTGGGTGAAGGGGCCCGCCCCGTCCATCACTGCCACGCGGTCCATGGTGGCACGGCGGCCGCCGCCGGGGGAGTGGGCGCGGGCCGGGCCCGGGGCGGTGCGGCGCCTAGGGTCTCGCCGTGCGCTTCTTCTACGACTGCGAGTTCATCGAGGACGGGACCACCATCGAGCTGGTCTCCATCGGGGTCGTAGCGCAGGACGGTCGCGAGCTCTACGCGGTGTCCACCGAGTTCGACCCGGAGCGGGCCGGGCCGTGGGTCCGGGCCCACGTGCTGCCCCGGCTGCCCGGCCCGGCGTCGCAGGCGTGGCGCAGCCGGGCCCGCATCCGGGAGGACCTGCTCGCCTTCCTCACCGAGGTCGACGACGGCACCCCGGTGCAGCTGTGGGCGTGGATCGCGGCCTACGACCACGTGGCCCTGTGCCAGCTGTGGGGGGCGATGCCGGACCTGCCGCGGGTGGTCCCGCGCTTCACCCGCGAGCTGCGCCAGCACTGGGAGGACGCGGGCAGCCCCGCCCTGCCGCCCAAGCCCGCCGACACCCACGACGCGCTCGCCGACGCCCGCTACAACCGCGACCGCTACGACGTCGTCGCCCGCCACCTCGCGGGGGCCTGACCGGCGGCTCGGGACGCACCGCCCACCGCCTACGCTGGACGCCGTGAACTGGACCGTCGACGTGCCCATCGACACGCTGCCCGAGCTGCCGCCGCTGCCGGGTGAGATGAGCGAGCGGCTGGCCGACGCCCTGGCCCGCCCGGCCGCGCAGCAACCGGAGTGGGACGCCGACCAGGCCGCCGCGATGCGCACCGTGCTGGAGAGCGTGCCCCCCATCACCGTGGCCTCCGAGGTCGACGCGCTGCGCGAGCGGCTCGCCCTCGTCGCGACCGGCCAGGCCTTCCTGCTGCAGGGCGGGGACTGCGCCGAGACCTTCGCCGACAACACCGAGCCGCACATCAAGGGCAACATCCGCACCCTGCTGCAGATGGCCGTCGTGCTGACCTACGGCGCCTCCGTGCCCGTGGTCAAGGTCGCGCGCATCGCCGGGCAGTACGCCAAGCCCCGCAGCGCAGGCACCGACGCGCTGGGCCTGCCCTCGTACCGCGGCGACATGGTCAACTCGCTCGTCGCCGACGAGGCCGTCCGCTTCCACGACCCGTCCCGGCTGGTGCGCGCCTACGCGAACTCCTCGGCCGCGATGAACCTGGTGCGCGCCCTGACCGGGGCCGGGATGGCGGACCTGCACAAGGTCCACGACTGGAACCGCGAGTTCGTGGCCGCCTCGCCCGCCGGCGCCCGCTACGAGGAGCTGGCCGGGGAGATCGACCGCGGCCTGCGGTTCATGAGCGCCTGCGGGGTCTCCGACCCGTCGCTGCGCACCTCGGAGATCTTCGCCAGCCACGAGGCGCTGGTCCTGGACTACGAGCGCGCCATGCTGCGCCTGGACACCTCCGGCGACGTGCCGCGGCTGCACGACCTCTCGGCCCACTTCCTGTGGATCGGGGACCGCACCCGCCAGCTCGACGGCGCGCACGTGGCGTTCGCGGAGATGATCGCCAACCCGATCGGGCTGAAGATCGGCCCCTCGACCACCCCGGAGATGGCGGTGGAGTACGTCGAGCGCCTCGACGCGGCCAACGAGCCGGGCCGGCTGACGCTGGTCGCGCGGATGGGCAACCACCGGGTGCGCGAGCTGCTGCCGCCGATCATCGAGAAGGTGCAGGCCACCGGGCACCAGGTGATCTGGCAGTGCGACCCGATGCACGGCAACACCCACGAGTCGACCACCGGGTACAAGACGCGGCACTTCGACCGCATCGTCGACGAGGTGCAGGGCTTCTTCGAGGTGCACAACGCCCTGGGCACCCACCCCGGCGGCATCCACGTCGAGATCACCGGCGACGACGTCACGGAGTGCCTCGGCGGCGCCCAGGACATCTCCGACACCGACCTCGCGGGCCGCTACGAGACGGCGTGCGACCCGCGGCTGAACACCCAGCAGTCCCTGGAGCTGGCGTTCCTCGTCGCGGAGATGCTGCGCGACTGAGCCCCGGCGCTCAGGGCAGCGCGGTGAGCCGGACGGTCGTGCCCGGGGCGACCCGGGTGCCCGACGGCGTCTGCCCGACGACCAGGCCGGCGTCGGTGGGGAACAGCTGGGACACGGTGACCTCCAGGCCGGCCGCGGCCAGCACGGACCGCGCCCGGCCCACCGACATCCCGCGCACCTGCGGCACCGTGACGGCGTCCGACACCTGCAGCCGGACCTGGCTGCCCGCGGGCACCGCGGTGCCCTGCGCCGGGACCGTGCCGACGACCCCACCCGCGGGCACGCCGGCGTCGAAGACCTCGTCCTGCCCGGTGACGACGAGCCCGGCCGCGGTGAGCGTCGCGGTCGCCGCGTCGGCCGACGACCCGGCCACCTCCGGCAGCACGACCGGCCGACTGCCGAGGCTGCGGGCGACGGCGACCGTGCTGCCCACCGCCACGGTCGTGCCCGCCGGCGGGTCGAGCCCGATGACGGTGCCCAGCGGGGCGGTGTCGCTGTAGTCGTCGCGCCCGGCCACCGGCACCAGCGTGGCCTCGCGCAGCTGCTGCTCGACGGCGTCCAGCGGGGTGCCGACCGGGGCCACGGGGACGGCCGGGCGCCCGGCGGAGACCCGCAGCGTCACCCGGGTTCCCTCGTCCACCCGGGACCCGGCCGCGGGCTCGGTGCCCAGGGCCGCGCCGGCCGGGGTGGTGTCGTCGTAGCCGGTGGCCACCACGGGGGCCAGGCGCGCGTCGGCCAGCACCCGGGTGGCCGCGTCCCGGTCGAGCCCCGCGACCGCGGGCACGGCCGCCACCGTGGCGGTGCCGAGCACCCAGGCCCCGACGCCGACGGCGGCCGCGAGCACGGCGATCACCACCAGCCACACCGCGGCGGTGCGGCGGCCGCGCCGCCGGGCGTCGTGCCAGGGCTGGCCGCCCCGGGGGCCGACCCCGGTGTCCACCTCGGCGCCGGCCGCCGGGCCCCCGGGGCGGGGGTCGTGGTGGACGGGCCGCAGCACCGCGGTCCCCGTGGCGCGGGGCTCGACCATGGTCTCGCCGCGCCCGACCGCCCGGGGGGTGCGGTACCCGGGCGCGGGGTGGGTCGCGGAGCGGGTCGGTGCGGGCACCCGCACGTGCGGCACCCCGAGGCGGCGGCGCAGCACGGCCAGAGCCTCGGCCATCTCGGTGGCGTCGGCGAAGCGCTCCGCAGGGTCGCGGTGGGTGGCGCGCAGCACCAGCTCGTCGAGCTCCGGCGGCACCCCCGGCACCCAGGTGCCCGGCGCGGGGACGTCGTGGTGGACGTGCTGGTAGGCCACGGCGAGGGCGTTGTCGCCGCGGAACGGCGGGCCCCCGGTCAGCAGCTCGAAGGCCAGCACGCCGACGGAGTAGACGTCGCTGCGCGGGTCGGCGTCCCCGGTGGTGACCTGCTCGGGGGAGAGGTAGGCCGCGGTGCCCAGGATCATCCCGCTGGCCGTGGCCCCGGCGGCGGCGACCGCCCGCACCAGGCCGAAGTCCGCGACCTTGACGGCCCCGTCGTCGGAGACCAGCACGTTCTCCGGCTTCACGTCTCGGTGCACCAGCCCGGCGTGGTGGGCCACGGCCAGGGCCTCGAGCACCGGCTCCAGCACGGCCAGGGCCATCGGCACCCCGGTGCGGCCGCGCTCGCGCAGCAGCTCGCGCAGCGTGCCGCCCTCGACGAGCTCCATGACCAGGAACGGCGTGCCGTGGCGGTCGCTGCCCTGGTCGTGCACGGCCACCAGGCCGGGGTGCGAGAGCCGGGCCACCGAGCGCGCCTCGCGCTCGAAGCGGGCCAGGAATTCCGGGTCGTCGGCGAAGCGGGCGTCCATCACCTTGATCGCGACGGGGCGGTCCAGCCGGGTGTCGGTGCCCCGGTAGACCGTGGACGTGCCCCCGCGGGCCAGGTGGTGCTCGACGCGGTAGCGGCCGTCGACGAGCGCGCCGAGGACGTCGGTGCCGCTGCCGACCACCCGGGTCCCCTCTCGTCGCCACGCCCGTGCCCCCTGCGGGCCGACCCCCGATGGTAGCGGCGGGTGACCCCCCGGGCCGGGCGCAGCGGTCGGTGCGGGCGGGGTGTGGCGTTATCGTGACCGCCGTGAGCCCGGTTCCCGCTGTCGACGACGTGCTCGACCCGTCCGTCCCCACCCTGACCCTGCCCGCCGCCGGACGGGTGCTGGGGGTCGCGCAGAGCCGCGTCGCCCAGCACGTCCGTGACGACGACCTGCTCGCGGTGCGCCGGGACCGGGCCGTCGTGGTGCCCGCGGTGTTCCTCGACGGCACCGAGAAGCGGGTCCTCAAGGGCCTGCCCGGCACGATCAAGGTGCTGCTCGACGGCGGCTGGTCCCGCGCGGAGGTGCTGGGCTGGCTGTTCACCCCGGACGAGAGCCTGCCCGGCACGCCGGTCGACGCCCTCGCGGGCAACCGCGGCAAGGAGATCACCCGCCGCGCGCAGGCCCTGGCCTTCTAGCCGGGGTATCCAGCGGGGGTCCCTGGCCGGGCTCCCTAGCGGGCCCGGGCTCCCCGGCGGGCCCACACGGCGCGCGCCAGGCCGGGCCCGGCCACCGCGGCCCGGCGCGCGGGGGGGACGCTCACCCGGCGCTCGAGGACGGCGAAGTCGGCGTCCTCGATCCGGTCGAGGATCTCGGCGTAGAGCACCTGCGCGGTGCGCACGCACGGCCGGGACTCCGGCGCCAGCAGGGCCACCCCGGGCTCGGCCCGGCGGTACACCGCCCGGGTCAGCGCCACCAGGTGGGCCAGCGCGGCGCGGGTCCGGGCGTCGGTGCGGCCCGCGGCCCGGTTCGCCTCCAGCCGCGCGCGGTCGACGCCGAACGCGGCCAGCTCGTCCGCGGGCAGGTAGACCCGGCCCCGGTCGAGGTCCTCGCCCACGTCGCGCAGGAAGTTGGTCAGCTGGAAGGCCAGGCCGAGCGCCGCGGCGCAGTCCCGGGCCTGCTCCGGGTCTCCGACGACGCCCAGCACGGGCACCATCTGCAGCCCGATGACCTCGGCCGAGCCGCGCGTGTAGGTCCGCAGGTGCGCGAGGCTCGCGTACTCCGCCACCGCCGTGGGCGAGCCGGGGGCGTCCATGAGCATCGAGGCGCAGAACTCGTCGAACAGCCCGGGGTCGATGCCGAACCGGCCCACGGTGTCGGCCAGCGCCAGCAGCACCGGGTGGGTGCCGGGTGCGGGGGGCCCGGCCAGGGCGGTGCGCAGCTGGTCGCGGAGCCCGGCCAGCTCGGCGAGCCGCTCGGCGGCGGGGCGGGTGTCGGCCAGGTCGTCGACGACCTCGTCGGCCAGCCGGGCGAAGCCGTAGAGGGCGTGCACCGCGGGGCGCCGGGAGGCGGGCAGCAGCCGGGTGGCGAGGAAGTAGGTGCGCCCGTGGGCGGCGTTGAGCTCGCGGGCGGTGGTGTAGCCGGCCCGGGCGACGGGGTCGGTGACGCCGGCCGCGTCGAGCTCGGCGGCCCCGCTCACGGGCCCGACCCGACGCCCGCGTCGTCCCGGGCGGGGCGGCCCAGCACGCGGCGGCGCAGGTCGAGGGGGTCGACGCGGGTCAGCGAGCGGGCCGCGAGGACCGCCAGCGCCGTGGCGACCACCACGTCGAACCAGGTGTACATCCCGATGTCGCCGGCCGGGCGGAAGACGAGCACCAGCCAGGTCGAGAGCCCGGCGACCCACACCAGCGAGCTGGTGCGCCACGGCATCCCGGCCGCCATCGCCAGCGGCCAGGCGTAGTACCACGGCAGCGCGGCCGGGCTCAGCACGACGATCGCCACGAGCGCGACGGGGATCGCCCGGGCGGCCCGCAGCGCGCTGCCCCGGCTGCGCCACCACACCGCCAGCAGCACCAGCCCGAGCACCGCGCCGCACAGCGCGCGCAGCGGCGGCAGCACCGTCTCCAGCCGCACCCCGGTGAGCCAGCCGAACGCGAGGGTGACGAGGTGGCCGAGGATGGTGGGGACCGAGAGCCAGTTGATGATCTTCGCGGAGCCGGAGAGCGCGCCCAGCCAGCCCACGCCCACCCCGGCGACGAGCGAGGCGGCCCCGAACACGGCGACGACGACCGCGGCCCCCGGACCGGCGGTGCGGGCGAACTCGGCGAGGGTGCGCCGCGACCCCGTGGACGGCACCGGGGCGGCCTGCCCGACGGCCTCGCCCTGGCGGAGCCGGCGGCGGTCCTGCGCCCGGTGGGCCATCCAGATCCACACCACGAACGGCAGCGCGACCCCCGCGGTCGCCTTGACGGCCGCGCCCACCGCGATGACGGCGATCCCCGCGGCGTGGTGGCGGTCCAGCGCCAGGGCCAGCCCGGCGGCGAGCAGGCCGACCATGAGCATCTCGTTGTGCACCCCGCCCACCAGGTGCACCAGCACCAGCGGGTTGAGCACGGCCACCCACAGCGCGACGGTGTGCTGCCCGCCGAGGTGCGCGGTGAGCCGCGGCAGCGCCCACAGCAGCATCAGCAGCCCGGGGAGCATGAGCAGCCGCAGCAGGATGGTGCCGGTGACGACGTCGTCGCCGGTCAGCGAGGTCACGCCGTCGGCCATGAGCAGGAACACCGGGCCGTACGGGGCGGTGGTGGTGGTCCAGACGTTGCTGACGTTGTCCAGCAGCACCCCGGGGTTGGCGACGGGTCCCACCGCGTAGGGGTCGAAGCCGTCGCGCAGCAGCGCCCCCTGCGCGAGGTAGGAGTAGGCGTCGCGGCTGAACATCGGCGGTGCGGCCAGCAGCGGCACCACCCACGCGGCCACGGTGAGCCGCAGCCCGGCGGCGTCCACCCGCCCGGTGAGCACCAGCCGGCCCAGCCGCACCCAGGCCAGGAGCATCAGCCCGACGCCGAGGTAGACCAGCGCCACCGACAGGTCGTGGCCGTGGCCGTAGCGCAGCCACGACAGGTGGCCCGCCTCGAGCAACGGGTCGCGGACCCGGACGCTGCCCGCGCCGAGCCCGCCGAGCAGGACCGCCCCGGAGCCGAGCAGGCCGAGCCGGGCGGCGGCCCCGGCCCGGGTGCGGGAGAAGTCCCGGGCCCGCCGCAGCA
This sequence comes from Rhodococcus aerolatus, assembly GCF_054783215.1. NCBI lineage: Bacteria > Bacillati > Actinomycetota > Actinomycetes > Mycobacteriales > Nocardiaceae > Rhodococcus > Rhodococcus aerolatus. The sequence goes on along the minus strand of NZ_BAAGQZ010000011.1, from coordinate 14,797 downwards.
GGCCACCGGGCCACGGGGTGGCGGCGTCCGCGCGCACGGGGCCGCGACCCGCGTCGCCTCGGCGCCCGGCGGGGGTCGTGCCGACGTGCGGCGTGGTGGGAGCGGCCATCCGGGCCATCATCCCCCATCCCCGGGACGGGCACGGGCGACCGGGCCCGTGCGGCGCGGGCCCGGTCCCGCGCTGGTGGTCAGGCGCTTCTGGTCAGGGGCGGTGCGGTGTGGTCAGGCGCTGCGGCGCAGCGCGGCGGCCCCGACGACCCGCTCCGCGGCCAGCCGGCCGGAGATGAGCACCGGGGGGATGCCGACCCCGGGGGTGGTGCCGCAGCCCGCGAGCACCGCGTTGGCCAGCCCGGGGACGAGGTTGCCGCGCCGGAACGGACCGGTCTGGGCGACGGTGTGCGACGCGGAGAAGGGGGTGCCCGCCCCCATGCCCTGGGCGGCCCAGTCCGCGGGGGTGACCAGCTCGTGCACGGTCAGGCCGTCGGCGATGCCGGTGTAGCCGCGGGCCTCGAGCACCCCGAGCAGCTCGTCGCGGTAGGCCGGGCCGACGGTGTCCCAGTCCAGCGGGGCCGACTCCAGGTTGGGGCACGGCGCGAGGACGTAGCAGAGGTCCTTGCCCTCGGGGGCCAGGGACGGGTCGGTGACGGTGGGACGGGTGATGAGCAGCGACGGGTCGCTCATCAGCCGGCCCGCGCCGCGGCGGTTGCGGCCGGTCGGGATGATCTCGCGGAACGTCTCGTCCCACGCCTCGCCGAAGTCGATCGTGTGGTGGGTGGTGGCCGGCCAGCGGGCGGCCACCGCGGCGTCGACCCCGCCGTGCAGGACCACCGCGGAGGGGGACCACCGGGTCCCGGCGCGGCGGCGGTGCGGGTGGCCCAGCAGCCCGTCGACCAGCGGCAGGTCGGGGGTCAGCACCACCTGGTCGCACGCCAGCCGCTCGCCGTCGGCGGTGCGGACGGCGACGACGCGGTCCCCGGACCGCTCGAGCGCGGTGACCTCGGTGCCGAGGCGGCCGTCGGCCCCCGCCGCCACCGCGGCGTCCCACAGCGCGCGGGCCACCGCGTGCATGCCGCCCTCCGGGAAGTAGACCCCGGCGATGGTGTCCATGTAGGGGATGACGCCGTACGCGGCCAGCGCGCGCTGCGGGGCGACGCCGGCGTAGAGCGCCTGGAAGGAGAACAGCCGCTGCGCGCGCTCGTCGGGGATCCGGGCGGCCACGGCCCGGCCCAGCGAGCCGACCCCGCCCAGGCGCACCAGGCGGGCGACGTCCGCGCGGGCGGCGGCGGAGGTGACGAGGTCGAGCGGGGAGTCGTAGTTGGAGCCGATGAAGCGGCCGATCTCGGTGTCGTAGAGGTTGGTCAGCCAGCGGCGCAGCCGGCGGTAGCCGTCGGCCGTCGCCGCCCCGGCCTGCTCGCGCAGCTCGGTCTCCATCGCCTCGGGGTCGGCGTGCACCTCGAGGGTGGAGCCGTCGGCGAAGCGGGCCCGGTAGGCGGGGTCGAGCCGGTGCAGCACGACCCGGTCGGCCAGCGTCTCGCCGACCGCCCCCAGGGCCTCGTCGACCAGGTCGGGCATCGTCAGCACGGTCGGGCCGGTGTCGATGCGGTACCCGTCGCGCTCCAGCAGGCCCATCCGCCCGCCCGGGTGCTCCGCCCGGTCGAGCAGCGTGACGCGCCGCCCGGCGCCGAGCAGGTGCAGCGCGGTGCTCAGGCCGGCCAGCCCGGCCCCGACGACGACGACGTGGTCCGAGGGTCCGGTGGTGGTGCGGGGAGTGGGCACCCGGTCAGTGTGTGCGGCTGGTCGCCGAGCGCGCCATCCGGGCGAGCGCGTCGCGCGCCGGCTCGGTGACGGGGGCCACGGCCAGCGTCGCCGCCGCGCGGTCGGCCAGCTCGGTGATCCTGGCCTCCACCTCGTCGACGGCGCCGAGGTCGAGCAGGGCCGCGCGGAGCCGGTCGATCCCGGCGGCGTCGAGGGCGGTGCCCAGGCCCGAGCGCAGCAGCCGCGCCGCGGCGGGGTCGGCCGCGTCGGCGCGCTGCAGGGCCAGGGCGACGAGCAGGGTGTGCTTGCCCTCGCGCAGGTCGTCGCCTGCGGGCTTGCCGGTGACGGCCGGGTCGCCGAACACGCCGAGCAAGTCGTCGCGGAGCTGGAACGCGGTGCCGATGTCGGTGCCGAAGCTGCGGTAGGCGGCCACGAGGTCCGCGTCCGCCCCCGCGACGGCCGCGCCGAGGTGCAGCGGGCGCTCCACGGTGTAGGCGGCGGTCTTGAACCGGTCGATCCGCAGCGCCGCCTCGGGGCTCTCGTCCCCGGCCGCGTCGGCCAGCACGTCGAGGTACTGCCCTCCCAGCACCTCCAGGCGCATCGCCTCCCACACCGGCTCGGCCCGGGCCAGCGCGGCCGCGGGCAGCCCCGAGGCGCGCAGCAGGTCGTCCGCCCACGCCATCGCGACGTCGCCGAGCAGCAGCGCGGCGGCCGTGCCGAAGCGCACCGGGTCACCGCGCCAGCCGTGCGCGCGGTGCCGGTCGGCGAAGGCGACGTGCACCGTGGGGTTGCCCCGCCGGGTGTCGGAGTCGTCCATCAGGTCGTCGTGGACCAGCGCGCAGGCCTGGATGAGCTCGAGGGCGGCGAAGGCCCGCAGCGCGGCGGGGGCGGTCTCGCCGCCCGGGTCGCCGCCGGCCCCGACCCAGCCCCACCAGGCGAACGCGGGCCGCACCCGCTTGCCACCGTCGGTGACGAACGTCTCCAGGGCGTCGACCGCCTCGGCGTAGCGCGGGGAGACGCGCACCGCGTCGGGCCGGCGGCGCGCGAAGAACCCCACGAGCTCGGCGGTGACCGCGCTCGGGAGGTCCACCCGGGCGGCCGGGCGCAGGTCGGTGCGGCCGGCGACCTGGGTCGGAGCGGGCTGCTGGGCGGTCACGCGGGGAGCCTCCAGGGTGGGCCGGGGACGAGCGCGGGGGCCGGGCCGGCACGGGCGCCGGCGGGGGGTGGCGTGGTGCCACGTCGGCCCCGAGCCTAGGGCGGGACCACCGGGTGCGCCCGGGTGCGGCTGCCTATGCTCGTGGGCGTGACCCCCCGTGACGAGACCGCCCCGGCCGGCCCCGGCGACGAGCCGGTCGCCGCGCCGCCGGCCGCGCCGTCGGTGGTGGACCGCATCACCTCCGGCCACGGTGGGCGGCCCCGCTTCTCGGTCGAGTTCTCCCCGCCCCGCGACGAGGCGGGCGAGGCCCAGCTGTGGCGCACGGTGCGCGAGCTGGAAGCCCTCGACCCCGCCTTCGCGTCCATGACCTACGGCGCGGGCGGGTCCACCCGCGACCGGACCGTGCGCATCACCGGGCAGCTGGCGCGGGAGACGACGCTGCTGCCGGTCGCGCACTTCACGGCGGTCAACCACTCGGTGGCCGAGATCCGCGCGGTCGCCGGGGCGTTCGCCGACGCCGGCATCCGCAACGTGCTCGCGCTGCGCGGCGACCCGCCGGGCGACCCGCTGGGGGACTGGACGGCGCACCCCGAGGGCGTCACCCACGCCGACGAGCTGGTGCGGCTGCTGCGCTCGCTGGGCGACTTCACCGTCGGGGTGGCCGCCTTCCCCGAGGGCCACCACCGCTCGCCGGACCTCGACCACGACGTCCGCCACTTCGTCGGCAAGCTCCGCGCCGGGGCCGACTACGCCATCACCCAGCTGTTCTTCCGGGCCGAGGACTTCCTGCGGATGCGCGACTCGGTGGCCCGCGTGGCGCCGGACCAGGCGCACAAGGAGATCGTCCCCGGGATCATGCCGGTCACCTCGCTGCGCGGCGTGCGCCGGATGGCCGAGCTCTCCGGCGGCACCGTGCCCCCCGAGGTGCTCGAGCGGCTCGAGCGCGCCGCGGGCACCGGCCCGGAGGAGGACCGCGCCGCGGTGCGCGCCGAGGGGGTGGCGATCGCGGTCGAGCTCTCGCAGCGCCTGCTCGACGAGGGCGTGCCGTGCCTGCACTACTACACGCTGAACTTCGCCCGGGCGACGCGCGAGGTGCTCGCCGGGCTGGGCATGGCCCCGGCCCGGTCGGACGCGCTCGCCGGGGCGCGTGGCTGACCCCTCCCCAGCCGGGGCCGTCGACTGGTCGGCCCGCCACGGGGGGATCGACCCCGCCGGGGTGCTGCTGCTCACGCCCTGGCTGCGCCTCGTCGAGGCACTGGCCCGGCCGCTGCGGCGGGTGCCACCCGACGCGGTGAGCGCGGCCCGGGTGGCCGCCGCCGTGGCCGCGGGCCGGGTGGCCCGCGCGGGGCGCCCCGGGACGGCCGCCGCCCTGGTCGTCGTCTCGGGCGTGCTCGACGGCGTGGACGGTGCCGTGGCCGCCGCAGCCGGCCGGGTGTCCGGCCACGGCCGGGCGCTGGACTCGTCCTGCGACCGGGTGTCCGAGCTCGCCCACCTGGCCGCGCTGCGCCACGTCGGGGTGGGCACCGTGCCCGGGGCCGCGCTGCTCGGGCTGACCGCGGTGCTCGAGCTGACCCGCCGCCGCGCGGGCGGGCACGTCCGGCTGACCGCCTGGGAGCGGCCGTCGCGGGTCGTGCTCGCGGTGGTGGGCCTGACCGCGGCCGCGGCCGCCCCGGGCGCGCGGCGGACGACCGGGCGCGCCACCGGCGTCGTCGGCGTCGGCCTCGCCGCGGCCGGCGTGCTCGGGGTCAGCCGACCGCGCGCCCCCTCCACCGCAGCGTCCCCCGACGGCGGCTGCGGTGGGAGTCCACGGTGAGGCCCAGCACGGCGAGCACCCCGAACGGGTGGGCCAGCGCGTCGGGCCACGCCCGGTCCCCGGTGGCCCCGGCCGCCACCACCCGGCCCGCCAGCGACGCCCCCGCCCCCAGCAGGCCCCAGCGCCGCACCGGGCCCCGCCCCGCCGCCGCGGCCAGCTCGGCCAGCAGGCCGACCACGAGCAGCGCGGCGCCGAGGGACAGCGCCTGGGCGGGGGAGCCGAAGGCCGCCCACAGCGAGCGGCCGAGGCCGGCCCGCAGCGCGGCCGCGGCGGCGCACATCCGGCACGCCGCGAGCCCCGCACCGGCCGCGGGGGCCGCGAGGGCCCCGGCGCGGCGCACCGCGCGGGTGAGCGCCAGGTCCTCCAGCACCTCGCCCGCCACCGCGTCGTGCCCGCCGGCGCGGTGGTACGCGGCGGCGTCGAGCACCAGCAGCTGCCCGCACGCCGCGGCCATGCTCGGCCGCCGGGAGCGCTGGGCGACGGGCAGCGGCAGGCTGGCGAACCACGACCACTGCTGCAGCGGCTGCACCAGCCGCTCGACGGGGGTGACGGCGACCTGGCGGGGCCACGGGCACACCAGGTCCAGGTGGTGGCCGCGCAGCAGCGCCACCCCGGCGGCCACGGCGGTGGGGGCCAGCCGCACGTCGGCGTCGACGAACACGAGCACCTCGGCGTCCCCGGCCAGCCCGGCGAGCCGGGCGCACGCGGTGGGCTTGCCCAGCCGGCCCGCGGGGAGCACCCCGTCGCCCCGGACGACGACCACGCGGGGGTCGTCCCCGGCGGCGTGCTGCGCCGCGGCGGCCGTCGCGTCGGTCGACCCGTCGTCGAGCACCCACACCCGCAGGACGTCGACCCCGACCTGGGCGCGCAGGTCGGCCAGCAGCCCCGGCAGCCGGCGGGCCTCGTCGCGGGCCGGGACGCACACCGCCACCCGCTCGGCCGTGGGCGGCACCGGGTCCGGCGGGCGCAGCAGGGCGCGCCGGTTCACCAGCGCGAAGCCCAGCCCGGCGCCCACCCCCGCCGCACCGGCCAGCGTCAGCGCCAGCACGGCCCTCACGGGGCCCGCGCCGTCACCGGGGGGCCGGCGGGCTCCGCGCGGGCGACGCGCTCGCGGCGCAGCGCCACCAGCAGGGGCACGCCCAGCACACCCATGCCGAGCAGGCCGAGGACCCCGGAGACGGGCAGGTCCAGGAACACCAGGTGCGCCAGGCCGGAGCCGAGCCAGGTCCACAGCAGCAGCGCGACGGGGACCGCGTCGGCGGGCGGGGTGGGCCGGTGGTGGTCGAGCGCGGCGAGCCCGGCCGCCATGACCAGGGCCACGACCACCCACCCGGCGAGGTTGGTCAGCGGCACCCCGGCCGGGCCGGGCAGGGTGGCCCCGCCGCCGCAGAACCGCCACCGGCCGTCGGCCACCATCTGCGGGTCGAGGTAGAGGTCCCACGCCGCCAGCCCGGTCGCAGCCAGCAGCACCCGGGGACCCCGCCGGGCCACGACCCGGCGGGCGGCGCACCACGCCGGCCACGCCCCCGTGGTCCACGCGGCCGCGATGACCAGCGGCACCCCGGCCACCTCCGGGCCGAGCCGGCCGGGGGCGTAGGCGTAGCAGCCGAACGGCACCCCCGTGCGGGTGCCCACCAGCTCGACCAGCAGGCCCACCCCGGCGGTGACGGCGAGCAGCCCGACGGCCGCCCGGGCCCCGCGGGTGGCGCCGGCGTGCGCCGTGCAGGCGGCGGCGAGCAGCACGACGACGGCGACGCTGACCCGGTCCCGGGCCGCGCCCTGGGTCAGCGGGTACGCCACCTGGGCCGCGACCCCGGCGGCGAGCAGCACCCGCGCGGGTGCGGTCGGGCTCACCGCGGCCGCAGCGGGACCCGCACCCGTGCGCCCGCGCGGCGCAGCACCCCGCCCGAGGCGTCGCGCAGCACCAGCCGGGCGGAGGTCCGCCCGCTGGCGCCCGACACCCCGCCCCCGGGGTGCGTCGAGGCCCCGGTGAGGTACAGCCCGGGGGCGTCGGGCACGCGGTAGCCCCCCAGCTCGGGGACCGGCCGGAAGGAGAACATCTGGTCGAGGCTCATCTCCACGTGCATGACGTTGCCGCCCAGCAGGCCCAGCTCGCGCTCGAGGTCCAGCGGGGTCTGCACGTGCCGGTGGCGCACCGTGGCGGCGACCCCCGGGGCGAGGGCCTCGAGCTCGGCCACGACCCGGTCCGCCTCGGCCTGCCCCACGTCGTCCCAGCTGCGGCCGTCCCGCAGCCGGTAGGGGTGCCACTGCGCCCACAGCGTCAGCCCGTGCTCGCCGTCGGGCGTGGTGCCGTCCCCCAGCGCGGAGAAGCTCATGGCGAGCACGGCGGGGCGGGGCGGCAGGTCCCCGGCCAGGGCCGCGCCGTGGGCCGCGCGCAGCTGGGCGCGGTCGGCCACCAGCAGCTGCAGCCCCGTGGCGACCGGGCCCTGGCCGGCGGCGCTGGGGTACTCCGGCAGCGCGGTGGTCGCGAGCCGCACGGCCATCCCGATGCCCGGGCCCACCCGGACCCCCCGCTCCCAGCGCCGCAGCGCCGCCGAGTCGTGCCCGCCGGCGCGCAGCAGGCCCACGGTGGTCAGCACGTGGCAGCCCGCGACGACGACGGGGGTGCGCAGCGCGCGGCCGGCCGCGGTGCGCACCGTCCACCCCGACGGGCCGCGGTGCAGCGCGGTGACCGCGTCGCCGAGGTCCACCGCGGACCCGGCGGCGCGCAGCCGGGCCACCAGGGCCTCGGTCAGCGCGCCGGAGCCGCCCACCGCGCGGCCGGGGCCCACGTCGTGCATCGCGGCGGCGAAGCCCACCATCGGGGCGGTCCCGGGCTCGGAGGTCGGCGGCCCCGACTGCGCCCCGAACCAGGCCAGCGCGGCCTTGAGCCGCTCGTCGTCGAACCACTCGTCGAGCAGGGCGTCGCCGGAGGTGAGGAACGACCGGCTCAGCGCGCCCGGGCCGTGGGGGGTCGGCATGCCCCAGAACGCGCGCAGCAGCGACGCTCCGGTGGGCGCGGACCCGAAGGCGCGCAGCACCCGCGCGCTGCGTGGGCCCCACTCGGCGACGAACCGGCCGTAGGCGTCGGCGTCGCGCTGCCCGCACGCCGCGGCGATCGAGGCGCACGTCCGCGCGAGGTCGGCGTGGAAGACGATCGCCGGGGCGTCGGAGCCGGCGGGGGCGGGGGCCACCGCCCACGGGTCGGCGTCGAGGTAGCGCAGGCCGTGCGCGGCGAGGTCGAGCTCCTCGACGACGCCGGTGTGGCGGACCATGAGGTGGGCCGAGGAGCCCCGGTCGACCCGGTGGCCGGGGAACCGCTCGACGGTGGAGACCGCGCCGCCGGCGACCGTGTCGCCCTCCAGCACCACGACGTCCCACCCGGCCCGGGCCAGGTAGGCCGCGGCGACGAGGCCGTTGTGCCCGGACCCGACGACGACCGCGTCCGGCCCGGCCGCCGCGCGGGGGCTCACAGCGGCAGGTCGCGGGCCAGCACCGCGAACGGGCGGGGGTCGCCCGCGAAGGTGAAGCCGCGCAGCAGGTCGGTGAACCCGCGGCGGCGGTAGAGCCGCCAGGCGCGGTTGGCCTCGCCGCGCACCTCCGGGGTGGAGAGCAGGACGCGGCCCCCGTCGCACCCGTCGAGCAGCGCGGCGAGCAGCGCGTCGCCCAGGCCCCGGCCCTGCGCGTCGGGCGAGACGTGCAGCTCGGTCAGCTCGAAGTAGTCGTCCATCACCGCGTCGGCCTGCGCGGGGGAGCGGCCCGACGCGACGAGCCCGGCCCGGACCTGCCCGCCCCACCACTGCTGGGCCGAGCCGCGGTAGCCGTAGGCGATGCCGCGCAGGGTCCGCGGGCCGGGCCCGGTCTCCACCGCGGCCACCGCGGACCAGCCGGGGCGCAGGGTGTGCGACTCCCACACCGGGCTGCGCTGCGCCTCCGTGCCGCGGGGGTAGCCCATGGCCGCGACGTAGATCGCGAGCGCCTCCGGCAGCCGGCCGGTCATGTCCGCGCGGGACAGCGGCTCCACGGCGATCGGCACGGTCCCATCACACCACCGCGCACCGACGGCTGCGCCCGCGGTGCGGGGCTGGCGCCGCGGCCCGGTCGGGGTTAGCGTGGCGTCGTTCGAACAGGTGTTCGACGAGCCGGGGTCCCGGTGGTGGGCGAGGGAAGCGTGCACCACCGGGGCCGCCGGTCGCAGCGGGAGGAGGACGCGGTGCACACGAGCGCAGGAGCGGTCACGGGCGCGGCGGCGACCACGGGCGCAGCACCGGGCCCGGCGGGCCGCCCGGACGGGCCGGGGGACGTGCTGGACGGCGCGCGGCGGACCCTGGCCGAGGCCCACGGGCTGGCCGACCCGGTGGCCCGCTACCACCGGGCGCACCTGGCCGCGGTGCGCGGCGCGGTCGCCGCCACGGGCCTGCTCGCGCGGCCCACTGCCGCGCCCGCGCCGCAGCGCACGGTGTGGTCGCTGCTCGCCGAGCGCGCACCGGAGCTCACCGAGTGGGCGTGGTTCCTCGCCAGCACGGCCCCGCTCACCCTGGCCACGACGGGCCGCGGCCACGTGGGGGAGCGCGACGCCGACGACCTGCTGCGCCAGGTGGCGCAGTTCCTCGACCTGCTCGCCGCCCCGCTGCGGCGGGCCTGCCGGGACCTGAGCGCTGCAGCGGTGCGCACTACTGTGGACGCGCACGGCAGGCCCGGTGGCGACCCGCGCCGGCCGGGGACGACGGGGGGACGCACGTGAGCCAGTCGACCGGGCTCGGCGTGATCGGCGCGCTGCTGCGGGTGGCCCCGTGCCGGGTCGTCGACGTCGGGGGCGGCACCGGGGTGTGGGCCGTCCCGCTCGCCCAGGCGGGCTGCGAGGTCGTCGTCGTCGACCCCAGCCCGAACTCGCTCGCGGCCCTGGCCCGGCGCGCGGCCGAGGCCGGCGTGGCCGACCGGGTCTCCGGCGTGCAGGGCGACGTGGACAGCCTGCTGGGCCCCGAGCCGCACCACAGCGTGGCCGGGCGCGGTGCGGACCTCGTGCTGGCCCACGGCGTGCTCGAGGTCGTCGACGACGTGCCCACCGCGCTGCGGGCGCTGGCCGGCCTGCTCGAGCCCGGCGGCGTGCTGTCGGTGCTCGTCTCCTGCCGCGCGGGCACCGCGCTGCAGCGCGCCGTGTCGGGCCGGATCGCCGAGTCCCGCCACATCCTGGACGACCCCGACGGCCGGTCCGGGCCCACGGACGTCCTGCTGCGCCGGTTCGACGCCGCCGACCTGCACGAGCAGCTGACCGCGGCCGGGCTCGCGGTGGAGCGCACCACCGGCGACGGCGTGCTGGCCGACCTGCTGCCCGGGCTGGTCCGGGAGGCCAGCTCGGCGGGCGAGCTGGCCGAGCTGGAGCAGACGGCCGCCGCGTCGCAGGCGCTCGGGGCCGTGGCCAGCCGGTTGCACGTCCTCGCCCGCCGCGCCGCCGGCGGCTGAGGCGCGGGTGGGACGCAGCAGCGACCTCGCCGGGGGCGGCTCCGGCCGCACCCGGCACGGGCTCGACCTGGCCGCGCTCGCCACCGGCGACGACACCGGGGCCACCGTGCTCCACGTCGACATGGACGCCTTCTACGCCAGCGTCGAGGTCCGCCAGGCCCCCCACCTGCGCGGGCTGCCGGTCGTCGTCGGGGGCGCGGGCGGGCGCGGGGTCGTGCTCTCGGCCACCTACGAGGCGCGCCGCTACGGCATCCGGGCGGCCATGCCCGGGGCGCGGGCGCGGCGGCTGTGCCCGCACGCGGTGTTCGTGCCGCCCCAGTTCCCGCTCTACACCGCCGCGTCGCGGGCCGTCATGGCCGTCTTCCGCGACGTGACGCCGCTGGTGGAGCCGCTCAGCCTCGACGAGGCGTTCCTCGACGTGGCGGGCGCGCTGCGCCGCCTCGGCGCGACCCCGCTCGAGGTGGCCCACCGCATCCGGGCGGACGTCGTCGCCGCCGAGGGCATCACCTGCTCCGTCGGCCTGGCCCGGACGAAGTCGATGGCCAAGATCGCCTCCGGGCTGGGCAAGCCGGACGGGGTCGCGCTGGTGCCGCTGGCCCGGGAGCGGGAGATCCTGCACGCGCTGCCCGTCTCCGCGCTCTGGGGGGTGGGGGCCCGCACCGGGGAGCGCCTGGCCGAGAAGGGGCTCCGCAGCGTGGGCGACCTCGCGGGGACGGACCTGGCCGTGCTGCAGTCCTGGGTCGGGCGGTCGAGCGGGGCGCACCTGCACGCGCTGGCCCACGGCCACGACCCGCGCCCGGTCGTCGCCGGGGTGGGGGAGAAGTCGGTGGGGGCGGAGGAGACGTTCGCCACCGACTCGGCCGACGGCGTGGCGCTGCGCCGCGAGCTGCTGCGGCTGTCGGAGCGGGTGACCGCCGGGCTGCGCCGCAAGGGCCTGCTGGCCCGGACCGTCTCGATCAAGGTGCGGTGGGCGGACTTCACCACCATCACCCGGTCCCGCACGCTGACCGACCCGACGGACGTCGCCCAGCTCGTCTACGCCACCGCCGGGGAGCTGCTGACCGCGCTGCACCCCTTCCCGCAGGCGGTGCGGCTGCTCGGGGTGCGGGCGGAGCAGCTCGTGGCGGGCGACGAGGTCGCCACCCAGCTGCGCCTCGACGAGCCGGAGCACGGCTGGCGCGACGCCGAGCGCGCGGCCGACCGGCTCCGCGCGCGGTTCGGCGCAGCGGCCGTGGCCCCGGCCGCGCTGCTGCCCGGTGCGCCCCGGCCCGGGGCCGTCCGGGACGGGCGGCGGGGCCCCGACGGCCGCCCCGGCGAGCCCCGCGGCTGAGCCACCCACCACGCCCGGGGGACCCGCCCGTGCCACGGGTGGTCCCGCACCCGCCGGACTCGTACTATCGACGCAGACGCACGACGACCGCGCGTCCGCCGGCCCGCTGTCCGCGGGCCGGTCGACCATGACCCAGTGCCGGGGGAGGGACGATGCCACTCTCCGAGCACGAGCAGCGTCTGCTCGACCAGATCGAGAGCGCGCTCTACGCGGAGGACCCGAAGTTCGCGTCCAACGTGCGCGGCGCCCGGATGCGCTCGGCGACCCGCCGCCGGCGGGTGCAAGCCGCGGCGATCTTCATCCTCGGTCTCGTCCTGCTCATCGTCGGCATCGCGCTGCCGCTGCGCCCGGGCGGCTTCCCGGTGGTCAGCGTGCTCGGCTTCCTGGTCATGTTCGGCGGCGGGGTGCTGGCCGTCCTCGGCCGCGGTGGCCCCGCGGCCCCCGGCTCCGACGGCGGTGGCGGCGGCAAGGGTGGCCCCGGCCGCGGCGAGCCCAAGCCCGGCGGTCTGTCGTCCCGCATGGAGGAGCGCTTCAAGAAGCGCTTCGACCAGGAGTAGCTGGTCCCCGGGCCGCAGCTCGGCCCACCGGACGTCCCCAGGCCGTCGACGCACCGCGTCGGCGGCCTGAGGTCCGTCCGGGCACCTCTCCCCACCGCGCCCCACCCGGCTCGCGCCCCACCTCCCGACCTCCCCCCACCGCGCCCCACCCGGCCCCTCGGCCCGGTGGGGCGCCGTCGTCCGGGACCCCGGGGGTGCTCCGACCGGGCCCACCTGCCGCACACCCGCCCCGCACCGCGCCCGTGGACGGCGGTGCGCCGGTCTGGTGGGGCCGTGCCGGGCTCGTCCCGGGCTCGCTCCGGGCTGCATCCCCCACCGTCCCCCACCCTCACCCCCGTGACGTTGACCTGCGACGACGCGGCACGACACCCGGCTGCGACACGGGTCGAGGGGCTTCCATGTGGGGCTGGGTGGGGTATGGTGGGGCGCAGTGGGGCAGAGTGGAGCCCCGAGGTCGTGACCGGGCACGGGGCCCGCCGCGACCGGGCAGGAGGTGACCGGTGGCGAGCCCGTTCATCGGCACCTTCACGCCCCGCCTCGACGACAAGGGCCGGCTGACGCTGCCGGCCCGGTTCCGGTCCAACCTGGAGGGGGACGTGGTGCTCACCCGAGGGCAGGAGAACAGCATCGCGGTGTACCCCGAGGCCGAGTTCGAGCGGATCGTCGCCCGCGTCACCGCAGCCCCCGGCACGCAGACGGCACGCATCGTGCGCCGCCAGATCGCCTCCGGGGCGGACCCGCAGAGCGTGGACAGCCAGGGTCGCGTGTCGATCAACCCGCTGCTGCGCAGCTACGCCGGCATCGACCGCGAGTGCGTCGTCAGCGGTGCGTTCGACTTCTTCGAGATCTGGGACCAGCGGACCTGGGAGACCTACCTCAGCGAGACCGGCGAGACGTTCTCCACCGCGCAGGAAGGGGCCTTCGAGGGGCTGCTGTAGCCGGCCCACGACCACCACGACCACGCCCGGGCGACCACCCGGTGCCGTGCGGCCTCCGTCCGAGGAGGGCCCTGACGCACTTCCCCTGCGCCAGGTCCCCCACCGGGCGGGGACCGGACGACACCGTCCCCGCCCCCGACCGCACCACCGGCACGACCGCCACCAGCACGACCACCAGCAGGTCGGGCCACCACCGACCACCGCCCCGCGGGGCCCACCGGACGCAGGAGCAGGGGGTGTCACCGACGGTGAGCGGTCCCCGCCACGTGCCCGTGATGCTCGAGCGGGTCACCGCGCTGCTGGAGCCCGCGCTCGACGCGCCGGGGGCCGTGGTCCTCGACGCGACGCTCGGCCTCGGCGGGCACGCCGCGCACCTGCTGGGACGCTTCCCCGGGCTGCGCCTGGTCGGCCTCGACACCGACCCCGACGCCCTCGCCGCCGCCCGGGAGCGGCTGGCCCCGCACGCCGACCGGGTCACCCTGGTCCACACCGTCTACGACGGCATCGCCGACGCGCTGGACACCGCGGGGCTGGCCGGCACCGGCAGCCTCGCCGGCGTGCTGTTCGACCTCGGGGTCTCCTCCATGCAGCTCGACCGGGCCGAGCGCGGCTTCGCCTACTCCCAGGACGCCCCGCTGGACATGCGGATGGACCCCACGACCGGTCCCACCGCCGCGGACGTGCTCAACACCTACCCGCACGGCGCGCTGGCCCGGGTGCTGCGCAGCTACGGCGACGAGCGGTTCGCCGGCCGCATCGCCTCGGAGGTGCTGCGCGAGCGGGAGAAGGAGCCCTTCACCACCAGCGCCCGCCTCGTCGAGGTCATCTACCGCAGCGTGCCCGCCGCGACCCGCCGCACCGGTGGCCACCCGGCCAAGCGCACCTTCCAGGCCCTGCGCATCGAGGTCAACGGCGAGCTGGCCGCCCTCGAGCGGGCCCTGCCCGCGGCGGTCGACGCCCTCGCGGTGGGCGGGCGGCTGGTCGTGCTGGCCTACCAGTCCCTCGAGGACCGCATCGTCAAGCGCGAGCTCGCGGCGCGCACCTCCTCGCGCACCCCCGCCGACCTGCCGGTGGAGCTGCCCGGACTCGGGCCCGAGCTGGCCCCCCTGACCCGGGGCGCCGAGCGCGCCACCGACGCCGAGATCGACGACAACCCCCGGGCCGCACCGGTCCGGCTGCGGGCTGCGGCCCGCGTCTCCTGGAGGACGAGTTGAGCGCACCGGTCCGCACCCGCACCCGGCCCCGCCCCGAGACCCCCGCCCGGGGGGGACGCGTCGCCCCGCGCACCGGCCCCGGCGCACGGGCGGGCACGGCGACCGCGGCGTCGCGGGCCTACACCCGGCGCACCCAGCGCACGCAGCGCTGGGCCGACCGGGCCCGGACGGCGCCGACGGGCTCGGTGGTGTCGCGGGTGCCGTTCGTGGCGCTGGTCATCGGGCTGCTCGCCGCGGGGCTGGTGAGCACGCTGTGGCTCTCGACCCGGGCCGCCGAGGACTCCTACGCGCTCGGGGCGGCCCGGTCCACCGCCCAGCAGCTCGACGAGCAGGCCGAGGCGCTGCGGCGCGACGTCGCCTCCCTCGACGCCGCCCCCGCCCTGGCGCAGCGCGCGACCTCGCTGGGGATGGTGCCCAGCGGCACCGTCGCCCACCTCGTCGTCGCCCCCGACGGCGCCGTGACCGTCGTCGGCAAGCCCACCGCGGCGGTCCCGCTGCCGGTGCCCGCCCCCACGGCGGCGCCGGCGCCCGCCCCCGTCGCGGTCGGCCCCGGCACGCCCAGCGCCGCCCC
>NZ_BAAGQZ010000010.1:0-8606 GCF_054783215.1 Rhodococcus aerolatus | reverse complement strand
CCCGCGGCGACGCCCGTGCTGCCCCCGGTGCGCCGGGCGACCCGCGCGGCCGGGGCTGCCGGGGTGCTGGCCCGGGTGCTGGCCGAGCTCGCCGCCCTGCTGCCCGCGTTCTCGGTGCCCGCCGGCGTGGCGGTGCCCGACGTCGCGGCCGCGCGGGTCGTGCTGGTGGCCGGGGTGCTTCTCGCGGCGGTCGCCGCCGGGGTGCTGGCCGGCGGCACCGGCCCGGGGGCCGACCTGCGGCCCGCGCTCGGGGTGCTGTGGGTGGGGCTGCTGGTCGCCGCCGGCGGGCTCGGGCAGGCGGTGGTGACCGGTCTCGCCGCCCCCGGCGTCGGGGTCGGCACCGGCCCGGTGCTCGTGGGGCTCGGGTGCGTGGCGGCCGCGGTCGCCGCCGGTGCCGCCGGTGTCGCGGGTGCCGCCGAGCGCGACGACGTCGACACCTCCGCCGGGCCGGAGGCCACCACGGCCGCGCGGGTGCTCGCGGGCACGGCCACCGTCGGCGCGGCGCTGCTGGTGCTGGCCCCGGTGTGGACCTCACCGGGCGGGCGCGGCCCCTACCTGCTGGGGGGCTCCCCGACGGGCGGGGGTCCGGGCCTGGACGCCTGGGCGCTGCTGACCGCCGCGCTGGCGGTCGCCGCCGCGGCGTGGGTGGCGACGGTGTCGCGGCGGCGGCGCGCCCGGGCCCTGCTGGGGGGTGCGCTGGGGGTCGTGGTGCTCGTGCTGCTGGGCTGGCCGCTGGGGCCGGTCGGGGTGGGGCAGAGCTCGCCGGGCGTGGGGCTGCTCGGTGGCGTGCTCGCCCTCGTCGGGCTCGCGGGGCTGGTCGCGGTGGGCGGGCGGGACGAGTCGGAGCCGGTGCCCGACCAGCCGCGGCGCCGGGCCCGGCCCGCGCGCCGGTGAGACCTGGATCTCACCCGGCCCGTCCGGGCCCGGCCCGTGTCGGGCGCCCCGACCTGCCTCGATAGTGTCGGGCGCGGTGCGGTCGCAATCAGGGCCGGACGTCAACGCGGACGAGACGGTGGGTTGATGGACCTCTTCGAATACCAGGCGAAGGAGCTCTTCGCCGAGCACGGAGTACCGACGACGCCGGGGCGCGTGGCCGCGTCCCCCGACGAGGCGAAGGCGATCGCCGAGGAGATCGGCAAGCCGGTCATGGTCAAGGCGCAGGTCAAGGTGGGCGGCCGCGGCAAGGCCGGCGGGGTCAAGTACGCCGCCACCCCGGACGACGCCTTCAGCGAGGCCACGAACATCATCGGCATGGACATCAAGGGCCACGTCGTGCCCAACGTGCTCGTCGCCGAGGCCAGCGACATCGCCGCCGAGTACTACATCTCCTTCCTGCTGGACCGGACCAACCGGACCTACCTGGCCATGTGCTCGGTCGAGGGCGGCGTGGAGATCGAGGTGACCGCGGTCGAGAACCCCGACGCGCTGGCGCGCGTGCCCGTCGACGCCGTCAAGGGCGTCGACCTGGCCACCGCCCGCAGCATCGCCGAGCAGGGCGGGCTGCCCGCCGAGGTGCTCGACGCGGCGGCGGAGACCATCCAGAAGCTGTGGGAGACCTTCGTCGGCGAGGACGCGACCCTCGTCGAGGTCAACCCCCTGGTCCGGACCCCCGACGACCAGATCCTGGCCCTCGACGGCAAGGTGACCCTGGACGAGAACGCCGGGTTCCGCCACGAGGCGCACGGCACGATGGAGGACGGCGGCTCCACCGACCCGCTCGAGGCCAAGGCGAAGGCCAAGGGCCTGAACTACGTCAAGCTCGACGGCGAGGTCGGCATCATCGGCAACGGGGCCGGGCTGGTCATGTCGACCCTCGACGTCGTCGCCTACGCCGGCGAGGCGCACGGCGGGGTCAAGCCCGCCAACTTCCTCGACATCGGCGGCGGCGCGAACGCCGAGATCATGGCCAACGGGCTGGACATCATCCTGTCCGACGACCAGGTCAAGGCCGTGTTCGTCAACGTCTTCGGCGGCATCACCGCCTGCGACCAGGTGGCGGACGGCATCGTCGGCGCGCTGGACCTGCTCGGCGACGCCGCGACCAAGCCGCTCGTCGTCCGCCTCGACGGCAACAACGTCGAGAAGGGTCGCCAGATCCTCGACGACCGCAACCACCCGCTCGTCACCCTGGCCGACACGATGGACGCCGGTGCCGACCTCGCTGCAGCCAAGGCTGCCGGTAAGTAAGGGACCACAACTGACATGTCGATCTTCCTGGACAAGAACTCCCGCATCATCGTGCAGGGCATCACCGGCGGGATGGGTGCCAAGCACACCGCGCTGATGATGGACTCCGGCGCGAACATCGTCGGCGGCGTCAACGCCCGCAAGGCCGGCACGACCGTGACCCACAAGAACGCCGAGGGCACCGACGTCGAGCTGCCCGTGTTCGCCTCGGTGGCCGAGGCCATGAGCGAGACCGGCGCGAACGTCTCCGTCGCGTTCGTCCCGCCCGCGTTCTCCAAGGACGCCGTGGTCGAGGCCATCGACGCCGAGATCCCGCTGCTGGTCATCATCACCGAGGGCATCCCGGTGCAGGACTCCGCGTGGTTCTGGCAGTACTGCCAGGACCAGGGCGGCAAGACCCGCATCATCGGGCCGAACTGCCCCGGCATCATCACCCCGGGGGAGTCGCTGGCCGGCATCACGCCCCACACGATCACCGGATCCGGCCCCGTCGGCCTGGTGTCGAAGTCGGGCACGCTGACCTACCAGATGATGTACGAGCTGCGGGACCTCGGGTTCTCCACCGCCATCGGCATCGGCGGCGACCCGGTCGTGGGCACCACGCACATCGACGCGCTGCAGGCGTTCGAGTCCGACCCCGACACCAAGGCGATCGTGATGATCGGCGAGATCGGCGGCGACGCCGAGGAGCGGGCCGCCGAGTACATCAAGGCCAACATCACCAAGCCGGTCGTCGGCTACGTCGCCGGGTTCACCGCGCCCGAGGGCAAGACGATGGGCCACGCCGGCGCCATCGTCTCCGGCTCCTCGGGCACCGCCCAGGCCAAGAAGGACGCCCTCGAGGCGGCCGGGGTCAAGGTCGGCAAGACGCCGACCGAGACCGCGGACCTGATGCGGGAGATCATGCGGGGCCGCTGAGCAGGCAGGCCCGCACCACGGCCGCTCCCGGGACCACCCGGGGGCGGCCGTCGTGCGTCCCGGGGCGTGGGGCTGCGGGGGCTGCGCCGCGGGGTGCTGGGCTAGCGTCGGGTGACCGACGTCGGACGGACCAGTCGAACGGAACAGGAGCGGTGATGGCGAGCAACGTGTCCCAGCAGGGTGGGCCCGGGCAGGGGTCCGAGACCTCCGGTGGCCTGGTGCGGGCGCTGCCGCTCGTGGTGACCGGCCTCGGGGTGCTCGTGGGGCTGCTCGGCTTCGCGCCGCAGTACACCGCGGACGGGCTCGGGGGGTCCACCATCTCCGCGGGCGCCTACTCGGCGGGCGGGTCACCCGTCGGGGTCGGGCTGCTGCTGGCCGCGGGCCTCGTGGCCGGGGCCGGGCTGCTGCCGCGCCAGGCCGGGACGACCACCGTCGCCGCGGGACTCGCGCTGTCCGGCTGGCTCGTCGTGGTGTTCCAGGTGCTCGGGTCCGGTGACGTCACCCTGGGCTGGGGGCTGTGGACCACGCTGGTGCTGGGCCTCGTCCTGGCGGCGGCCGCCGTCCTCGCGCTGCTGGTCGACGCCGGCGTCGCGCCGACCCCCGGTGCGTCCCGGCCGCAGGGCCAGCCGGCCCAGGGCTTCGGCGGGCAGGAGCACGGCGGCCAGGGGTACGGCGGGCAGGAGCACGGCGGCCAGGGGTACGGCGCGCAGCCGCAGGGCTTCGGCGGGCAGGGCTTCGGTGCGCAGCCGCAGGGCTACGGCGCCCAGGGCTACGGCGGGCAGGGCTACGGCACCCAGGGCTACGGCTCCCAGGGCTACGGCTCGCAGGACTACGGGTCCCAGGGCCAGGCCCCTGGCGGCCAGCCCCAGGGCGACCAGGGTCAGGGCTCGCAGGGCTACGGCTCGCAGGGCTACGGCTCGCAGGGCTACGGCTCGCAGAGCTTCGGGGCGCAGGGCTACGGCTCCCAGGGCTACGGCGAGCAGGGCTCCAGCGGTCAGGGATACGGCGGTCAGGACTCCGGCGGTCAGCGCTACGGCGCACAGCCCCAGGGGCAGGGCGGCCAGCACCAGCAGCCCGGTCAGCCCACCTACGGCCAGTCCGCACCGCAGGGGGCGTGGGGCCAGCCGGGGCAGACGGATGAGGACCCGGCCACGTCCAAGGTGGCCCGTCCCGACCCGGGCGCGCCGCCCACCCAGGCGTTCGGCGCACCGGGCCAGGACGAGCAGGGGCGGCACGGCAGCTGACCCGGCGCGCCTGAGCGACCCGTCCGGCGCCCGGTGCGAGGGTTGGGCACGTGACCCAGCTGCTCCACCGGACGCGTCCCCGCGACGGTCGTCGTGAGGACGCGGCCAAGGTCCTCGCCGGCGTCGCCCTCGGTCCCGCCGTCGCCGGCGCGGCCCTCGTCGCGGTCGTCGTCCTGCTGCTCCTGCTCGCCGGGGGCGGGGAGTTCGAGGGCGCCGGCGCGGTGAGCGGGGCGGTGTGGCTGGCCGCGCACCAGGTGTCGCTGCAGATCGACGGCCAGCCGCTGGGTGTGCTCCCGCTGCTGCCGACGCTGGTGCTCGTGCTGGCGACCGCCCGCAGCGTGCGCGCCGGGGTTCGGCAGTCGGGGTGGAGCGGTGACCGGGTGCTCTGGCTGGGAGCCGCCGCGGTCGCCGGGCCCGTGCTCGTCGCCCTGCTCGCCGTGGTCCTGCTGGCCCAGCGGCCGTCGCTGCTGCCCGTCGCCGGCGTGGCCCCCGGACCGGCCATCGGGGCCGTCGTCCTCGTGCACGGCCTCGGTGCCGCCCTCGGGGTGGCCGGTCCGTCCGGGCGCTGGCAGCGGTGGACCGACGAGCTGCCGGAGTGGGCGTGGCGAGCGCTCGGGCTCGCCCCCCGGGTGGCGGCGGGTCTGCTCGGTGGGGGTGCGCTGCTGCTGACGGCGTCGCTGGTGCTGGGCTTCTCGACCGTCGGGTCGCAGTACGGCCCGGGGGCCAGCGTCGGGACCGTGGTGGGGCTGACCCTGGTCTCGCTGCTCTACCTGCCGAACGCGGTGGTGGCGGCGACGTCGGTCGCCGTCGGGCCCGGTGTCGAGATCGGTCGTGGGTCCGTGACGGCCGTCGGGGTCGTCGGAGGTCCCGTCCCGCCGGTCCCCGTGCTCGGCGGGCTGCCCGGGTCCTCCACCTCGTGGCTGTGGCTGCTCGTGCTCGTCGTGCCCGTGGTCGTCGGGGTCGTGCTGGGTCGCGTCGCGGCGCAGCGGTGCGGTGACGTCACCACGGCGGCCCGCACGGTGCTGGCCACGGCGGGCGTCGTCGGGGCGGGTCTGGCCCTGGCCGGGTGGGTCGCGGGCGGTCGGCTCGGCGCCGGCGTCTTCGACCCCGTGCACGTGCCTGCCGCGCTGCTCGGCGTCCTCGGTGCGGCGTGGCTGGCCGCGATCGGGTGCGCCACCGTGGTGGTGCTGCTGCGGCAGGAGCTCCGCGACGCGCGGGAGGCCGAGGACGACGAGGACGTCCCCGACCCGGTCGACCCCGGGACCGAGGACACCCAGGCCGAGGCCGAGGACACCCAGGCCGAGGCCACCCGGGACGAGGGAGACGACGCCGAGGACGGGGCCGACCCCGACGTCGACGCGGTAGCCGAGACCGACACCGAGGACGAGACCAACACCGAGGACGAGACCGACGCCCAGGACGAGACCGACGCCCAGGACGAGACCGACGAGACCGACGAGGTCGAGGACGCCGGCGATCCCGACCCCGAGTCGGCGACCGCGTCCGGGACGTCGCCGCGCGCCGACTAGGCTCCGTCCCGCCCTGCGCACCTGCGAGGTGCCCGACCCTGCCGAGGAGCGAGAGCTGGACGCCACCGCCCGGATCGCGGCCGACCGCGCGGCCCGCGTCGTCGTCCTGGCCTCGGGGGAGGGCACCCTCGCGCAGGCGTTGCTCGACGCCGATCCCAGCGAGGTCCAGGTGGTCGCGGTGGGCACCGACCGGCCGGCCCCCGTGGCCGAGCGGGCCGCAGCCGCCGGCGTCCCGTCGTTCTGCGTCCGGCCGGCGGAGCACCCGGACCGGGCGAGCTGGGACCGAGCGCTGACCGAGGCGGTCGTGGTCCACGACCCGGCGCTCGTCGTGTGCGCCGGGTTCATGCGGCTGCTGGGACCGGTGTTCCTGGCCGAGCTCGGCGGTCGCGTGCTGAACTCCCACCCGGCGCTGCTGCCGTCGTTCCCCGGGGCGCACGCCGTGGCCGACGCGCTGGCCCACGGTGTGCGCGTCACCGGGACGACCGTGCACCTCGTCGACGCCGGCGTCGACACCGGACCGATCCTCGCCCAGGCCGCCGTCGAGGTGGAGCCCGACGACGACGAGCAGACCCTGCACGAGCGCATCAAGACCGTCGAGCGCCGGTTGCTGGTGACCACCGTCGCCGCCGCCGCCCGACGGGGCATCACCCTCGACGGACGGAAGGCCCGCATCCCGTGACCGACACCCGCACCCCCATCCGACGCGCCCTCGTGAGCGTCTACGACAAGACCGGGCTGGCCGAGCTCGCCACCGGCCTGCACGTGGCCGGGGTCGAGATCGTCTCCACCGGGTCCACGGCGGCCCGCGTCGCGGAGGCGGGTGTCCCCGTGACCCGTGTTGAGGAGCTGACCGGGTTCCCCGAGTGCCTCGAGGGTCGGGTCAAGACCCTGCACCCCGCGGTCCACGCCGGACTGCTCGCCGACACCCGCAAGCCCGACCACCTGGCCCAGCTCGACGAGCTCGGCATCGCGGCGTTCCAGCTGGTCGTGGTGAACCTGTACCCGTTCACCGACACGGTCGCGTCCGGGGCGTCCCCCGACGAGTGCGTCGAGCAGATCGACATCGGCGGGCCGTCGATGGTCCGCGCTGCGGCGAAGAACCACCCGTCGGTCGCGGTCGTGGTCGACCCGTCGCGCTACGACGAGGTGCTCGACGCGGTGGGTGCGGGTGGGTTCACGCTCGCGGAGCGGGTGCGCCTGGCGGCGGACGCGTTCGCGCACACCGCGTCCTACGACGTCGCGGTGGCGTCGTGGATGGCCGGCACGCTGGTGGCCGACGAGGGTGCGCCCGCCTGGCGCGGCAGCGCGTGGGAGCTGGTGAGCACGCTGCGCTACGGCGAGAACCCGCACCAGTCGGCGGCGCTCTACCGGGGACCGGACGGGGGCCTCGCGGCCGCGGAGCAGCTGCACGGCAAGGAGATGTCCTACAACAACTGGGTCGACACCGACGCCGCCCGCCGCGCCGCCGCGGGCTTCGACGGTCCTGCCGTGGCGATCATCAAGCACACCAACCCGTGTGGGATCGCTGTCGGCGCCGACGTCGCCGAGGCGCACCGCAAGGCGCACGCCTGCGACCCGCTGAGCGCGTTCGGCGGGGTGATCGCGGTGAACCGCCCGGTGTCGGTGGCGATGGCCGAGCAGGTGGCCGAGGTGTTCACCGAGGTCGTCGTCGCGCCGGGGTACGAGGACGGGGCGCTGGAGGTGCTGGCGCGCAAGAAGAACGTGCGGGTGCTGCGGTGCGGACCCGACGAGCGCCCCGCCCCGGTGGAGTTCCGGGGGATCAGCGGGGGACTGCTGGTGCAGGCGGTCGACCGGGTGGACGCGACCGGTGACCCGGCCACCACCTGGACGCTGGCGGCCGGTGAGGCAGCGGACGAGGCGACGCTGGCCGACCTCGAGTTCGCCTGGCGCGCCTGCCAGGCGGTGAAGTCGAACGCGATCCTGCTCGCGCACGACGGGGCGTCGGTCGGCGTCGGGATGGGCCAGGTGAACCGGGTGGACTCCGCTCGCCTGGCCGTGTCGCGGGCCGGTGACCGGGCTGCAGGGTCGGTCGGGGCCTCGGACGCCTTCTTCCCCTTCGCCGACGGCCTGCAGGTGCTGCTCGACGCGGGTGTGCGCGCCGTGGTGCAGCCCGGGGGCTCGGTGCGCGACAAGGAGGTCGTCGAGGCGGCCGCGGCCGCCGGTGTGACCCTCTACCTGACGGGGACGCGGCACTTCCTGCACTGAGCGCGCGCCGGCACCGCCCGTGCCCCTGCCCATCAGAACGGGGGTGGGTCGTTGTCGGGTGGTGGGTGTGGTGGCGCGGGGGGTGGGTGGTCGTGGTCGTGCCACTGCCGTCGGGTGCGGTGGTTGTGCTGCAGGTCGTGGTGCTGGGTGAGGGCGTGGTCGAGGTCGTTCTCGAGTCCTCCGCCGCGGCGGGTGCGCGGTGGTGTGCAGTCGGGTCGGTCTGCGGCGGGGATGGGGGGTCCGTGCTCGCCGGGGGTCGGGGGGAGCCCGTCGGGTCGGGTGGTGGTGGATTGTCCGGTGGGGCCGGTCCAGTGCTGGGTGCCGTCGGGGTCCATCCGGACGGTCCAGACGCCGGCGGTCTTGGCCCGGTGGTGGTGTCGGCACAGACAGGCCACGTTCACCACGGTGGTCCACCCACCGGCCCTGGGGTTGTCGTGGTTGTAGGGGATGACGTGGTCGAGGTCGCACCCGGTGGCGGGGACGGTGCAGCCGGGGAACCGGC
>NZ_BAAGQZ010000009.1:0-120978 GCF_054783215.1 Rhodococcus aerolatus | reverse complement strand
GGCCCCGGGCCGGGCGGTCCCGGGCCCGGGCCCCAGCCGCAGGGTCCGCAGCCGCAGGGTCCCCGGCCGTCGTGAGCGCCCCGGGCGCCGCCCCGGCGTCATCGTCGAGCGGCGCGGCGCGGACCTCACCGCCCGCCCTGCAGGGCGGCACGCTCGACGACAGCAGCCTGGACACGGCGCTGCGCACCCTGGAGCTCAGCGTGCGCCGCCGCCTCGACGGGCTGCTGCAGGGCAACCACCTCGGCCTCGTGCCCGGCCCGGGCAGCGAGCCGGGGGAGGCGCGGCAGTACCAGCCGGGCGACGACGTGCGGCAGATGGACTGGTCGGTCACCGCCCGGACCACCGAGCCGCACATCCGGCAGACCGTCGCCGACCGCGAGCTCGAGACGTGGGTGGCCCTCGACCTCTCGCCGAGCCTCGACTTCGGCACGGCCGCGTGCGAGAAGCGCGACCTCGCGGTGGCTGCCGTCTCGGCCGTGACCCACCTGACCAGCGGCGGCGGCAACCGCATCGGGGCCGTCGTCACCACCGGCGCCTCGACGCACCGCGTGCCCGCCCGCGGCGGCACCGCCCACGCCCGGGCCCTGCTGCGCGACCTCGCCCGCACCCCGCGCGCGGCCGAGGGCACCCGCGGTGACCTGCCCGGGGCGCTGGAGCTGCTGCGCCGCCCGCCGCGCCGCCGCGGGCTCGTCGTCGTGGTCAGCGACTTCCTCGGCGAGATCGACTGGGAGCGGCCGCTGCGCGGGCTCGCCGCCCGCCACGACCTGCTGGCCGTGGAGGTGCTCGACCCCCGCGACCTCGAGCTGCCCGCCGTCGGGCGCGTGGTCCTCTCCGACCCCGAGTCGGGCCGGGTGCGCGAGGTCGACACCACGCCGCGGCTGCGCGCCGACTTCGCCGCCGCCGCGGCCGGGCACCGCGGCGAGGTCGAGGCCGCGCTGCGCCGCTGCGGCGCGCCCCGGCTGACGCTGCGCACCGACTCCGACTGGATCGCCGACACCGTGCGCTTCGTCGTCGCCCGCAAGCGCGGCTGGAGCGGGGGCTCGCGGTGAGCCTGTCCGGCTTCACGGCCCCGGTGTGGTTCCTGCTGCTCCTCGTCGTCGCCGCCCTCGGGGTTGGCTACCTGGTGGTGCAGCGGCTGCGGCGGCGCAACACGCTGCGCTTCACCAACCTCGCCCTGCTGGAGAGCGTCGCGCCGCGGCGGTCGACGCCCTGGCGGCACCTGCCCGCCGTGGTCCTGGTGCTCGCGCTGGTGGCGCTGACGGTCGCGCTCGCGGGCCCGACCGCCGAGCAGAAGGTGGCGCGCAACCGGGCCACCGTCGTCCTGGCCATCGACGTGTCGCTGTCCATGCAGGCCACCGACGTCAGCCCGAGCCGCATCGTCGCCGCGCAGGCGGCCGCCAAGAGCTTCGCCGACGGGCTCACCCCCGGGGTGAACCTGGGGGTGGTCGCGTTCGCCGGCACGGCCACCGTGCTGCTGAGCCCGACCACGGACCGGTCCGCGGCCAAGGCGGCCATCGACAGCCTGCAGCTCGCGGAGCGCACCGCGACCGGGGAGGCCATCTTCACGTCGCTGCAGTCGATCTCGACGCTGTCCGCGGTGCTGGGCGGGCAGGGCGGCGAGCCGGTGCCGGCCCGGGTGGTGCTGCTCTCCGACGGCAAGCAGACGGTGCCGGAGTACCCGGACGACCCGCGCGGCTCGTTCACCGCCGCCGCCGCGGCCAAGGAGGCCGGCGTGCCCGTCTCCACCATCTCCTTCGGCACCACCTCGGGCCGGGTCGGCATCGACGGCCGCACCACCCCGGTGCCGGTGGACGACGCGAGCATGCGGCGCATCGCCCAGCTCGCCGGGGGCGACTTCTACACCGCCTCCAGCGTGGCCGACCTCAGCGCGATCTACGACACCCTGGCCGAGCAGATCGGCTACGAGACCACCTTCGGCGACGCCAGCCGGCCCTGGCTGCTCACCGGGACGCTGCTGGCGGTGCTGGCCGCCGTCGGGTCCCTGGTGCTCACCCAGCGCCTGCCCTGAGACGTGGGTGGACCCCGCACGTCCGCGGCGGGGTCACGCCCACGGTGCGGGTCTACCCGTGGGTAGCCGCTAGGTTCGCCCCGTGCCCGAGACCACCCCGCCCGACCCCACCCCGACCGGCCGCAGCGTCCTCGTCACGGGAGGCAACCGCGGCATCGGCCTGGCCATCGCGACCGCCCTGCACGCCGCCGGGCACCGCGTCGCCGTGACCCACCGCGGGTCCGGGGCGCCCGAGGGGCTGCTGGGGGTGCGGTGCGACGTCACCGACACCGCCGCCGTCGACGCGGCGTTCAGCGAGGTCGAGGCCGCGCAGGGCCCCGTCGAGGTGCTGGTGTCCAACGCGGGCATCACCGAGGACACCCTGCTCATGCGGATGGCCGAGGAGCAGTTCACCGGGGTGCTGGACGCGAACCTCACCGCCGCCTACCGGGTGGCCAAGCGCGCCTCCCGCGGCATGCTCCGCGCCCGCTGGGGCCGGATGGTGTTCGTCGGCTCCGTCGTCGGGCTCTCCGGCGCCCCGGGCCAGGTCAACTACGCGGCGTCCAAGGCCGGGCTGGTGGGGCTCTCGCGCTCGGTGGCCCGCGAGCTCGGCAGCCGCGGCATCACCGCCAACGTCGTCGCCCCCGGCTACGTCGACACCGACATGACCGCCGCGGTGTCCGACGCCCGCAAGGCCGAGATCACGGCCAACATCCCGCTCGGCCGGCAGGCCCGGCCCGAGGAGGTGGCCAGCGCCGTGCGGTGGCTGGCCTCCGACGACGCCGGCTACGTCACCGGGGCCGTCATCCCCGTCGACGGCGGCATCGGCATGGGCCACTAGCCCCCAGCTCCCCCCAGCAGGTAGCGGGCTACCTGCGCTCCCAGGGCCCCGTACCGGACAGGTAGCCCGCTACCTGCGCCACGAACCACCGGAGGAACCACCGTGCCAGGACTGCTCGAGGGCAAGCGGCTGCTCGTGACCGGCGTCATCACCGACGCCTCCATCGCCTTCCACACCGCGAAGGCCGCCCAGGAGCAGGGCGCGACCGTCGTCCTCACCGGGTACGGCCGGATGCGGCTGGTCGAGCGCATCGCCCAGCGGCTGCCCCAGCCGGCCCCCGTGGTCGAGCTCGACGTGGCCGACCCCGAGCAGCTGGCCGGGCTGGAGGCCAAGGTCCGCGAGCACGTCGACGGCCTTGACGGCGTGGTGCACTCCATCGGGTTCGCCCCGCCCAGCTGCCTGGGCGCCCCCTTCCTGGACGCCCCGTGGGAGGACGTGGCCACCGCGGTGCAGGTCTCGGCCTACTCGTTCATGTCGCTGGCCAAGGCGACGCTGCCGCTGCTCGGCCCGGGCGGCTCCGTGGTGGGCATGGACTTCGACGCCCGCGTGGTGTGGCCGGCCTACAACTGGATGGGCGTGGCCAAGGCCGCCCTCGAGGGCGTGAACCGCTACCTCGCCCGCGAGCTCGGCCCGCAGGGCATCCGGGTCAACCTCGTGGCGGCGGGCCCCATCGGCTCGATGGCGGCCAAGTCGATCCCCGGGTTCGACCAGATCCAGGGCAGCTGGGACGAGCGCGCCCCGCTGGGCTGGGACACCACCGACCCGACGGTGGTCGCCCGGTCGGTGTGCGCGCTGCTGTCGGACTGGCTGCCCGCCACCACGGGCTCGATGGTGATGGTCGACGGCGGGGCGCACTTCCTGGGCATGTGAGGCATGTGACCCCGCGGGCGGGGCGCGCCGGGGCACGGGAGGATGGGGGGGTGACCGCCCCCGTGATGCCCGCCCCCGACGCGCTGCTCGTGCTCTCCTTCGGCGGACCCGAGGGCCCCGACGACGTGATGCCGTTCCTGGAGAACGTGACCCGGGGCCGGGGGGTGCCCCGCGAGCGGCTCGCCGACGTCGCCCAGCACTACCTGCACTTCGGCGGGGTGTCGCCGATCAACGAGCTCAACCGCGACCTCATCGAGGCGGTCCGCGGGGTGCTCGCCGGTGGCGGTCCCGCGCCCGACCTGCCCGTCTACTTCGGCAACCGCAACTGGCACCCGATGGTCGAGGCCACGCTGGCCGAGATGGCGGACGACGGGGTGCAGCGGGCGCTGGTGTTCCCCACCTCGGCGTGGGGCGGGTACTCCGGGTGCCGGCAGTACCACGAGGACATCGCCCGGGCCCGCGAGGCGGTGGGGGAGCGGGCGCCGGAGCTGGTCAAGCTGCGCCAGTTCTACGACCACCCGCTGTTCGTGGCCGCCGCGGCCGACGCGCTGCGCGCCGCCCGGGCCGAGCTGCCCGCCGACGTCCGCGACGCCGCGCGGGTGGTCTTCACCGCGCACTCGGTGCCGTCCTCGGCCGACGCGAGCGCCGGGCCCCCCGAGGAGGGCGGGCACCGCTACTCCCGGCAGGTCGCCGAGGCGTCCGCCCTCGTGGCCGCGGCGGCCGGGGTCGACGACTTCGACGTGGTGTGGCAGTCCCGCTCCGGCCCGCCGCAGGTGTCGTGGCTCGAGCCCGACGTCGTCGACCACGTCGAGGCGCTGCACGCCCGGGGCGTGCCCGGCGTGGTGCTCTGCCCAGTGGGATTCGTCTCCGACCACCTCGAGGTGGTGTGGGACCTCGACACCGAGGCCCGGGAGAAGGCCGAGGAGCTGGGCATGGCGTTCGCCCGCGCGGGCACGGCCGGGCCGGACCCGCGCTTCGCCGAGATGGTCGGCGAGCTGGTCGCCGAGCACACCACCACCACCGAGCCCCGCCGCCTCGGCCGCGAGGGCGCTGCGGGGTGCACCCGCAACGGGGAGCCCTGCGCGGTGCGCTGCTGCGAGCCGCTACGCCGCCCGACCCGCCCGGCGTAGCGCTCCCGGCCGGCCGGGTCAGCTCGCGGCGCGCCCGGCGGTGATGACGCGGACGGCCTCGACCACCGCGGCCCGGCGGGCGTCGCGCACCGCCGTCCACAGCGGACGGAGCAGGTCGTCGCGCCGGGCGGCCGCGCCGGCCGTGCGGGCACCCCCGGGCGAGTCCTGCTGCGCCGCAGCGAGGATGGCCGCGACCTCGTCGGCCTGGTCGAGCACCCGCAGGGCCCGGGGCGGCATCGCCGGCGGCCAGCCCAGTGACGGCCGCGCCCGCAGCACGGCGGCGATCCGGCCCCGCACGCCCGTCGCGTCGCCCCCGGCCACGTCCAGCTCCGCCATCGCCCGTGCGGTGTCGCGCACGGCCTGGCGCAGCCCGTGCTCGGCCTCGCCGAGGCCGACGTGGTCGGGCACCCGGGCGTCGCGCGGCACCGCGAAGGCCACCCAGCGCACCATCTCCTGGCCCTCGGGCACCGGCACCAGGCCCAGGCCCGCGCCCGGCGCCAGCACCCCCTGGCCCTGCGCCAGCGCGGCGGCGGCGAACTCGGTGCCCGGCGGCAGGCCGCGCACGTCGCCGGGCACGGGCAGCACCAGGTGCACCCCGTCGGGGGTGGCGGCGCGCAGCGCGGTGAACAGGGCTGCCGCCCCCACCGCCCCCTCGCCGGGCTCGGGCAGGCCGGTGGTGCCGGGGGCGACGCGGTCCCCGGCGTGGGCCCGCTGCAGGGGGGCCCAGGGGGTCAGCGCGTCGAGCACGTCGTCGGGCGCGGCCGCCCCCGCCAGCCAGGCGGACGCCCAGACGGTGAGGGTGGCGGAGCTGTTCGGCACGATCGCCGAGCATAGGTCCGCGGCGCGGGCGCCGCCGTCAGCCGTCCGTGCCGGGCCCGGGGTCGGCGTCGACGACCTCGGCCACCAGGGGCTCGCCGGTCGGGGCGTCGCGGCGCACCACGGTGAGCCGGCCCTCCGGCTCGTAGAGCACCCAGCGGAGCTCGGCCACGTTCAGCACGCCCCGGGTGCGCAGCTGGGAGTGCAGGTCCTCGCGGGTCAGCCGGCTGCGGCGCAGCTCGGGCTCGAGAACCACCCCGTCGCGGACCAGCACCCGCACCGGGTGGCGCAGCAGCCGGGCCACGGGCCGGCGCATCCGCAGCACGCTGAGCCCCCGGTGCGCGAGCAGGATGGTGACCAGCACGACCACCCCGGTCAGCAGCGGCTGGTCGGCCGCCAGCGCGGTGCGCCCGACGACGGCGCCGACCGCGACCGCGGCGACGACGTCGATGGTGGTCAGCTGGGCCAGCGTGCGACGCTCGCCGACGCGCAGCCCCAGCACCGCGACGACGACCATCACCGCCGCCTTGACGGCGGCCTCGACCAGCGCGACCACGCCGCCGTCGACCCAGGTCACGGCCGGGCCCGGTGATCGGCCAGCAGGCCCACCGCGGCGTGCGGCACGGTGACGGCCAGCAGCGCGGCGACCAGCGCGGTGGGCACCGACCAGCCGTCCTGCGACCACCGCGCCGCGACGACCCCGGCCAGCAGCAGCAGCGCGGCCACGGTCGGCGGCCCGGCCCGCAGGGCGAGCCGGCGGGCTGCCGTGCCGAGGTCGGCCCCGGCGCCGGCCTCGTCGAGCTGGCGGCAGGTCTGGCGCAGCGCGTGCCACCCGGCGAAGTACACCCCGAACGCCACCAGCGGGGGCAGCAGCGCGACGACCGCGGCCACCACCACGAGGCCGGCCACGGTCTGCCAGCGTCCGGCCCGCTGCGCGTCCCGCACCGCGAGCCCCGCGGCCAGGGCGACGACGGGGAGGCAGAGCAGCGCCACGGCGTGCACCGCCGCGCCGCGGCCGCCGGTGAGCGGGTCCAGCAGGGCGACGGTGTCCCCGGGCCGCAGCGCCAGCGGCACCACGACGGGCAGCCCGCCCAGGGCCAGGCCCAGCACCGCGGGCCGGGGGGCGGGGGTGCCCGCCCACGCCTCGAGCGCGACGTCGCCGCTGCCGAAGTGCAGCACCGTCAGGCTCAGCAGCACCAGCAGTGCGGGCAGCGGCCACCACCACCAGGCGGCGAACGCGAGCACCGCGGCGGCGAGGTACGCCAGGGCGACCCGGGCCTGCCGGAGCAGGCCGGCGTCGCCGACGGCGCGCCACACGTCGGCCGCCCCGTGGGGCAGGCCCAGCAGCAGGCCCGCCACGAGCACGCCCGGCCCGGCCCGGTGCAGCGCACCGGGCACGAGCACCGCCGCGGCGGCCGCGACGAGCAGGGCGGCGGCGAGGACCGCGACCGGCCCGAGGTGGGCACCCCGGGCCGGTCGCGGCGCGCTCCGCACCGCGGGGTGCGCGGTGGACGTCACCGCCGGTCGCGTGCCGCACCACGGCTGCGGTCGCCGTCGACCGTGCCGCTGCTGGTGCCGTTGGTGTGGCCGTTCCCGGCCGGGCGGGCGCCGGCGCCGACGAGCTCGCCCGGCGTGCTGACGAGGTGCCCGGAGATCCACACCTCGGCCGGGTAGGTGTCAGGCAGGCCGCCGACCTCGGTGACGGCGTCCTCGGCGGTGCGCAGCTTCGCCACCTTGTGGATCAGGACGCCGAACCCGACCTTGGCCGTGATGTCCGCCGCCGTGAAGGCGAGCTGGATCGTGGTGGCCCAGGCCGCGGAGCCGTCACCGGCCCACAGCGGGACCAGGTAGACGATCGGGTACACCCCGAAGACCGAGAGCAGCAGGATCGTGGCGTTGCGCAGGCTCACGCCGGCCTCGGCCCCGATGGTCGCGCGGGTCTCGCGCACGGCCCCGATGAGCACGGGGTAGAGCACGACGAAGAACACGGTCGACACGACGCCCCAGATGAGGAGCTCCGCGGTCGAGGCCGAGGACTGCCCGGCCGCGACGACGCCGAGGAACCCGGTGACGATCATGAGGAAGGCGGCGGCCACCCCGACGAGGCGCAGCGTGCGCACCCGCTGGCGGGCGAGGCTGCACACCGCGAGCAGCTCGACGACGAGGAGCGGGACGGTGACGGTCCAGTCGGTGTAGCGCAGGCCGGTGATGATCGTCCCCGGGGCGGGGGTGTAGCGGGTGCCGTCGGCGTTCGCGGAGTACTTCGTCAGGAACGTGACGACGAGCGCGAGGTAGGCCAGCGAGGCGATCCAGCAGATCAGCGCGCTGGCCAGCGAGGCGGGCCGGTACTTCTTCGACACCTCGTGGCGGGTGGCGAAGCTGTAGACGCCGGCGGCGAACAGGGCCAGGAACGCGACGACGAGCCCGTAGAGCACGAGCTCGTACTGCCAGCGCACCAGCGTGGCGGTGCCGGTGATCTCGGTGGTGGGTCCTTGCGGGCCCGCCGCGAGGACGAGGGGGTGGGACACGGTTCCTCCGGTGTCGGGGTCAGGAGTGGTCCGGCATGACTTGTCCGGCGACATTGAGTTGTCGTATGACAACTACTACGCTCGTCCCGAGATGGCGACAACCCGAGGGCCCGCGACCCGGGCGCGCCGCGGGCCGGGACGGCCCGTCGCGCCCCCCGACGCGCTCGACGCCGCCCTGCTCGCCCTGACCACGGCCGCGGTCGAGGCGACCGTGCACGCGGGGGAGTCGGTCACCCCGGCCCTGTCGCCGACCCAGGTGCGGGTGCTCACGGTGCTCTCCCGCGCCCCCGACGGGCTGAGCCTGGGCGCCGTGGCGGCCGCCACCTCCGCCAGTGCCCCCTCGGCGAGCCGGCTGTGCCAGCGGCTGCACCGCGCCGGGCTGGTCGACCGGGACGCCGGGCCGGGAAACGAGCTGCGGCTGAGCCTCTCGGCCCTGGGCCGCGACACCCTCGCCGCGGTGGACCGGCACCGGCTGGGCCGGCTGCGGCCGGTCCTGGACCTCCTCGACCCCGCCGACCGGGCCGTCGTCGAGCGCGGGCTCCGGGTGCTGGGCGAGGCTCTCGACACCGACACCGACACCGACCCCGACACCGACACCGACACCGACGCGCCCGCCCCCGAGGAGGACAGACCGTGAGCGAGCAGCCGGCGCAGGGCCTGACGGCCCTGGCCCAGGAGTTCGTCGAGCTGGTGGAGCTGCTGTTCGACGCCGAGCGCCGACGGCTGACGACGGACCGCATCGTCGAGGTGGCCTGCCACGCCTGCGGGCCCGCCGAGCACGCCGCGGTGACGGTGGTCGACGACGGACGGCTGCGGACGGAGGCGGCGACGGGCGCACCGGCCCGCCGGGTCGACGACCTGGCCTCCGAGCTGGGCCGGGGGCCCGCGTTCGACGCCGTCACCACCAGCCACGTGGTGCGCGTGGACGACCTCGACGCAGCGCACGGCTGGCCCGTGCTGGGCCCGCGGGTGGTCGCCGAGACCGGCGTGCGCAGCGTCCTGGCGTGCCGCATCTACCTCTCGCGGCGGCGGACGGCGTCGCTCAACCTGTACTCGAGCTGGCCGGCGGCGTTCGACGACGGTGACGTCGCCACCGCGGCCATCCTCGCCTCGTACTGCTCGCTCGCCCTGCTCACCGACCTGCTCGACGACGCCGAGCTGCACCCCGACCGGGCCCGGGAGTCCCACCGCGAGGTGGGCATCGCCATCGGCCTGCTCATGGCGCGGCGGGACGTCAGCGCCGAGCAGGCCCTCGACGAGCTGCGCCGGGCCAGCCGCGAGCTGAACCGGAGCCTGCCCGACATCGCCCGGGCGGTGACCGGCCGCACGGGCTGACCGGCGTGGCGCGCACCGCCCGGGCGCGCGCCGCCCCCTAGCGTGTCCGGCCGTGCCCCCCCGCGCCCCCGGCTCCCGCAGCGACCCCTACGCCGGCGACATCCTCGGCGGCCACGCGCGGCGCCGGGCGCGGGTGGTGCCCGAGCTGGCCGCGGAGCGCGACCTCGTCGTGGAGGACGCCGCGACCGGCTTCTGCGGCGCCGTGCTCGGGGTCGAGAAGACCGGCCGGGGGGACGCGGTGCGCCTGGAGGACGCCCGCGGCGCCACCCGGCTGTTCCTGCTGCACCCCGCCGGCTTCCTCGTCGACGGCGCCCCGGTGACGCTGGTCCGGCCTAGGCCGGCGGCGGCGGCGACGGGACCGCGTCGCAGCGCCTCCGGCTCGACCGTGGTCGAGGACGTCCGCGCCCGCACCGCCCTGCCCAGCCGCATCTGGGTCGAGGGCGTGCACGACGCGGCGCTGGTCGAGCGGGTGTGGGGCCACGACCTGCGCGTCGAGGGCGTCGTCGTCGAGCAGCTCGAGGGCCTGGACAACCTGCCGGCGTGGCTCGACGGGTTCCGGCCGGGGCCGGGCCGCCGCGTCGGGGTGCTCGTCGACCACCTCGTCACCGGCTCGAAGGAGACGCGACTCACCCGCTCGCTCGGCGAGCACGTCCTGGTCACCGGGCACCCCTACGTCGACGTGTGGCAGGCGGTGCGGCCCGCGTCGCTGGGCATCCGCGCCTGGCCCGACGTGCCCCGCGGCGAGGACTGGAAGACCGGGGTGTGCGCCCGGCTGGGGTGGGGCGACCCGCGGGACGGGTGGCGCCGCGTGCAGGCCGCGGTGCGCACGTTCCGCGACCTGGAGCCGGCCATGATCGGCGCGGTGGAGCGGCTCGTCGACTTCGTCACCGAGCCCGGCTGAGCGCTCGGCGTGCGGGGCCGCCGGCCGCTGGGCAGGCTGTGGTCCCGCGCCCGTCGGAGGCGCGCCGGACGAGGGAGACCCGCATGGCCGCCAACGACGCCCGCGACTACGACGAGCCCGCCGACGTCGGGGAGAACGACACCGCCGAGCGCACCGAGAGCGGGGACGACAGCGCCGGTGGCCCCGAGCCCGCCGGCGCGGAGACCGCGGGCGCGCTGGGCGCCCCCACCCCGAGCAAGGACACCGAGTCAGCGGCCGAGCCGGGGGACGAGAGCTGAGCACCGCCGGCTGAGCACAGCTGGGTGAGCGCGGCTGGCTGAGCACTGCGGGACACCCGGGGGGCGGATGCCCGGGGGCGGGCCCCAGGCGCTGCGCCCGGAGCGGAACCCACGGCCGCCCGCGGCGACCAGTGACACACTGGGGGCTGTGGGAGTCGCACTTGTCTGGTTCGTGGTCGCGGTGGTGCTCGGTGCCGCCGAGGCGCTGACCGGCGAGCTCTTCCTGCTCTCGCTCGCCGGCGGCGCGCTCGCCGGCGCCGGCTCCGCCGCCCTCGGGCTCCCGGTGTGGGTCGACGTGCTGGCGTTCGCGCTGGTCTCCGTCGGCCTCGTCGTCGGGGTCCGGCCGCCGCTGCTGCGGCGCATGAAGCAGGCCCCCGGCATCACGACCGGGGTCGAGGCGCTCCGCGGGCGCAGCGCGCTGGTGGTCGAGCCGATCACCGCGCACGCCGGCCGGGTCCGGCTCGACGGCAGCGACTGGAGCGCCCGCGCCATGGACTCCACCGACGCCATCGAGGCGGGGGAGACCGTCCGCGTCGCCGAGATCACCGGCGCCACCGCCGTCGTCTACCGGGAGCCGTGACCGCGCCCGCACCACCCCCGCGGGCCGGCGGCGACCCCACCGGCCCGCAGCACTCCGTCCCCCTCACGAAGGAGCACCGATGGATGTAGCCCTCATCGCCCTGGCCGTCGTCGTCCTGTTCGTGGTCGTCGTCGTGGCCAAGTCGGTCACTCTCGTGCCCCAGGCGCAGGCCGCGATCATCGAGCGGCTCGGCCGCTACAACAAGACCATCTCGGGCCAGCTGACGTTCCTGGTCCCGTTCGTCGACCGGGTCCGCGCCAAGGTCGACCTCCGCGAGCAGGTCGTGTCCTTCCCCCCGCAGGCCGTCATCACCCAGGACAACCTGACCGTCGCGATCGACACCGTCATCTACTTCCGGGTGACCACCCCGCACTCGGCGGTCTACGAGATCCAGAACTACATCACCGCCGTCGAGCAGCTCACGACGACGACGCTGCGCAACGTGGTCGGCGGCATGACGCTGGAGGAGACCCTGACCTCCCGCGACGCGATCAACACCCAGCTCGGCGCCCAGCTCGACGAGGCGACCGGCCCGTGGGGCCTCAAGGTCGCCCGGGTCGAGCTCAAGTCGATCGACCCGCCCCCGTCGATCCAGGAGTCGATGGAGAAGCAGATGAAGGCGGACCGCGAGAAGCGGGCCACCATCCTCACCGCCGAGGGCCACCGCGAGTCCGCGATCAAGACGGCGGAGGGGGACAAGCAGTCCCGCATCCTCGCCGCGGAGGGCGCCAAGCAGGCCGCCATCCTCGACGCGGAGGCCGACCGGCAGTCGCAGATCCTGCGCGCGCAGGGCGACCGGGCCGCGCAGTACCTGCAGGCGCAGGGCGAGGCGAAGGCCATCGAGAAGCGGTTCGCCGCGATCAAGGCGGGCAAGCCGACCCCCGAGCTGCTGGCCTACCAGTACCTGCAGACGCTGCCGGAGATGGCGCAGGGCGACGCCAACAAGGTGTGGCTGCTGCCCAGCGACTTCGGCACCTCGCTGCAGGGGTTCGCGAAGATGCTCGGCGCGCCGGGCGAGGACGGGGTGTTCCGCTTCGAGCCCAGCCCGGTCGACGAGGCCTCGACGCGGCCCGAGGACGACTCGGCCGAGGTGGCCGACTGGTTCGACACCACCACCGACCCGCGCATCGCCGAGGCCGTCGCCGCGGCGGAGGCCGTGGCCCGGACCGACGTGGAGAGCCCGGCCGAGCAGGCCCGGCGCACCGGGGCGAAGTCCGCCGAGCGGGCCGCGCAGGCCAGCCGCGGTGGGCGCGACCTCGGCTCGTCCGACGAGGTCCCCGCGATCTCGTGGGACAAGGAGCAGGACCGCTCCTAGCACGTCCGCCGGTCCCCGTCCGCGCTGCGCTCAGCCGCGGACGGGGACCTTCGCGTCGACCACCAGGCCGAGCAGGCCGAGGCACGCCCCCGCCACCGAGATGGCCACGAGCAGCGGCGAGGTGCTCCCAGTGAGGGCGTCACCGAGCACGACCACCGCGACGGTGCCCGGCAGGATGCCGACGACCGTGCCGGCGAGGTAGGGCCCGACGCGGACGGCGGAGACCCCGCAGCTGTAGTTCAGCAGCGAGAACGGCACCACCGGGATCAGCCGCAGCGAGAGCACCGCGGGCCACCCGCGGCGGGCCAGCCGCTCGTCGACCGAGCGCAGCGCGCGGTGGCGCAGCCGGCGGGCCACGGCCTCGCGGCCCACGGCGCGGACCAGCAGCAGCGCGGCCAGCGCGCTGAGCACGGTGGCCGTGACGGTGACCGCGACCCCGGTGACGGGGCCGAACAGCAGACCCGCGGAGACGGTGAACACGGTGCGCGGGACCGGGGTGATCGTGACGACGGCGTGCAGCGCCAGGAACACCAGCGGGAACGCGGGCCCCACCTCCCGGGCCCAGCCGCGCAGGTCCTCCGGGGTGGGGACGGGCAGCACCAGGGCCGCGACCACGAGCCCGGCCAGCAGCAGCGCGCCGAGGACGAGGCGGGCGCGGGGGTCGCCGCGCCACCCCGGCCGCCGGGGCGGGCCGTCCGGGGCGGGGGCCTCGGGCGGCGGGACGGTCACGGGGGTCCACCGTAGGCGACCACCGCGACCGGCCGCCGACGTCGCCGCCGGGGTGTCGGACGGGCGCGCTACCGTGCCCCGGCCGGGTGGTCGAGCGCACCCGGGCACCCCCGTCCCCGCTCGCCCGCCCCCTCGGAGCCCCCTCGGAGCAGCTGTGCCGCCTCGCCGTCGTGCCCCGTCCGGGCTCACCGCCGACGACCTCGCCCGGCTCGCGTCCGCCGTGGCCGGGGGACGCCGCGCCACCGTGCACCTGCGTGACGCCGTGCCCGGCCTGGGGCTGCCGGCGGGCAGCTCGGCCCGGGTGGTCTCCGTCGACGGGGAGACCGTGACGGCCCGACCCAAGGGTGTGGAGGACGCGCTGCCCTTCGAGGCCGCTGAGCTGCTGGCCCGCAA
Organism: Rhodococcus aerolatus; assembly: GCF_054783215.1. Classification (NCBI taxonomy): domain Bacteria; kingdom Bacillati; phylum Actinomycetota; class Actinomycetes; order Mycobacteriales; family Nocardiaceae; genus Rhodococcus; species Rhodococcus aerolatus. The sequence continues at coordinate 107,254 of NZ_BAAGQZ010000009.1, read as the reverse complement.
GCCCCGCCCGGAGGACGACACACCGCAGCCCCGCCGCACCCGTCCGGGCCCGCGTCGCGCCGCTCCCACCCCACCCGTGTCGACCCCGCCCGCCGCCGCGACGCCCGCCGCCGGCCCCGAGGCACCAGCCGCCGCCGCGCCGCCCGCCCCGCCACCGATCGCGCCGCCCCGGCGCACCACCCGGGCGCCCCGCGCCCGCCGCCCGGTCGAGCCGCTCACGGTGGTGCTGCGGGGGGAGCCCGACGCCGGGTGGAACCTGACCCTGGCCCGCGGCGGGGGAGCACCGGGGCCGGCCGTCCCCGTCAGCCCGGAGGCGGCCCGGGAGGCGGTGGCCGCGCTCGGCCACCCCTCGGCGCTCAAGGCCGCGGACGAGGTGCTCGCCGCCGCCCGCGCCGCCGCGGCACGCCGGGTCGAGGAGCTGGCCGCCGAGCTCGAGGCGGCCCGCCGCGCGCTGGCCGACCTCAGCGGGCGGGACGCCTGACGTCGTAGGCCTCCCGGGCGGCCCCGATGTCCGATGCGGCGTCCTCGAGCAGGTCGGCGAGCCCGCGGACCCGTCCCGCGACCCGGCGGCCCAGGTCGGTCAGGGAGTACTCGACGCTCGGCGGGATCGCGCTGAGCACGGTCCGGTCGACCAGCCCGTCGCGCTCCAGGGTCTGCAGGGTGCGCGAGAGCATGCGCTCGCTCACCCCGGACACGCGGCGGCGCAGCGCGTTGAACCGGTGGTCGCCCTCGCCGAGGGCGAGCAGCACGAGCAGCCCCCACGTCGAGGCCACGTCCTCGAGCGCGGCCCGCGAGGTGCAGTCCCGGGCGAGGACGTCGGTGACGAGCGCGTCGGTCGGGTCGGTCACGCCCCGAGCCTACGAGGTCCACCCGGGGAACAGCAGGCACTAACTACTGGTTAGTGCCTGCGACACCGCCAGCGCCACCCGAGGAGAGCCCCATGACCACCTACGCCGTCACCGGATCGACCGGCCCGCTCGGGCACCGAGTCGTCGAGAGCCTCCTCGAGCGCGGGGTCGACCCGTCCGACGTGGTGGCGCTCGCCCGGGACACCACCCGGGCCACCGACCTCGCGGACCGTGGTGTGACGGTGCGCGAGGCGGACTACGACCGCCCCGACACCCTCGGCCCGGCCCTCGCCGGGGTGGACACCCTGCTGCTCGTCTCGGGCAACGCCGTGGGGCAGCGGGTGCCGCAGCACCGCGCGGTCGTCGACGCGGCCGTCGCCGCCGGCGTGCGCCGGATCGCCTACACCTCGGTGCTGCGGGCCACGACGACCGAGCTCGCCCTGGCCCCGGAGCACCGGGCGACGGAGGAGCTCCTGGCCGGGTCCGGGCTGGCGGTGACGCTGCTTCGCAACGGCTGGTACACCGAGAACTACCTCTCCCAGCTGCCCGGCGTGCTCGCGACCGGCGCGCTCACCACCTCGGCCGGGGGCACCGCGCGCGTCGCGGCCGCGGCACGGGACGACTACGCCGAGGCTGCCGCCGCGGTGCTGGTCGGGGAGGGTCACGAGGGCGCGACCTACGAGCTGGGAGGCACGCCGTTCACCATGGCCGAGCTGGCTGAGGCGTTCGCCGCCGCGACGGGCACCAACGTCGCGCACCACGGCGTCAGCGCCGAGGAGCACCTGGCCGCGCTGCGCGGGGCCGGCCTTGACGAGGGGACTGCGCAGTTCGTGGTCGGCCTCGACACCGCCACCGCCCGGGGCGACCTGGACACCCCGTCCGACCACCTCACCCGGCTGCTGGGCCGGCCGACCACCCCGCTGCTCGACGTCGTCCGCGCCGGGGTCAGCGCCCCGCGGGAGGACTGAGCCCCGCCGCGAGCTCGACGAACCGTCGTCCACCCGGCCCCTCGAGCTCGCGCAGCGGTGCGAGGTCCGCCCGTCGGCACAGCGCGAGCGAGCGGGCGTTGTCCGTCGCGACGACCACCCGCACCCGCCGGGACCCGGGCCGGGTGCGGGCGAGCTCGACGCCCCGGGCGAGCAGCGCGGTGCCGACCCCGCGGCCGGTGAGGTCGGGGCGGACCCCGATGCCGAGGTCGACCGTGCCGGGCTCGGCGGCCTGGGCGGGGATGCGGGCCTCGGCGCCGAGCACGCTGAACCCGACCAGGGTGCCGTCGTCGTCCACCGGCGGGTGGTACCCCTCGCCGCCGCCGCGGCGGAGGAACACAGCCGGGTCGACCCGGTCGTGGCTGTAGTGGTCCCAGGGCGGCGGGTAGACCCAGGTGGCGAGGACCGCCGCCTCGGCCGCGGTGACGGTGCGGTCGAGCAGCCGGACGGTCACGCCGCGGTCCCGCGGAACCGTCCGTGGACCAGCACCGGCACCAGCGCGCTCGCGCCGACCTCGGCGGCGACGTCCACGTCCCCGGCGTGCCCACCTGCGGCCAGCTCGAGGCCACTCACGCAGCCGTGCAACGCCTCTGCCGCCGCGCCCCGGACCGCACGCCACGCCGCGGCCGCTGCGGCCGCCTCCGGGGTGAGGTCGACGGGTCCCGCCGTGGCGAGGTGGTGCGCCACTGCCCCGGCGCCCCAGAGGTCCTCGACCGCGGGGCGCAGCGAGCCGTCGGGCCACCGCTCCCCGGCCGGGACCAGCGCGACGGCGGCCCCGGGGTGGGTCGCGGCGACCCACGTGGCGACGGCCGCCGCGTTGCGCAGGCACGCGGCCACGACGTCCGCGCCGCTGTCCGCGAGCTGGTGGCTGACCCGCGAGCCGTTAGGCGAGGGCAGGACCAGCCGCGCCGGAGCGGGGTCGACCCGGCGCAGCGCGACCGGGGACAGCGTGGGTCCGGCGGAGCCCCGGGGCCGGGCCAGGACGGCGTCCTCCCGCTCGGCGAGGCCTGCCGCGTCCCCGTCGGCGGGGTGGGGGAGCACCTCGACGCCCCGGTCCACGGCGACCGACACGGCGGTGGTGAAGGACAGCACGTCGACCACCACGGCCACCGTCCCCGCGGGCACGGTCGCGCCGGCAGGCCCCCACTCCGGGTGCACCCGCACCACCCCAGCCTGGCACGTGCTCCTGAGGTGGCCGGCGGAGAGGCTCAGCCCATGATGGCGACGAGCGCCAGGTAGAACACCGACGGGATGAGCAGCGCGCCCACCCCGGTGTAGAACGTCGCGGTCATGGCGCCGTAGGGCACGAGGCGCTTGTCGGTGGCGGCGAGGCCCCCCGCGACCCCCGAGGTCGTGCCGATCAGGCCGCCGTAGGCCATGGCGGACTTCGAGTTGTTCAGCCCGATGAACCGGGCGATGAACGGGGTCCCGATCATGACCAGCACGGACTTCGTCAGGCCCGCGGCGACGGAGAGGGCGATGACCTCGCTGCTGGCCCCGAGCGCGGTGCCGGTGACGGGCCCGACGATGTAGGTCGCGGCGCCGCCGCCGATGGTGGCCATGCTGACGGGGTCGGTGTAGCCGAAGGCCAGGGCGATGAGCGCGCCGACGACCGCGGCCACGGTCACGCCGATGAGCACCGAGAGGATGCCGGAGACCCCGCCCCGGCGGATCTCGCGCAGGTCGACGCCGTAGGCGGTGGAGACGATGGCGAAGTCACGCAGCATCGACCCACCCATGACGCCGAGCCCGGTGAACAGGGCGACGTCGGCGATGCCGTGGGTGCCGCCGGTCGCCTTGCCCCCGACGTAGGCCAGGCCGAGCCCGATGACGATCGCGATGGCCGAGGCCTGCAGCCGGCCGCGGGTCAGCTTCGTGGAGAGCACGGTCGAGACGAGCACGACGACGCCGATGACGAAGAAGGCGAACACCAGCCCGTTGTCCTCGAACACTCCGGTGATGCGGTCCATCAGGTGGTCTCCTTCACGGTGCTCACGGGGGCGTCGGACCCGTCCTCGTCCAGCGGCGGCAGGGGCTCGGCCCGGCCGCCGATGCGCGAGATCACGGGCACGAGCGCGAGCGCGACGAGCGTGGCGACGACGCCGGCCAGCAGCGCCATGGGGCCGCCGCTGAGCGCGGTGGCGACGTTCTGGGTGGCGGCCATGGCCACCACGATCGGGATGTACAGGGCGCTCCAGAACAGGACGCCCATCTCGGTGGCGGCGGGGAACTTCCCGCGGCGCCGCAGCTGGTCGGCGACGACCAGGAAGATCACCATCGCGAAGCCGATGCCCCCGACGTTGGCGTCGACGCCGATGACGAGGCCGAGCACCTCGCCCAGCAGCGAGCCGAGCAGGTAGCACCCGGCCAGGACTGCGAGTCCCAGGATGACCATCGTTTCTTCCTCTCTCGTGGTCCCCGCCGGCGGCGGGGACGGGTCAGGACGACCCGGTGGGGGGACGGCCCGAGCGGGGCCGGGTGCCGTGGCCCGCGGCGGCCGCGGCCACCTCCTCGGCGACGGCGGCGGCGACGCGGGCCAGGAAGGCCTCGGGCTCGTCGGCGGCGTCGGGGCGCTCGTCCACGACGCGGTCCACCGCGCCGTCGGCCAGCAGGTCGACGCTGCGCACGCGCTGTCCCGCGACCGTCTCCGCGGCCCGGTCGGGCCGGCCGTGGACGATGGCGCTCGCCCCCTCGGGGGGCAGCGCGGTGAGCCAGCCGTGCCGGGCGACGACGACCCGGTCGGCCGCGACCAGGGCCAGCGCGGCACCGCCGGCGCCCTCGCCGAGGATCACCGCGACCGTGGGCACGGGCAGCGCCGTGAGGTCGGCGAGGCAGCGGGCGATCGCCCCGGCCAGCCCGGCCGACTCGGCGGCGGCGCTGAGCTCGGCGCCGGGGGTGTCGACGACCGTGACCAGCGGCAGCCGCAGCTCTCGGGCCAGCGCCATGCCGCGGCGGGCGACGCGCAGGTCCGCGGGGCCGACCGCCCGGGTGCGCTGCGCGACACGGTCCTGCCCGACCAGCACGCACGCGGTGCCCGCCAGCCGGGCCAGGCACAGCACGGTGGCGGCCGCGGTCTCGCCCTCCCCGGTGCCGTGCAGGGTGACGACGTCGTCCGCGTGGCGTTCGAGCAGGTCCAGCACGCCCGGGCGGTCGGCCCGTTGCGTGGCCGTCACGGACGCCCACACGTCGGTGTCCCCAGCGGGCCCGGTCTCGTCGGTGGGCCCGGTCCCGGTGGGTGCGGCGACGGGTCCGGGGGAGGTCAGGGCGAGGACGCGGCGCAGCAGCTCCCGCGCCTGCTCGGGGGTGGTGACGGCGTCGAGGACGCCGCGGGCGTGCAGGTTCTCCGCGGTCTGGACGTCGGGCGGGAAGTCGGTGCCGTGCAGGGCGCGGTGGACCTTGGGTCCGAGGAAGCCGACGAGCGCACCGGGCTCGGCCAGGGTGATGCTGCCCAGCGACCCCCAGGAGGCGAGGACGCCGCCGGTGGTGGGGTGGCGCAGCAGCACGACGACGGGCAGGCCCGCCCTGCGGTGCTCGGCCACCCGGTCGGCGATGCCGATCATCCGCAGGAACGCGGGCGTGCCCTCCTGCATGCGGGTCCCCCCGGACGCCGGCGCCAGCAGCAGCGGCAGCCGCTCGGCGGTGGCCCGCGCGACGGTGGCGGCGACGCGGTCGGCGGTGCCGGTGCCGATGGACCCGCCGAGGAAGCGGAACTCGCTGCACACCACGGCGAGGCGGCGACCGCCCACGCGCCCCTCGCCGGAGACGACGGCCTCGTCGGTGCCGGCCCGGGCCGCCGCCTCGGCCAGCTCGCGGCGGTAGGCGGGCCCGGGGGCGGTGGCCGGCGCGGCGGGCAGGTCCCAGGAGCGGAACGTGCCGGCGTCGAGCACCGTGTCGAGCAGCTCGGCGGACCGGGACCGGGTCGGTGCGGGGGCGCTCACCCCTGCCCGCCCCGCTCGGCGAACTCGGCGCGCACCGCGTCGCCGTCCTGGTCGAGCACCGGCGGGGCGCCGTGGCCCGTCGGGGAGGTCTCGGCGCCGTCGGGGCCAAAGAAGCGCAGCGGCGGGCCGGGGATGGTGAGGCTGCCCAGGGTGGCGTGCTCGACGTCGACCAGCAGGTTCTGGCTGCGCGTCTGCTCCCAGGCGTAGACCTCGTCGATGGTGCGGATCTTCCCGGCGGGCACCCCGGCGCGCTCGAGGCGGGCGAGCACGGCCTCGGCGTCCTGCCCGGCGAAGGCCTGCTCGACCGTGCCCCGGACGAGGTCGGGGTGCTCGACGCGCTCGGGGTTGGTGCGCATGCCCTCGGCGTCGGGGTCGAGCGCGAACTCGGTGCACAGCCGGTGCCACAGACCCTCGGAGCCGCAGGAGATCTGGACGCTGCCCTGCCCGCAGCGGAACATGCCGTAGGGGGAGATCGACGGGTGGTGGTTGCCGCGGGCGTGGCCGACCGTGCCGGCCACGGTCCACGCGGTGCCCTGGAAGCCGTGCACCCCGACGACGGCGGAGAGCAGCGAGGAGCGCACCACGCCGCCCTTGCCGGTGCTCTCCCGCTCGTGCAGCGCGGCGAGGACACCGTAGGCGCCGTACATGCCGGCGAGGATGTCCGCGATGGGCACGCCGACGCGCTGCGGGTCGTCCGGACCGGAGCCGGTGAGCGACATCAGGCCGGCCTCGCCCTGGGCGATCTGGTCGTAGCCCGAGCGCGTCGCCTCCGGCCCGTCGTGGCCGAACCCGGTGACGGACAGCACGACCAGCCGGGGGTTGAGCGCGAAGAGCTCGTCGGTGCTGAAGCCCAGCCGGTCCAGGACGCCGACGCGGAAGTTCTCGACCAGCACGTCGGCGCGGCGGACCAGCTCGCGCAGCGTGGCCCGGCCCTCCTCGGCCTTGAGGTCGAGGGCGACGGACTCCTTGTTGCGGTTGGCGGAGAGGAAGTAGGTGGACTGCTCCGCACCGGCCTCGCCGACGAAGGGCGGACCCCAGCCGCGGGTGTCGTCCCCCGACGTCGGGTTCTCGATCTTGACGACCCGGGCGCCGAGGTCGCCCAGCATCATCGTGGCGTGGGGGCCGGCGAGGGCGCGGCTCAGGTCGACGACGAGGACGTCGTGCAGCGGCCCGTGATCTGGTCGGGGCATGGGTCTCCTCGGGGTGGGGCGGGGCGGCGATCACCGCTCCGGACGTCGCAGGACGTGTCCGGTGTGGGCCGGGACACGTGACGATCATCACCTGCCAGGTGGCTCGGTGGCAAATTGGCCTGACCACTTGGGCCCGAGGGAGGGCGCCTACCCGCCCGCCTCGGCCCACCGCGACAGCGCGCGGCGGCTCGTGAACCGACGCGGCTCCCCGGTGACCGGGTCGTCGAACGCCACCGACCGGGCCAGCAGCTGCAGCGGGGTGGAGAAGTCGCCCGGGGCGTCGGGCAGCACCACCGGCAGCAGCGGGTCACCGCAGATCGGCAGCCCCAGCGAGGCCAGGTGCACGCGGAGCTGGTGGGTGCGGCCGGTGCGCGGGCGCAGCCGGTAGCGGCCCAGCCCGGCGGCCGAGCCGAGCAGCTCCACCTCCGTCTCGGCGTTCGGCTCCCCCGGGACCTCCCGGGCAGCCAGCACCCCGGGGGTCTTCACGACCCGGCTGCGCACCGTGCGGGGGAGGGCCAGCGCCGGGTCCACCGGCGCCACCGCCTCGTAGACCTTCTCGACCCCGCGGGCGGCGAAGAGCTCCTGGTAGGGCCGCCGCGCCGCCCGGTGCACCGTCAGCACCAGCACCCCCGCGGTGAGCCGGTCGAGGCGGTGCGCGGGGCTCAGCTCGGGCAGGTCGAGCTCGTGGCGCAGCCGCGCGAGCACGGTCTGGCGCACGTGCGCCCCGCGCGGGGTGGTGGCGAGGAAGTGCGGCTTGTCCACCACCAGCAGGTCGTCGTCGCGGTGCAATACGTCCACCGCGAACGGCACGGGCACCTCGTCGGGCGGGTCGCGGTGCAGGTGCACCGTGGACCCCACGCGGGCCGGGGTCGTCGCCGTCAGCACCCTCCCGTCGCCGTCGACCACCCCGCCCGCCGCGAGCACCGCGCGCAGCCGCACCGCGTCGTCCGGGAACCGTGCGAGCAGGAAGTCCGCCACCGTGCGCCACGGCCCGGGCGTCACCCGCAGCCGGGTGGCCCCGACCCCGTGGCGCTGCGGCAGCGGTGAGGCCGGGCGGGGGGCGCGGGGCACACTCGCATCATGGACCTGCTGATCCTGGCCGACACCCACCTGCCGCGGCGGGCGCGAGACCTGCCCGCCGAGGTGTGGGAGCAGGTGGACCGGTCCGACGTGGTGCTGCACGCGGGGGACTGGGTGTCGGAGGAGTCGTTGGACGCCCTCGAGTCGCGTGCCCGCCGGCTGGTCGGGGTGCACGGCAACAACGACGGTGCCGAGCTGCGGGCGAGGCTGCCCGAGGTGGCCCGCGTCGAGCTCGGCGGGCTGCGGTTCTCCGTGGTCCACGAGACGGGGGGCCGGGCGGGCCGCGAGACCAGGATGGACACCGCCCACCCGGGGACGGACGTGCTCGTGTTCGGCCACAGCCACATCCCCTGGGACAGCACCACTCCCGGGGGGATGCGGCTGCTCAACCCCGGCTCGCCCACCGACCGGCGCCGCCAGCCCCACTGCACCTACCTCACCGCGACGGCGGACGACGGGGCGCTCACCGACGTCGTCCTGCACCGGCTGCCCGTACGGTCGCGGCCGTGACCCGCACCCTCGACGACGACCGCGGCACCCCGGTCGAGCTGGCCGACGAGGTCGCCCGCGTGGTGTGCCTGGTGCCGTCGTTGACCGAGGCGCTGGCCACCAGCTGCCCCGAGCGTCTCGTCGGCGCCACCGACTGGTGCACCCACCCCGCCGACCTCGACGTGCCCCGGGTGCGGGGGACCAAGAACCCCGACCGCCGCGCGATCGCCGACCTGCGGCCCGACCTCGTCGTCGCCAACCAGGAGGAGAGCCGCGAGCTCGACGTGCGGCGCCTGCGCGAGGCCGGGATCCCGGTGTGGGTCACGGTGATCGAGTCGGTCGAGCAGGCCCTGGCCTCGATGCGTCGGCTGCTGGTCGACGTCCTCGCCCTCGACGAGCCGGCGTGGCTGGCGCAGGCCGGGGCCACGTGGGCCGACCCGCCGCGGGTGTCCGCGGACGTCGTCGTCCCCGTGTGGCGCGACCCGTGGATGGCGGTGGGTGCGCGCACCTTCACCGGCGACCTCTGCGCGCGGCTGGGCCTGCGCAACACCCTGGCCGGGCACGCCGATCGCTACCCGGCGCTCACCCCCGCCCAGCTGCTGGCCACCCGTCCCGACGTGGTGCTGCTGCCCGACGAGCCCTACCTGTTCACGGCCGAGGACGGGCCGGACGCGTTCCCCGGCACGCCCTGCGCCCTGGTCGAGGGCCGCAGCCTCACCTGGTACGGCCCGTCGCTGCTCACCGCGCCGGAGACCCTGCTCGGGCCCGTCCGCGCGGCGCTGGGGCAGCAGGCGCTGGGACGGTAGGCGCTGGGGCAGCAGGGGTCAGAAGTCGCCCGCGGCCCGGCGCAGCTGGGTCAGTGTCGCCACCAGCGTGGCCACGCCGTCGTCGTCGAGGCCCGGGGCGGCGAACACCGCGGCGTTGAGCGCGTCGGTCGCCGCGGTGGCCGTGGCCCGGCCGGCGTCGGTGATGGCCACGAGCTTGCCGCGGCCGTCGGCGGGGTCGGGGTCGCGGCGCACCAGGCCGGCCGCCTGCAGCCGGTCGACAGCGTTGGTCACGCTCGTGGGGTGCACCTGCAGCCGGCGGCTGGCCCGTGTCATCGGCATGGCCCCGCGGCGGGTGAACAGCAGCAGCACCAGCAGCTCGTAGCGGGCGAAGGTCAGCCCGAACGGCCGCAGCACCTCGTCGACCCGGGCCAGCACGATCTGCTGGGCCCGCATCAGGGAGGTCACCGCCGCCATCCCGTCGGCGACCTCGCCCCAGCCGTGGGCGACCCACTGCCGGCGCGCCTCGGCGATGGGGTCCAGCGGCGCGGTCACGGCACAGACGGTAGTCGGGCCCACCTGCCCGGCCGGGCAGGTGACCGGCGTCACCCGCGCTGCTAGACACGAGGGGTACCGGCGCCGCGCCGACCCCGTCGGCCCGCCCGCGCCGCCACCCCGAGACCTGGAGGCCCCCGTGCCCTCGTTCCCCCCGCTCAGCCACGCCGCCGTCACCGTGACCGACCTCGAGGCCAGCACCCGGTGGTACACCGCGCTGCTGGGCTCCGACCCGGTCCTGGACGAGGACGAGACCACCGGCGGGTACCACCACACCGTGTGGGCGCTGCCCGGCGACCAGCTCTTCGGCATCCACTCCCACCCCTCCACCCCGGCGGGCTCCACGTTCGACGAGCACTCCGCGGGCCTGGACCACCTGGCCTTCGCCTGCTCCGACCGCGGCGAGCTCGAGGCGTGGGCCGCCCGCCTCGACGAGCTCGGCATCAGCCACGGCGGGGTGGTCGACGCCCACTACGGCAGCGGGCTGAGCTTCCGCGACCCCGACGGCACCGCGCTGGAGTTCTTCGCCCCGCCCGCCGGCTGACCGCCCGCACCGCCCCACCCACGGCCGCGCCACCCCACCCCGGGGTGGCGCAGCCGACTCGTGCGTCACACCCCGGACAGATGGTTTGCCGAGGTACATAACCCGGTGATGTAATGATGGATGTGAGGACGACGACGCAGGACCCCGCCGAGGGGCTGACCCGCTTCCACAGCTGGTGGCGGCGCACCGCCCCGGTCTCGGACCTGCCGACGAGCTCGCTGTCCGCGCTCGACGCCCTGGACGTCCTCGGCCCGCACCGCGTGTCCGAGCTCGCCGCCCGGGAGCGGCTCACCCAGCCCGGGATGACCTCGCTGGTCACCCGCCTGGTCGACGAGGGCCTGGTCACCCGCGCCGCCGACCCGTCCGACGGGCGCGTCGCCGTCGTGTCGATCACCGACGCCGGACGCGCTTGCCTCGCCGGCGTCCGGCTGGCCCGCGCGGACGACCTGCGCCGCCGCCTCACCCACCTGACCGACGAGGACCGTCGCGCGCTGGCCGCCGCGATCCCCGCGCTGACCCGACTGACGTCTGGAGACACCGCATGAGCACCGCCGCCCCGGCCCCCACGGGGGCGCAGGCCGCCCCGAGCCCCTTCCGCCAGCCGCGCGCGGTGTGGGCGGTGGCGTTCGCCTGCGTCATCTCCTTCATGGGCATCGGCCTGGTGGACCCGATCCTCCCGGCCATCTCCGACAAGCTGGACGCCTCGCCCAGCCAGGTGACCCTGCTGTTCACCAGCTACCTCGTGGTCACCGCGGTCGCCATGCTGGTCACCGGGTGGGTGTCCAGCCGGCTGGGGGCCAAGCAGACCCTCGTGCTGGGGCTCGCCGTCATCGTCGTGTTCTCCGCGCTCGCCGGGTCCGCCGGCAGCATCGACGGCATCGTCGGGTTCCGCGCCGGGTGGGGGCTGGGCAACGCGCTGTTCATCGCCACCTCCCTGGCCGTCATCGTCGGCTCGGCCAGCGGCGGGTTCGCCGGGGCGATCATCCTCTACGAGACCGCGCTGGGGGTGGGCATCGCGACCGGCCCGCTCGTCGGCGGGCTGCTGGGCAACATCAGCTTCCGCGGCCCGTTCTTCGGCGTCGCCGTCCTCATGGCCATCGCCCTGGTGGCCTCGGTCCTCTTCGTCCCCGCCACCCCGAAGCCCGCCCGCAAGGAGTCGATCAGCGAGCCGATCCGGGCGCTGCGGCACCGGGCGCTGGCCACCACCAGCGTCACCGGGCTGCTCTACAACTGGGGCTTCTTCACCATCCTCGGCTACGCCCCGTTCCTCATGAAGCTCGAGGCCATCCAGCTCGGCTTCGTCTTCTTCGGCTGGGGCCTGCTCGTCGCCCTGTGCTCGGTGTTCCTCGCCCCCTGGCTCAAGGCCCACCTCGGCACCCCGCGCACCCTGTACGCCAACCTCGTCGGCATCTCCGCCGTCCTCGCGGTGATCGGGGTGTGGGCGGGCAGCCCGGCCGTGGTCATCGTCGCGGTCATCGTCTCCGGGGTGTTCGTCGGGGTGAACAACACGCTGGTCACCACCGCGGTCATGTCCATCGCCCCGGTGCCGCGGCCCGTCGCCTCGGCCACCTACGGCTTCGTCCGGTTCATCGGCGGCGGCCTGGCCCCGCTGGCGGCCGGCCAGCTCGCCGAGCACCTCAACGCCCACGTGCCCTACCTCATCGCCACCGTCGTCGTGCTCTCCGGCGCCGTCGTCCTGTCCACCGTCCACGGCGCGCTCGACGCCGCCGACCGCGAGGAGACCGCGCCGCACAGCGCCGGGCGGGCCGCGGACGAGGAGGCCGTCACCGAGGTCCCCACCGTCGCCGAGGAGGCCGTGATGGCGGAGTCCGCGCTGCGGGCCGACGCCCGCGCGCGGGGCTGAGCCCCCGACACGACCGACCGAGGGCCCCGCCGCGCTCGCCTGCGGCGGGGTCGTCGGCTTGACTGTGTCGGTCAGCACACCGCCGTGCCCCCGCCAGGAGTCCCCGTGCCCGCTCGTCCCGCCCTGCTCGTGCTCGGTCCCGCGGTGCTGCTCGCGCTCGCGGCGTGCGGTGGGACCCCCGACCAGACGCTGACCCAGCCGCCGTCGACGTCGGTCAGCGCTGCCCCGGTGCCGGGCCTGGACCTGACGTCGGACCAGGTCGCGAACCTCGTCCGCGACTTCCGCACCCAGTACGCGGCGCTGTCGAACGGGCGCAGCGACACCCAGGTGGTGCAGTCCTTCGCCGACACGTGCGCCACGCTGGCCATGCCGCCGCTGAGCACGGCGGAGATCCCGACGGGCAACGTCCCCCGCGCCACCGGCGCCGACGCCGCCACCCGCGCCTTCACCCAGCCCACGGCCGACGAGCCGCTGCCCTCGGTGTCCGACGCCGCCGGGCTGGCGATCTTCGCCCAGCAGCGCGTCTGCCCCAGCTACACCGCGCCCTGATGGCGCTGCCGACCCCGACCGACCCGGTGGCGGGCCTGTCGTTCGAGCCGCTCACCCCCACCGCCTACCTGGACCGGGCGGCGGAGGCGCACGGCGAGCGGGTCGCGGTGGTCGACGGCGAGCAGCGCTGGACCTACGCCGAGCTGCGGCAGCGCTGCCGCCGGCTGGCGGGCGCGCTGGCCCCGCTCGCGGCGGGCTCCCCGGTCGCGGTGATGGCGCCGAACACCCACGTGCTGCTCGAGGCCAGCTTCGGCGTGCCGTGGGCGGGGGTGCCGCTCGTCGCGGTCAACACCCGGCTCGCCGCGGCCGAGGTCGCCTACATCCTGGAGCACTCCGAGGCTGCTGTCCTGGTGCACGACACCGCGTTCGACGACGTGGTGGCCGACGCGTGCGGCCGCCTCGAGCACCCGCCGCGGCGGGTGCGCACCGGGCCGGAGTACGAGGAGCTGCTCGACGGGGCCGAGGAGCTGGCGCTGACCCCGGACGACGAGCGGGCCCTGCTGTCGGTCAACTACACCTCGGGGACCACCGGCAGGCCCAAGGGCGTGATGTACCACCACCGCGGCGCCTACCTGCAGGCGCTGGCCATGGTCGGCCACGTCGGGCTCACCCCGTCGAGCGTCTACCTGTGGACGCTGCCGATGTTCCACTGCAACGGCTGGACCTTCCCGTGGGCGGTCACCGCCGCGGCAGGCACCCACGTGTGCCTGCCCAAGGTCGACGCGGCCGAGATCTGGCGGCTGGTGCGCACCGAGGGCGTCACCCACCTGTGCGGGGCGCCGACGGTCCTGTCGATGATCGGCTACGCCGACGACGCGGGCCAGGGCGTCGTCGACGGCCCGACCGTCCGGGTGGCCACCGGGGGAGCGCCCCCGAGCCCGGCCATCCTGCGGCGCATGGGCGAGCTCGGCTTCGAGGTGACCCACCTCTACGGGCTCACCGAGACTTACGGGCCCGCGATGCTGTGCGACTGGCGCCCCGAGTGGGACGGCCTGGACGGGGAGGCCCGGGCCCGGCTGCAGGCCCGGCAGGGCGTCGGCAACATGATCGCCTGCCGGGTGCGGGTGATCGACGACGACGGCGCGGACGTGCCGGCCGACGGCACCACGACCGGGCAGATCGCGTTGCGCGGCAACAACCTCATGCTCGGTTACCTCAAGGACGACGAGGCCACCCGGGCCGCCGCGCCCGACGGCTGGTTCCGCACCGGGGACGTCGGGGTGCGCCACCCGGACGGCTACGTCGAGCTCCGCGACCGCACCAAGGACGTCATCATCTCCGGCGGGGAGAACATCGCCAGCGTCGAGGTGGAGCAGGCCATCGCCGACCACGCGAGCGTGCTCGAGGTCGCGGTGGTGGGGGAGCCCGACGAGCGCTGGGGCGAGGTGCCGGTGGCGTACGTGACGCTGCACGCGGGGGCGAGCGCGACCGAGGCGGAGATCGTCGAGCACGTGCGGGAGCGCCTGGCCCGCTTCAAGGCCCCGAAGCGCGTGGTGTTCGGGGAGCTGCCCAAGACGTCGACGGGCAAGATCCAGAAGTTCGTGCTGCGCGACCGCGGCCGCAGCGGCTGAGAGCCGTCTCAGCCCGCAGCCCGCGTCGAGGTGCTGGTCAGCGCCGGTCCTGCGACAGTGAGGTCATGACCGCCACCGACACCCGGCCCGCGTCGACGCACACCACCTCGCTGCGCCTGCTGCAGGTCTTCACGACGCTCACCACCCTGAACGTGTTCTGGCAGTTCGTCACCGCGGGGACGATGTTCCCCGGCGATGGGCTGCTCGAGGCCCACGAGGCCGGCGCGCTCGTGCTGCACGTCGTCAGCTTCCTGGCCCTGGCCGCCGCGGGCTGGCACTGGCGCAAGACCTCCGGGCCGGTCTGGCCGACGGTCCTGGCCGGGGTGCTGTTCGTCCTCACCTTCATCCAGCCGCTCACCGGGGAGCGCGACCTGCTCGAGTACCACATCCCGGGTGCGATGGTGCTGACCGTCGGCGCGGTGTGGGTCATGGTCTGGTCGTTCGGGCGGGCCGCCCGCGTCTGACCCCCTGCACGAGAAGACCCCCGGAGCCGCGGCCCCGGGGGTCTTCTAGTACCCGCGGGCTAGCGGGAGACGGCGTCGAGCCCGGTCAGCTCGGCCGACAGCGCCCACAGCCGGGCGGCCTGCTCGGGGTCGGTGGCCCAGTCGGCCACCCCGACGCGGAAGCGGCCCTCGGAGTCCACGGCGACGTCGCAGTCCTCGCAGTACACCCCGCCCTCGCCCTCGAGCCGGGGTGAGGTGGCGGCCCAGCACGTCGTGGCGGCACCTTGCTCGGGGGTCTTGAAGCCCTGGCCGATCTCGTTGCCCTGCTCGTCGATCCAGCCGAGGTCGACCATCTCCTGCTTGGGCAGGTGGCGCTGCAGCGGGGTGAGGATGCCGCCGGGGTGCACCGAGAACGCCCGCACCCCCTGGGACTGCCCGAGGGCGTCCAGCGCGACCGCGAACAGCGCGTTGGCCGTCTTGGCCTGGCCGTAGGCGGCCCACTTGTCGTACTCGCCGTCGGTCCACATCACGTCGTCCCACCGCATGCCGCCGCGGTGGTGCCCTGCGGAGGACAGCGACACCACCCGGGCGCCACCGTCGCGGACGAGCGCGGGCCAGAGCCGGTTGGCCAGGGCGTAGTGGCCGAGGTGGTTGGTGCCGATCTGCGCCTCCCAGCCCGGGCCGACGCGGGTCTCCGGGCAGGCCATGATGCCGGCGTTGCCGATGAGCAGGTCGATCGCGCGGTCGGAGGCCAGGAACCGCTCGGCGAAGGCGCGGATGCTGTCCTGGTCGCCGAGGTCCAGCTCGTCGACCGCGGTGCGCTCCAGTCCGGCGAGGGCCTCGCGGGCGGCGTCGGGCCGGCGGGCGGGGACGACGACGTGCGCGCCGGCGGCCACCAGGGCACGGGTGGTCTCGAGGCCGATGCCGGAGTAGCCGCCCGTGACGACGGCCAGCCGGCCGGTGAGGTCGATGCCCTCGAGGACGTCGGAGGCGGTGGAGTCGTGGCCGAAGCCGGAGTCGACCGGGTGCTGCGGGGTGCTCGTCATGCCTCCGACGCTAGGCCCCGCCGGGGGCCGCAGCAGCACCGGGAAGTGCGCCCGGCGCTGTCCCGGAGGCGCGCCCACACCGGACAGTGCGCCCGGCGCGCTCTGGGGGGCGCGCCGACACCGGACAGTGCGCCCGTCGCGGTCCCTGGGGGTGCGTCCACACCGGAAAGTGCGCCCGGCGCGGTCCTGGGAGTGCGGCGCTACCGGAAGGTGCGCCCGGCGCGGTCCCTGGGGGTGCGGGTCAGCGGGTGTGCAGGGTGCGGTGCAGGGCGTGGACCTGCTCGGCGAGCTCCGGGTCGGGGCCGTCGACCACCTGGCCGGGCACCACCTCGACCACCGGCAGCGGCCGCACCGCACCCGGTGCGACCCCGAGCTCGGCCAGCCAGCCCGTCAGCTGCGCGCTGGTGCTGGCCACGACGATGCGACCGAGGCCCACCCAGCCGTGCGCGGCCGCGCACATGGGGCAGTGCTCCCCGGAGGTGTAGACCGTGGCCGCGGCCCGCTCGTCCGGGTCCAGGTGCCGGGCCGCCCACCTCGCCAGCTCGATCTCGGGGTGGCGGGTGTGGTCGCCGCCGCCCACGCGGTTGCGGTCCTCGGCCAGGACCACGCCGTCCCCCGCGACCAGCAGCGAGCCGAAGGGCTCGTCCCCGGCCGCCAGGGCCTCGGCGGCGAGCGCGACGCACCGGCGCAGGTGCTCGCGGTCGGTCCCGGTCAGCATCAGCCCGGCAGGGCCTCGACGGTCTCGTACGAGCGCACGCGCCCGGCGAGGCGGCCCAGCGCCCAGTCGCCGTCGCCCAGCTGGTGGTCCAGCGCCGTGAGGTGGCTGGTGTAGTGGCCGATCGAGTACTCCGCGGTGACCCCGATGCCGCCGTGCAGCTGGATGGCCTCCTTGCCGACGTGGCGGCTGGCCTTGGAGACCTGCAGCCGGGCACGGTCCGCGGCCGCGACCACGTCACCGCCCGCGTCGAGCACCATCGTCGCCCACAGCGCGGTGCTGCGGGCCAGCTCGACCTCGACGTACATGTCGGCGGCGCGGAAGGTGAGGTTCTGAAACTTGCTCAGCGTCACGCCGAACTGCTTGCGGTTCTTCAGGTAGTCGCTGGTGGTGAACAGCGCGGTGTTCATGGCACCGACGGCCTCGTGGCAGTAGGCGATCCGGCCGCGGGCCAGGGCCCGCTCCAGGTCGTCGCTGCGGTCGGCGTCGCCCTCGCCCAGCAGCTCGGCGGGGGTGCCGGCCAGCTCGACCTTGGCGGCCCGGCCGCCGTCGTGGGTGCGGTAGCCGGTGCGGGTCAGCCCGGTGGCGTCGCCCGTCACCAGGAACAGCCGGGTGGTGCCCTCGACGACGGCGCTGACGACGAGCAGGTCCGCCCGCGCCCCGTGGGCCACGGGCTCCTTCACCCCGGTCAGCGCCCAGCCGTCACCGGAGCGCTCCGCGGTGACGGAGTGCGCCGCGGTCGACCAGCGGTCGGTGGGCTCGGCGTGGGCCAGGGCGAGCACCGAGGTCCCCTCGGCCAGCGCCCCGAGCACCCGCTGGCGCTGCTCGGCCGTGCCGACGTCGGCGACGAGACCGCCGGCGAGGACGACCGACTCGACGAACGGCTCGGGGGCGAGCACCTTGCCCATCTCGGTGGCCACGATGGCGACCTCGACCTGCCCGGCGCCCATCCCGCCGTCCTCCTCGGCGAAGGGCAGGCCCAGCACGCCCATCTCGGCGAGCTGGGTCCACACGCCCTCGTCGAAGCCCGGCTCGGCCTTGGTGGTGGCCCGGCGCTTCTCCGCGTCGTAGGCCTTGCCCAGCAGCGCGCCGACGGCGTCGCTCAGGGCGGACTGCTCGGTGTCGAACTCGAAGTCCATGTCTGCGTGGGTCCCTTGCTGTCCGTGGAGCTCAGAGTCCGAGGATGGAGCCGGCGATGATCTGGTGCTGCACCTCGTTGGACCCGCCGTAGATCGAGGCCTTCCGGAAGTTCAGGTACTGCGGGGTGGCGACACGCGCCCACTCGGGGACGTCCGAGTCGTTGTCAGTCGCCCCGGAGGCCAGCGCGAGCGGGCCGGCCACGTCCACCAGCAGCTCGGTCGCCGCCTGCTGCAGCTCGGTGCCGCGCAGCTTGAGCACCGACGACGCGGGGTGGGGCTTGCCGTCGGCGGAGTTGGCCACGACGCGCAGCGCGGTCAGCTCGAGGGCGAGCAGGTC
Organism: Rhodococcus aerolatus; assembly: GCF_054783215.1. Taxonomy (NCBI): domain Bacteria; kingdom Bacillati; phylum Actinomycetota; class Actinomycetes; order Mycobacteriales; family Nocardiaceae; genus Rhodococcus; species Rhodococcus aerolatus. The sequence goes on along the minus strand of NZ_BAAGQZ010000009.1, from coordinate 89,196 downwards.
GTTCTCCAGGTCGGCGACCCGGGCGGCCATGCGCGGGTCGTCGATGAGCTTGACGCCCCCCACGCTGACCTCGCCGGCGTGCTCCTTGGCCTGGGCGATGAGCCGCTTCGTCGACCCGATGGGGGCGACGCCGACGCGCTCGTTGCCGAGCAGGAACTTGGCGTAGTCCCAGCCCTTGTTCTCCTCGCCGACGAGGTTCTCACCGGGCACGCGGACGTCGTCGAAGAAGACCTCGTTGACCTCGTGGCCACCGTCGATGAGCTCGATCGGGCGCAGGGTCACCCCGGGGCTGTCCATCGGGAAGAGCAGGAAGGAGATCCCGCGCTGCCGCTTCTCCGCGCCCGGGTCGGTGCGGACGAGGCAGAAGATCCAGTCGGCGTGCTGGCCGAGGGTGGTCCACGTCTTCTGCCCGTTGACGATCCAGTCGTCCCCGTCGCGGACGGCGGTGGTCTTGAGCGAGGCGAGGTCGGAACCGGCCTCGGGCTCGGAGAAGCCCTGGCACCACCAGATGTCGAGGTTCGCGGTGGCGGGCAGGAAGCGCTCCTTCTGCTCCTGCGACCCGAAGGCGGCGATGACGGGCCCGACCATGGTGGCGTTGAACGCCAGCGGCGGCGGCACGCAGGCCAGCAGCATCTCCTCGTGCCAGATGTGGCGCTGCAGCGGGGTCCAGCCGCGGCCGCCCCACTCCTGCGGCCAGTGCGGCACGGCGAGCCCGGCGGCGTTGAGGATCCGCTGGGTCTCGACGACCTGCTCCTTGGACGGGTGGCGGCGCGCGGCGACGGTGTCGCGGATCTCCTGCGGCACCTGGGTGGTGAAGAACGTCCGCATCTCGTCGCGGAACTTCTCGTCCTCGGGGGACAGGTGGAGCTGCATCGGGGCCTCGTCTCTGCTCGCCGCTGCGGCGGCGGTGCCGCGGGTGATGGACCCACTTTCCCACACCTGTTACCGGTCGGTAGGTCGGCACCGTGAGCGGCCCGCCCGGCGGCGGACCGACCGCCCGGAGGTCGGGGGTGTCGTCTCAGGGTTCATGTACAAGATGTACGTCCTGTACAGAGCCCGCCGCGCGTCCCACCCGGGCTGCAGGTCACCCCCCACCGCCGCAGACTGTTCGCATGAGCAACGACCAGCAGGACCTCAGCGGCATCGTGGGCCACCGGTTCGTCTACACCTACGACACCGGCTGGCAGTACGAGATGTACGTCAAGGACGACGCCACCATCGACTACCGCATCCACTCCGGGAAGGTCGGCGGGCGCTGGGTGAAGGACCAGGCCGTCGACCTCGTCGAGATCTCCCCGGGCAGCTACAAGGTGTGCTGGGTGGAGCCCACCGGCACCTGCGTGGTGGTCAACGTGCTGCCGGAGCTGCGCCGGGTGCACGGCACGATCTTCTTCCCCGCCTGGATCACCCAGGACGGCAGCGCCACCGTCTGCTTTCAGAACGACCACCTCGACGAGATGCGCGCGCTCCGCGACGCGGGGCCGACCTACCCGGTCGAGGTGATCCCGGAGTTCGCCGAGATCACCCTGTTCGAGCACGTCGGCACCGACGACGAGACGGTCATCGACACCGCACCCGGCGACCTGCCCGACGGCTGGGCCGACCGCCGGGGCTGACCCCGCTCACGTCGCGGGCGACCCCCGCTCACGTCGCGGGCGACCACGGCTGCACGAACCGGTTGCCCGGCCGCCCCTCCACGGCCATGAGCAGCGGCAGCGCACCCGCCCCGTCGATCTGCTCGCGGATGATGTCGGCGTGCCCGGCGTGGCGCGCCAGCTCCTCCACGTGGTGCACCAGCGCGAACCGCTGCACCGACGGGGTCGGGTCCGGCAGGCCGTCCCACGGCGCCGGCGGCTCCGTCATCGGCGCGCCCGGGTCGGTGGTCCGCACGTCGGCCAGGTAGGTCTCGCGCGCGGCGTCGAACGCGGCGAGGGTGCCCTCGAGGGTCTCGTCCGGGCCGAGGACGAAGCTGGCCGCGAACACCGCGGCGCCGGCCGCGTCGAGCGGCTCGCTGAGCCGGTCGCGCTGCCTGCCCGTCATGACGTAGGTGGCGTGCTTGAGCAGCCCGCCGACCGACAGCGCACTGCGGCAGGGCGTCGCGCGGGCCTGCTCGTCGGTCAGCCCGTGGGCGGCGGCGCGCAGCCCGTCGAGCTGCTGGGCGAGGAAGCCGACGAGGACCTCGGACTCGGTGTACGGGGCGGGAGCGAACACGGGGACCTCCGGGGGAGTGGTTGTTGGCGTCGGGACCACGCTAGGAGGCATTGCGGTCACTTCCTGGCCGCTGTGCGGGGCAGGATCGACCCCGTGGCGAACACCAGCTCCCGGACCCTGCGCCTGCTCTCCCTGCTGCAGTCCCAGCGCTACTGGCCGGGCCCCGAGCTGGCCGATCGGCTCGGGGTCTCCCCGCGCACGCTGCGCCGCGACGTCGACCGCCTCCGGGACCTCGGGTACCCGGTGCGCGCCGCCCGGGGCACCGACGGCGGCTACCAGCTGGCCGCCGGCGCCGCCCTGCCGCCGCTGGCCCTCGACGACGAGGAGGCCGTGGCCCTGGCCGTCGGGCTGCAGGCCGCCACGGCGAGCACGGTCGCCCCGATGGCCGAGCCGTCGCTGCGGGCGCTGGCCAAGGTCACCCAGGTGATGCCGCCGCGGCTGCGCCGCCAGGTCGACGCCCTGCGCGCGGTCACGGTCACCGCGGCGTGGGGGCCGGGTGGCGCCGGGCCGGACCCGGCCGTGCTGCTCACCGTGGCCCAGGCCTGCCGCGGCGAGCAGGGCCTGACCCTGGACTACACGGCGGCCGACGGCGCCCGCACGCAGCGGCGGGTCGAGCCGCACCGGCTGGTGTCGCTGGGCCGGCGCTGGTACCTGGTGGCCTACGACCTCGACCGCCAGGCGTGGCGCAGCTTCCGCGTGGACCGGGTCGGGGCGGCCCAGGTGGACGGCCGCCGGTTCCGCGCCCGCGACCTCCCCGCCACCGACGCCGCGGCGTTCGTCCGGGAGAACATCGTCGCCGCCCCCACCAACCACGACGTGCGCGCGGTGCTGGACTGCCCGGCCGCCACCGCCCGGGCCCGGCTGGGCCGGTGGGCCCGGCTCGAGGAGCTGCCCGGGCAGCGGTGCGCGCTCACGATGCGCACCGACTCCCTGCCGTGGGCCGCGTTCGCCCTGGGCGTGGCCGGGGTGGAGGTCAGCGACGTCGCGCCGGCCGAGCTCGCCGCCCTGCTGGGGCAGTGGTCGCAGCGCTTCGACCGGGCGGTCAGCCCGCGCTGACCTCCTCGCGGGGGGCGTCCGACCGCTGCTCCAGCCCGGCGCCCTCGACGTCGAGGTGGGGCAGCTTCTGCAGGAAGCCCGGCAGCCACCACGCGCGCTCCCCGAGCAGGCTCAGCGCGGCGGGCACCAGCACCATCCGGACCACGAAGGCGTCGAACAGGATGCCCGCGGCCAGGGCGAAGGCGATGGACTTCACCGTGTCGTCGCCCTCGGGGACGAAGCCCGCGAACACCGAGAACATGATCAGCGCGGCGGCCACCACGACCGGGGCGGCCTGCCGGAACCCGGTGCGCACCGACTCGACGGGGTCGGTGCCGCGGCTGTGCGCCTCGTGCATCCGCGAGACCAGGAAGATCTGGTAGTCCATGGCCAGGCCGAACAGGATGCCGATCATGAGGATCGGGGTGAGGCTGATCAGCGGGCCGGGCCCGGAGAGGTTGACCAGCGAGCCCAGCCAGCCCCACTGGAAGACCGCGACCGTGGCGCCCAGCGACGCCCCGATGGTGAGCAGGAACCCGAGCACGCCGACCAGCGGGACCAGCAGCGAGCGGAACACCAGGACCAGCAGCACCAGGGCGAGGCCGACGACGAGCACCAGGTAGACCGGCGGGGCCGCGTTCAGGCTGGACGAGACGTCGACGCTGACCGCGGTGGCGCCGGTGACCGAGGCCTCCACGGGGCCCGTGCCGGCGCTGCGCAGCGTGTCGCGCATCGTGCCCACGAGGTCCTCGGTGGCCACGGTGGCGGGCCCGGAGCCGGGGATGACGGTGAGCAGGGCGGCGGTGTCGTCGGCGTTGGGGATGGGCGGGGTGACGCGGACGACGTCGGCCAGCCCGGAGAGCTGGGGTGCGGCCGCGGCGGCGGCCTGGGCCGCGCCGGGCCCGTCGAACAGCACCGTGAGCGGGCCGTTGACGCCGGGGCCGAAGCCCTGCGCGAGCAGCGCCTCGGCGCGGGCCTGCGACGTCCCGGCCGGAGCGGCGGGCACCAGGGTGGTCTGCAGCGACAGGACCGGGATGGCGATGACCCCGAGGGCGACGACGGCGAGCACGGCGGCGACGACGCGGTGGCCGGTGACGGCGTCGACCCAGCGGCCGAGCAGGCGCTCCTCCTTCGCCGCCACCGACGCCTCGGTCTCGGGGGTGTGCGCGCCGCGCTGCGCCCGGGGCATGACCCGGCGGCCGAGGAAGCCGAGCACGGCGGGCACCAGGGTCAGCGCGACGAGGACGGCGACGACGATGGTGGCCGCGGCGGCCAGGCCCATCTGGGTGAGGAACGGGATGCCGACCACGGAGAGCCCGACCAGCGCGATGACGACCGTGGTGCCGGCGGTGACGACGGCCGACCCGGCGGTGCCGACGGCGGTGCGCAGCGCGGTGGCCACGTCCCCGGTGCGGGCGAGCTCCTGGCGGTGGCGGCTGATGATGAACAGCGCGTAGTCGATGCCGACCGCGAGGCCGAGCATGGCCGCGAGGATCGGGGTGGTGGAGGAGAGGTCGGTGAAGCCGGTGGCGATGGTGATGCCCATGATCCCGACCCCGACGCCGACCAGGGCGGTGAGCAGGTTGAGCCCGGCGGTGACGAGCGAGCCGTAGGTGACGGCGAGGACGACGAGGGCGACGACGACGCCGATCACCTCGGAGATGCTGCCCACCGGCGGCTGCGCCTGCACGGCCTGCCCGCCGGCCTCGACGGTGAGCCCGCTGCTGCGTGCGGTGTCCAGCGTGGCGCGCAGCGCGTCCTGCTGCTCGGGGGTCACCCCGCCGGCAGGCACGCCGTAGGTGACGGTGCTGTAGGCGACGGTGCGGTCGGGGTTTCTCGTGGGCATCTGCGGGCTCAGCGGGTCGGTCGCGGACACGACCCCCGGCAGGGCCTTGAGCTCGGTGACGAGGCTCTGCACGGCGGCCGCGTTGGCCGGGTCGGTGACCGTCTGGCCCGCCGGTGCGGCCACGACGACCTGCGCGGCGCCGCCGCCGGCCCCGGCCCCGAACTCCTCGGAGATCCGCTCCAGGGCGTTGGTCGACTCCTGCCCGGGGATGGAGAACGTGGTGGAGGTGGGGCCGGACAGGGTGGCTGCGCCGGCCCCGCCGCCGACGAGGATGACGAGCCACACCAGCACGACGGCGCGGCGGTGCCGGTGGGCGAACGCCCCCAGGCGGGACAACAGAACGGCCATGGGTCAGGTCTCCCGGGTGTGCGTGGGGCGGGGGTGGGTGGAGATGACGGTGGTGCTGGGCGCGGTGGCGTGGTGGTGGCCCAGCGCGTCGAGGCAGGTGGCGACGACGTGGGGCCGCCACAGCGCCGCCTCGCCGTGCTCGTGGGCGGCGACGGTGAGCACGGCGAGCGCGCTCAGCGCCCCGGCGACCCGGATGGAGCGCTCGGTGACCTCGGTGGGGTCGACGTCGAAGGCATCGAAGAGCGCGTCCCCGGCCTCGGCGGCGGTCGGCGTGGGGCCGTCGGGGGCGCGGGTCTCCGGGGAGAGCAGGAGCGCGACCGTGCCGGGGTGGGCCAGCGCGACGTCGACGACGAGCTCGAGCACGCGGCGGTCGCGCTCCGGGCCGGCCGGCTCCTCTGCCACGGTGGCGGCGACGGTGCGGCCCAGGTCGCGGGCGTGGTCGAGGACGGCCTGGTGCAGCCGGTCCTTGCTCGGGAAGTGGTGCAGCAGACCGGCCTTGGACAGCCCGACCGCGTCGGCCACGTCCTGCACGGACGTCTTGGCCACCCCGCGGCGGGCGAACAACGCGGCGGCGTGGTCGAGGATGCCGGCGTCGAGCTGCTGGCCGAGCAGCTGGCGCAGGGGGGTGGGCACGTCGACGACCGTACCGACGCACCGACCGATCTGGTCGGTCCGCGGACCACCTCGGTCGGTCACCTTGGTCACACGACCTGCGTCACACCGCGGGTCCGGCCTCCCGGGCGGCGCGCGCGGTGAGGGCTCGCGCGAACGCGTCGAGGTCGTCGGGGTGGGCGCTGACGTCCAGGTCGCTGTCCATGCCGCCCGTAGTCGCACCACCCGGGGGGCGTCGGCAGGACTGAGGTCAGCGCGTCGGGGTCAGCGCGCCGGGGTCAGCGCGCCGGGGTCAGCAACGGGGTGCGGCGGTACAGGTCGACCGAGACGGCGGCCAGCCACACCCAGGCCAGCACCACGGCGGCCCAGAAGCCGAGCACCACCGCCGGGGCGCTCGAGCCCGTCGCGATCGCGGCGAACGCGACCGTGAACACCACCGCGGTGACGACCGAGAGCGTCGCCAGCCCGGTGCGCTGCTCCGCCCGCAGCCGCCGGGCGTGCACCACGCACGCCGCGACGAGGCTGACGAACCCGAGCCCACCGAGCACCAGGTGCCCGACCCCACCGGCGGTCGTCGTGACCGCGGGGCCGTCGGGGGTGCCGGGCGGGAAGCCGTTCATCGGGTCGGCGCGGAACAGCCCGGCCCCGACGAGCCCGACGCCGTACCCCACGACAAGCCACGAGCCCCAGCGCGAGCCCCGGCCCAGGGCTCGCAGCGAACGGCCCATCCCCAGGCCCGCGGCCACGACCATGAGCCCGGACGCGACGAGCACGACGACCTGGACCCACCCCCAGTCCCCCCGGGCCAGCAGGCTCAGGTCGTGGCGGGTGAGCTCGAACCCGGGCCGCAGCAGCGCCTGCACCAGGCCGGCGACGACGTAGAACGGGCCGACCAGCACCCCGTAGCCCAGCAGCGAGCGGGTGATCGCGGCGGTGCGGTCGGCGTCGCCGCGGCCCACCAGCGGGCTGCCGGACGGGCCCGTGGCCCGGGACGTCTGTGCCACGGTCGCCTCCTGCGTCTGTACTGTCGGGGTGGAGTACCAGACAGTACAGAGCCGGGTACTGGTCAGTCCAGGGAGGGGGAGCGGTGGCCGAGGACGACGGGGTCGAGCTGGTGGTCCGCCTCGACGCGCCCGCCCCGGTGACGCCCACCCGTGACGCGCGGGCGGACATCGTCCGGGCCGCGACGGCGCTGTTCCTCCGTCACGGGTACCCCGGCACCAGCACCGACCAGGTCGCCGCGGCCGCCGCGGTGTCGAAGCAGACGGTCTACAACCAGTTTCGGGACAAGGAGCAGCTCTTCCGCACGGTCGTCCTGGGTGTCACCGCGACCGCCGAGCAGTTCGCCGCCGGGGTGGGGGCGACGGCCGACGAGGTGGGCTCCGAGGCCGACCTCGAGCCGGCGCTGCTCGCCCTGGCCCGCCGCTACCTGGCCACCACGCTGAGCCCGACGGTGCTGGCGCTGCGCCGGCTCGTCATCGGGGAGGCCTCCCGGTTCCCGGACCTGGCCGCGGAGTACCACCGCCGGGCGCCGGCCCGGGTGATGGGTGCGCTGGCCGAGCTCGTGGCGGGGCTGCAGTCACGCGGTCTGCTCGCCCCCGGTGACCCGGCCGACACGGCCGAGGACCTCGCGTTCCTGCTGCTCGGAGCCCCGTTGGACCGCGGCCTGTTCCACGTCGACACCGCGGCACCGAGCCCGGCGGAGGTCGACGCCCGGGCGGCGCGCGCGGTGCGGGTGTTCCTCGCCGCGCACTGGACGACCTGACGAGCTCGACACCCCGAGCCCCTCCCGTCGGAGTCCCGGTGGTCGTCCAGCACGACGCTGTACGTTCTGTACAGAACGTACACGGGGTCTGGGGCAGTCACCTCGTCCCGGGGCCGGACCGGTCGGCGGCTAGGTGCCGCAGAAGGTGCGGTAGACGCCGAAGTCGACCGGGGCCGCCTCGGCGTAGCGCTCGAGCCCGGGCCGGACGGTGAACGGGTCGCCCAGCGCGTCCAGCAGGCCGTGCAGCGGGGCCAGGTCGCCGGCCTGCGCCGCGGCCAGCGCCTCCTCGACGAGGTGGTTGCGGGGGATGTAGACGGGGTTGACCCGGTCCATCGCGTCGGCGTCCGGGCCGGCGGCCCGCCAGCGGTCCAGCCAGGCGTCGACCGTCGCCAGGTCGACGAAGCGGCCGCGGACGTCCTCGGCGTCGCCGCGGGCGGCTCCGGCCAGGGCGCGCCAGAACCCGGTGTGGTCGACGTGGCTGGCCTGCAGCTGCGGCAGCAGCTCGACCAGCAGCGGGCCGGCGGTGGCCTCGTCGGTGAGCCCCAGCTTGGCGGTGAAGATCCGCAGCCGGGCGGCCTCGTAGCGGGAGGCGAAGGTGCGCAGCACGGCGGTCGCCTGGGCGACGGCCTGCTCCTGGTCGTCGTCGATGAGCGGCAGCAGGGCCTCGGCCAGGCGGGTCAGGTTCCACTGCGCAATGCCCGGCTGGTTGCCGTAGGCGTAGCGGTGCTGCTGGTCGATGGAGGAGAACGACGCGGCCGGGTCGTAGGCCTCGAGGAAGGCGCACGGGCCGTAGTCGATGGTCTCCCCGGACAGGGTGACGTTGTCGGTGTTCTGCACCCCGTGGACGAAGCCGACGCCCATCCACCGCGCCACCAGCGAGGCCTGCGCGGCGACGACCGCCTCGTACAGAGCGAGGTAGGGGTTGGGTGCGGAGGCCGCGCGCGGGTGGTGCCGGGCGATCGCGTGGTCGGCGACGCGGCGCAGCAGGCCGAGGTCGCCCGTGGCGGCGGCGTGCTGGAGCGAGCCGACCCGCAGGTGGCTGGCGGCGACGCGGGCGAGCACGGCGCCGGGCAGCGGCCCGTCCTCGCGGAGAACGGCGCGGCCGGTGGCGGTGACGGCCAGGGAGCGGGTGGTGGGGATGCCCAGGGCGTGCATGCCCTCGCTGACCACGTGCTCGCGCAGCATGGGCCCGAGCGCGGCCAGGCCGTCCCCGGCGCGGGCGAACATCGTCGGCCCGGACCCCTTGAGGTGCAGGTCGCGCAGCCGGCCCGCGGTGTCGGTGAGCTCGCCCATCAGCAGCGCGCGGCCATCGCCCATGCGGGGGTTGAAGTGGGCGAACTGGTGCCCGGCGTACTGCTGGGCCACGGGGTGCGCGCCCTCGGGCACGACGGTGCCGGTGAGCAGGCCGACCCCGGCGGGGGAGCGCAGCCAGTCGGCGTCCAGACCCAGCTCGGCGGCCAGGGCCTCGTTGAGCACCACCAGCTGCGGCGCGGGGGTGTCGGCCCCGTGCCCGGGCCGCGCCATCTCGGGCAGCACGTCGACGAACTGGTGGGAGAGGCTGACGGTGGGGGTGGCCTCGACAGTCATGCCCCGACGGTACGTCCGGCCCCCGACCCCGTGCTGGTCCCCGGGGTCGGGGTGGCGACGTCAGGACTCGTTCGCATCGCCCGGGTGGGGAACGTTGTCCTCGTCGACGTAGGCCTCGTGCTGCGGGTCGGCCGCACCCTCGCGGGGGCCGGTGTTGTCGCCGTTCTCAGGCACGGCCTCGGCGGCGTCACTGGGCATCGTCACGGGTGCACTCCTCGGGTCGGTGAGGTCGCGACGTTGCCACGGCGCCCCGGTCAGCGCTTGCGCAGCGGCAGGACGAGCTCGGCGACCCAGCTGGCCAGGGCGATGAAGAACCCGCCCACCACGGCGCCGGTGAACCCGGAGACGTCGAGCCGGTCGGACAGCCCCGCGGTGACGGCCAGCAGGATCGCGTTGACCACCAGCAGGAACAGCCCCAGCGTGAGCACCACGAAGGGCAGGGAGAGCAGCCGCACCACTGGCCCGAGGATCGAGTTGACCAGGGCGAACAGCAGCGCCACCCACAGGTAGGTGCCCGCCTCGCCGAACGTGCCGCTGATGTTGGCGACGACCGTGACGCCGCTGTAGAAGCGGGCGACGACGAAGAAGATGACGGCGAGCACGACGACCCGCAGCCCGAAGCGCGTCAGGGTGTTCATGGCGCCACGCTAGCCGTGTCGGCGCAGGGGGTCGGCCCGCCCGCGTCCGGCTGGTGCAGGTGTCTCACCGGTGGGTTCTGCACAGACTGCACAGAGCTCCGCCGCGCGAGGGGTGGTCCGCTCTGCGGGTCCGGTCCCACCGTCGCGACACCGTCCTAGGCTCCGGCGCATGGACATCACGGGATCCAGTGCGCTCGTCACCGGCGGCGCGTCGGGCATCGGCGCCGCCGTCGCCCGCCGGCTCGCCGGCCTGGGGGCCATCGTCGTCATCGCCGACCTGGCGGCCGAGCAGGGTCAGGCGCTGGCCGCGGAGATCGGCGGGGTGTTCGCGCGGGTCGACGTCACCGACACCGACCAGATCATCGGGGCGGTCGACCTGGCGTGCGAGCAGGGCCCGCTGCGCTCGGTGGTCAGCTCGGCGGGCATCGGCTCGGCGCAGCGCACCATCGGCCGAGACGGGCAGTACGCCTCGGCGCATGACCTCGAGACCTTCCGCCGCGTGATTGCGGTGAACCTGCTGGGCACCTTCGACGTCACCCGCATCGCCGCGACCGCGATGAGCCGCAACGACCCGAGCGACGCCGGGGAGCGCGGGGCCATCGTCAACCTGGCCAGCGTGGCCGCGTTCGACGGGCAGATCGGGCAGGCCGCGTACTCGGCGTCCAAGGGCGGCGTGGTCGGGATGACGCTGCCGGTGGCCCGCGACCTCGCCGCGTCCGGGATCCGGCTCAACACGATCGCGCCCGGACTGATCGACACCCCGATCTACGGCCAGGGCGACGCCGCGGAGGCGTTCAAGGCGAAGCTGGGGGAGAGCGTGCTGTTCCCGAAGCGCCTCGGCGCGCCCGACGAGCTGGCCCGCATGGTCGTCGAGTGCCTGACCAACCCGTACATGAACGGGGAGACGGTGCGCGTCGACGGCGGCATCCGCATGCCCCCGAAGTAGACCGGGGACCGAGACAGGGTGTCCGAGGGGGGACTTGAACCCCCACGCCCGTTAATAGGGCACTAGCACCTCAAGCTAGCGCGTCTGCCATTCCGCCACTCGGACCTGCTGCGCGGGCCCGGGAACCGGGTGACCGTGCGGCGGACAGCGTAACCGATGCCCCGCCGCCCCCCGACCACCCCGGTCCCGTCACCGGCCGGTGGTAGAACCACGGGGTGGCCGACCAGGAGAGCGCCCCCAGCCCGTCCCGCGCCGAGCAGGAGGTGGTCGACCTGTGCAGCCGCCTGCTGCAGATCGACACCTCCAACACGGGTGACCCGGCCACCGTCGTCGGCGAGCAGGAGGCCGCCGACTGGGTGGCCGCCCAGCTCGAGGAGGTGGGCTACGAGGTCACCCGCGTCGAGTCCGGCGCCCCCGGCCGCGCCAACGTGTTCGCCCGCCTGGAGGGGGCCGACCGCGAGCGCGGCGCGCTGATGATCCACGGCCACCTCGACGTGGTCCCTGCCGAGCCGGCCGACTGGTCGGTGCACCCCTTCTCGGGCGCCGTCGAGGACGGCTACGTGTGGGGCCGCGGCGCGATCGACATGAAGGACATGGTCGCGATGACCCTGGCCCTGGCCCGGCAGTACAAGGCCGAGGGCACCGTCCCCCCGCGCGACCTCGTCTTCGCCTTCGTCGCCGACGAGGAGGCCGGCGGCAAGTACGGCTCGCACTGGCTCGTCGAGCACCGCCCCGAGCTGTTCGACGGCGTCACCGAGGCCATCGGCGAGGTCGGCGGCTTCTCGCTCTCCGTCGGCCGCCCGGACGGCACCGAGGCCCGCCTCTACCTGGTGGAGACCGCCGAGAAGGGCATCGCGTGGATGAAGCTGCGCGCCAAGGGCCGGGCCGGGCACGGCTCGTTCCTGCACTCCGACAACGCCGTCACCACCCTCGCCGGCGCCGTGGACCGCCTGGGCCGCCACCAGTTCCCGCTCGTCATGACCGAGTCCGTCGAGGGCTTCCTGCGTGAGGTCGGCAGCGAGACGGGCCTCGACCTCGACCCCACCTCGCCCGACCTCGAGGGCACCCTGGCCAAGCTGGGCAGCATCGCGAACATCGTCGGCGCGACCCTCCGGGACACCGCGAACCCCACGATGCTCAACGCCGGGTACAAGGCCAACGTCATCCCGCAGACCGCCGAGGCCGTCGTCGACTGCCGGGTGCTGCCCGGCCGCGCCGCCGACTTCGAGCGCGAGGTCGACGAGATCATCGGCCCGGACGTGGAGCGGGAGTGGGTGACCCGGCTCGAGCCCTACGAGACGACGTTCGACGGCGAGCTCGTGGACCGGATGAACGAGGCGATCCTGGCCCACGACCCGGACGGGCGCACCATCCCGTACATGCTCTCCGGCGGCACCGACGCCAAGGCCTTCGAGAAGCTCGGCATCCGCTGTTTCGGCTACGCCCCGCTGCGGCTGCCCGCCGAGCTGGACTTCGCCGCCCTGTTCCACGGCGTGGACGAGCGCGTCCCCGTCGACGCGCTCACCTTCGGCGTCCGCGTGCTCGACCACTTCTTGAGGAGCTGCTGACATGGGTGCACACGACGGCCAGGTGGCCATGATCACCGGCGGGGCCTCGGGCTTCGGTGCGGCGGTGGCCCGCACGCTGGCGGGCGAGGGCGCACACGTGTGCCTCGTCGACCGCGACGGCGACGCCGCCACCGCGCTGGCCGAGGAGCTCGGCGGCATCGCGGTGGCCGGGGACGTCACCGACCCCGACACCTCCCAGCGGGCGGTCTCCGACGCCGAGCAGCGCTGGGGCCGGCTCGACCTCGCCTTCCTCAACGCCGGCACCGTCGGCGGGCAGCTCGCCGTGGACGACGCCTTCGACCTGGCCCGCTACCGCGCCGTGGTCGGGGTGAACCAGGACGCGGTGGTCTACGGCACGGTGGCCGCCGTGCCCGCGCTGCGCCGCGCCGGGGGCGGCGACATCGTCGCCACCTCGTCGCTGGCCGGGCTCGTCCCCATCCCCGGCGACCCCGTCTACACGCTGACCAAGCACGCCGTCATCGGTTACGTCCGCTCCGTGGGCCAGCAGCTGGCCGGCGAGGGCATCCGGGTCAACGCGATCTGCCCCGGCTTCGCCGACACCCCACTGATCGCCGACTTCCGCAGCGCCTTCACCGACGCCGGCTTCCCGCTGCTCACCACCGACGACGTGGTCACCGCGTTCCGGAAGATCCTGGCCTCGGGCACCACGGGCGAGGCGTGGTTCGTCCAGCCCGGCCGCGAGTCCGAGGCGTTCGCGTTCCGCCGCGTCCCCGGCCCGCGCACCGAGCAGGGCACCCCGCCGCCCCCGATGGGTGCGATGAACCCCACCCCGGGGCACTAGTGCGCGCCTGGCGGGTCCACGAGCTGGGCGAGCCGGGGGACGTGCTGCGCCTCGAGGACGTGGCCGACCCGGAGCCCGGCCCCGGCGAGGTCGTCGTCGACGTCGCCGCCGCGGCCACCAACTTCGCCGACGTGCTCGTGTGCCGCGGGGAGTACCAGGTCAAGCCCCCGCGGCCGTTCACCCCCGGCATGGAGGTGGCGGGCACCGTCACCGCCGCCGGGGAGGGCGCGGCGTTCGCGGTGGGCGACCGCGTGATCGGCCAGCCCGCTCCGCCGCGCGGCGGGTACGCGGAGAAGACAGTGCTGCCCGCGGCGAGCACCTACGCCTGGCCCGACGGGATGAGCGCCGCGCAGGCCGCCGGGTTCTTCGTCACCTACCAGACCGGGTACTGCGCGCTGCACCACCGCGCGCAGCTGCAGGCCGGGGAGACCCTGCTGGTCAACGCTGCCCTCGGTGGGGTCGGCACCGCCGCTCTGCAGCTCGGCCTCGCCGCCGGGGCCACCGTCATCGCCACCGCCGGCGGGCCCGAGAAGTGCGCGCAGGCCCGCGCCCTCGGCGCGCACCACGTGGTCGACTACCGCAGCGAGGACCTCGTCGAGCGGGTCCGCGAGCTCACCGACGGCCTCGGCGCCGACATCGTCTACGACCCCGTCGGCGGGGACACCTTCGACGCCGTGCGCCGGGTGGTCGCCTTCGAGGGCCGGCTGCTGGTCATCGGGTTCGCCTCCGGCCGCATCCCCGACGCCCCGGCCAACCACGTGCTGGTGAAGAACTACTCGATCGTCGGGGTGCACTGGGGCCGGTACAAGGACGTGGCGCCGGAGCTGGTGCGGCAGTGGCACGACGCGCTGGTCGACCTGTCCGCCCGCGGCCTGATCGACCCGGTGGTGGGCGAGGAGCACCCATTCGACGACCTGGTGCCGGCCCTGGACCGCCTGGCTGCCCGCAAGACCACGGGCAAGGTCGTCCTCGTCCGCTGACCCGTCTCGGCCCGTCCATCGACGTCTGTCAACATAGACACATGTCGATCCACGACGAGCCGTGCTGCGCGCCGCTCACCCACGAGCCGATGACCGCGGACTGGGCGGGGGACCTGGCCCGGATGTTCAAGGCCCTGGGCGACCCGGTGCGGCTGCGCCTGGTGAGCATGATCGCCTCGCACGACGGCGGGGAGGCGTGCGTCTGCGACCTCACGCCCGCGTTCGACCTCGCGCAGCCGACCATCTCCCACCACCTCAAGGTGCTGCGCGAGGCCGGACTGCTCACCTGTGAGCGCCGCGGCACCTGGGTGTACTACCGCGTGGTCCCCGCTGCGCTGGCCCAGCTCGCGGCCGTCCTCACCAGCCCCACCCCCGAGACCGCCGAGGTGCCCGCGTGACCGTCACCAGCGAGCCGCAGGCCGTCGCCGGCCGGCTCTCCACCCTCGACCGCTTCCTGCCCGTGTGGATCGGGGTGGCCATGGCGCTCGGGCTGCTGCTGGGCCGCGGCGTCCCCGGCCTGGGCGACGTGCTGCAGGCCGTCGAGGTCGACGGCATCAGCCTGCCCATCGCGCTCGGCCTGCTGGTGATGATGACCCCGGTGCTGGCCAAGGTCCGCTACGACCGGATGGGGACCGTCACCGGCGACCGCCGGCTGCTGGTCAGCTCGCTGCTGCTCAACTGGGTGCTCGGGCCGGCGCTCATGTTCGCCCTGGCCTGGCTGCTGCTGCCCGACCTGCCGGAGTACCGCACCGGGCTGATCATCGTCGGCCTCGCCCGCTGCATCGCCATGGTCGTCATCTGGAACGACCTGGCCTGCGGCGACCGGGAGGCCGCGGCCGTGCTGGTGGCGGTCAACTCGGTGTTCCAGGTGGTCGCGTTCGCCGCGCTCGGCTGGTTCTACCTCGACGTGCTGCCCGGCTGGCTGGGACTGGACCGCGCCTCGATCGACGCCTCGCCGTGGGACGTCGCCCGCAGCGTGCTGATCTTCCTCGGCATCCCGCTGCTGCTCGGCTTCCTGGCCCGCCGGGTGGGGGAGCGCCGCCGGGGCCGCGCCTGGTACGAGGACCGGTTCCTGCCGCGCATCGGCCCGTTCGCGCTGTACGGCCTGCTGTTCACCATCGTGGTGCTGTTCGCGCTGCAGGGCGAGCAGATCACCTCCCGGCCGCTCGACGTGGCCCGGATCGCGCTGCCGCTGCTCGTGTACTTCGCCGTCATGTGGGGCGGCGGGTACGCCCTGGGGGCGGCGCTCGGCCTGGGCTACGAGCGCACCACCACGCTGGCGTTCACCGCGGCGGGCAACAACTTCGAGCTCGCCATCGCCGTGGCCATCGCCACCTTCGGCGTCACCTCCGGGCAGGCGCTGGCCGGGGTGGTGGGCCCGCTCATCGAGGTGCCCGTCCTCGTCGCGCTGGTCTACGTCTCGCTGGCGCTGCGCGGCCGCTTCCGGGTGCAGGCCCCGGCGTGAGCACCCCGTCGGTGCTCTTCGTCTGCGTGCACAACGCGGGCCGCTCGCAGATGGCGGCCGGGTTCCTCGCCGAGCTGGGGGCCGGCCGGGTCGAGGTGCGCTCCGCCGGCAGCGAGCCCGCCGACCGGGTCAACCCCGCCGCCGTCGAGGCCATGGCCGAGGTCGGCATCGACCTGCGCGCCCGCACCCCGAAGGTCCTCACCCCCGACGCGGTCGAGGCCTCCGACGTCGTCATCACCATGGGCTGCGGCGACGTGTGCCCCGTCTTCCCCGGCACCCGCTACCTCGACTGGGCGCTGGACGACCCGGCCGGGAAGGGCGTCGAGGACGTCCGACCCATCCGCGACGAGATCCGCCGCCGCGTCGAGGCGTTGCTGGACGAGCTGCTGGCCGGGTGACCGCCCGCGGCGCCCTGTCCATTCTGTGCAGAATGCGCAGCCGGGCTGGGTGAGCACGTCCCGACCCGGGGGTCAGGGCGCCGGGACCCCGCTGCCCACCGCCTCGGCGACCGAGGAGAACCCCGCCGCCCGCACCCGCGCCGCCAGCCCACGGTGCACGTCGCGCGCCCACGTCGGCCCGCGGTAGATGAACCCGGTGTAGCCCTGCACCAGCGACGCCCCGGCGGTGATGCGCTCCCACGCGTCGTCCGCGGTCTCGATCCCACCGACGGAGACCAGCACCAGCCGGGCACCCACGCGGGCCCGCAGCCGGCGCAGCACGGCCAGCGACCGCGCCGCCACCGGCGGGCCGGACACGCCGCCGGCGCCCAGCCCGTCGACCCCCGGCGTCGCCAGCCCGGCCCGCGACACCGTCGTGTTCGTCGCGACGATCCCGGCCAGCCCCAGCTCGAGGGCCAGGTCCGCGACCGCGTCGACGTCGTCGTCGGAGAGGTCGGGCGCGATCTTCACCAGCACCGGGCGCGACGTCTCCGCGAGCACCGCCGCCAGCAGCGGGCGCAAGGAGGCGACGGCCTGCAGGTCGCGTAGCCCCGGGGTGTTGGGGGAGCTGACGTTGACCACCACGTAGTCGGCGTGCGGGGCCAGCGCCCGGGTGCAGGCCGCGTAGTCGCGGGGCGCCCCGTCGGCGTCGGTCAGCTTGTTCTTGCCGATGTTGACCCCGACGGGGACGTCCCGGTGCGCGTGGGCCAGCCGGTCGACCGCCGCGTACGCGCCGTGGTTGTTGAACCCCATGCGGTTGAGCAGCCCCCGGTCGGCGGCCAGCCGGAACAGCCGCGGCGCCGGGTTGCCCGGCTGCGCGCGCGGCGTCACCGTGCCCACCTCGACGAAGCCGAAGCCCAGCGCCCCCCAGGCGGGCAGCCCGGTGGCGTCCTTGTCGAACCCGGCGGCCAGGCCCAGCGGCGCGGGCACGTCCACCCCCAGCACCTTGGAGGCCAGCACCGGGTCCGGCCGGGCCAGCACCCGGGCCAGGGCGCGGCGCAGCACCGGCACCGCGCCGGCGAGCCGGATCAGCGCGAAACCCAGGTGGTGGGCCCGCTCGGGGTCGAGCCGGCGCAGCAGCAGCCGGAACAGCAGCGGGTACACCTCAGGTCGCCGGGCCGGGCAGGTCGTCACGGCTGGTGCGGCGCCGCCGCAGCACCACGCGTCGGCTGCCGTCGGAGTACAGCCGGGTCCGGGAGAGCTCCCAGCCCCCGAACTCGGCCTGGATGCCCAGCTGCACCGCGGCCGTCACCCGGGTGACGTCGGGCGGCAGCCGCAGCGGGTGGTACTCGTAGTCGTCGGCGCGGAACTCCCGCGGCGCCTGGGGCTCCCGGCTCATCCGGCTCCTCCCGCTGGGTCCAGCTGCGCGACGCCCTCCCCGGCGGCGGAGCCGACGACGACGACGCCGCTGGTGGGGTCCACGGCGACGCTGTCGGGCTCGTGGACGGTCGGGAGACGGTACCGCTCGACGGGCTCGCCGCCCGTCAGCTCGTAGCCCACCACCTCGTCGGTGGCGGTCAGCGTCACCCACACCAGGTTGCGCGTGGCGTCGTAGGCCAGGGCGTAGGGCGCGCCGGGCACGGGGTACTGCTGGCGCTCCAGGAACGGGTCGGTGCCGAAGAGCAGCAGCTGCCCGCCCGCGGTGTCGGCCACCACGACCCGGCCGAACCGGTCCGCCACGGCCGTGGTCGCCCCCACCCCGGCGCGCAGGCCCAGGCCCAGCGAGCCCTCCCCGGACAGGTCCACCTGCAGCAGCGCGGTCTGCCTGCGGTCGAGCACGTGCAGCGTCCCGCCGGCCACGACGAGCCCGTCCGCCGAGGCGATGCCGCCGACGGTGGGCCCGACGGCCCCGTCCGGGCCGAGCGCGACGACGGAGCCGTCGGCCAGCCCGGCCGCCACCCGCCCGTCCGGCAGGGCCGCGACGGAGACCACGTCGCCCGGGGCGGGGGTCGAGGTGACCGTGCCCGCGGCGGCGTCCACGTCGAGCACCGCGCCGGCCGCGGCGACGAGGACGTGCCCGTCGCGCCCGGCCGGGGCCAGGGAGGTGGCCGCGCCGGGCAGCGCCACGCTGCGGGGGGCGTCGGTGGTGGCGGTGTCGAGCAGCAGGACCCGCTCCGGGCTCGCGGTGAGCAGGGCGACGGTGCTGGTGCCGGGCACGGCCTGCGCGGCGTCGACGACGGCGCCCACCGGGCGGACGGTGCCCGCGGCCGGGGCCGTCGCGCCGGTGGCCACGGCGGGCCCGGCCGGCTCGATCGTCGCCAGCTGGTCGGCCGCGCTGCCCGAGGAGGAGCAGCCCGCCAGCACCGCGGCGGCCAGCGCCGCCGCGACGACGCCGGGGGCGCGGCGACGGGTCATCACGCGGGGGGACCTCCAGGACGGGGCGGGCGGAGCGGGGCAGCAGCTCCACCATGCTCCCCGACGCCCGCGTGGGGCCGCTCCGGCGGGGCTAGCGTGGGTCGCGACACAGTCCCGGGGACGCCGCGGCCCCGGCGGACGCGACGAGGGAGACATGAGCACCAGCGACGACACCACCGGGCCGGACGGGACGACCGAGGCCGAGGGCCAGGCCCCCGACACCGCCCTGCAGCTCGACGACCTCTCCACCGGCCCGTACGCCCACGGGCACGGCCGCACCGCCGACGGCCGCCGCTTCGCCTTCCGGGTGCGCGGCTCCACCGCCGTGGTCGAGGTCTACCGGGACGGGGCGGCCGAGCCCATCCCCACCCCCGAGGACGTGGCGGGGCGGGCGTCGCGGTCCGTGGCCGACGTCGACCTGCACGAGAACGCCGCCGTGACCACGCTCGTCACCGAGCTGGTCGAGGCCGCCGAGCCCCCGGACCGGGTACCTGACACCACGGTCATGGCCTTCCTCAGCCGGCTCGGCTCGGTGGTGGACAGCCTGTAGCGGGCCTCAGGCCTGCGAGACGTCGTCCAGCGCGGCCCGGATCGCCGCCGGCAGCACGAGCCCGGACGCGGCCAGCACCCCCGCCAGCTGCGCGGAGTCCCGGCACCCCACCAGCGCGGAGGCCACGCCGGGCCGGTCGCGCACCCAGGCCAGGGCCACGGCCAGCGGCGAGGTGGCCAGGCCGTCGGCCGCCGTCACCACCGCCTCCACCACGCGGGAGGCGTGCGCGGTGCGGTGGGCCTCGACGGCCGCGGCCAGGTGCGGGCTGGCCCCGCGGGAGTCGGCCGGGGTGCCGTCGCGGTACTTGCCGGTGAGCACCCCGCGGGCCAGCGGCACCGCGGCCAGCAGGCCCACCCCGTGGTGGGCGGCCGACCCGGCGAGCTCGGCCTCCACCCCGCGGGAGAGCAGCGAGTACTGCGCCTGCACCGAGGTCAGCACCGCACCGGGCAGCGACGCCGCGGTGGCCAGCTGCCAGCCGCGGTGCCCCCGCACCCCCACGTAGCGGGCGCGGCCGGTGGCCAGCACGTGCGCCTGGGTGGCCGCGACCTCCTCGACCGGGGTCAGCGGGTCCCAGCCCGCCACCTGCCAGAGGTCGAGGTGGTCGGTGCCCAGCGCGGCCAGGGTCGCGTCGAGCTGGGCCAGCAGGGTGCGCCGGGAGCAGTCCAGGCCCCCCTCCACGTGCCCCGAGCTGGCGGAGAGCACCAGGTCCGCGCGCGGCACGAGGTCACCGACCAGACCGGTCAGCACCTCCAGGGCCGCGCCCTCGCCGTAGGCGGGGGACACGTCGACGAGCGTGCCGCCGGCGTCGACGAAGGCCACCAGCTGCGCGGCCGCCTCGTCGGGGTCGGTGTCGCGGCCCCAGGTCAGGGTGCCCAGACCCACCGACGACACCCGCAGGCCGCTGCGCCCGACCGTCCGCTGCTCCACGGCTGCCGACCCTAGGGCGGGGCCCGGGCGCACCCCCGCCGCCACGCCGCCCACCTGAGCGGCTTCTCAGCGGTCGGCCGGCAGCACCCCCGTACGCTGCCGCCGTGCCGACCGCAGGACGTACCCCGTGACCATGACCTGGCTCCAGGCGATCGTGCTCGGCCTCGTGCAGGGCCTCACCGAGTTCCTGCCCGTGTCGTCGTCGGGTCACCTGCGTATCGTCTCCGGCGTCTTCTTCGGCGACGACGCGGGCGCCTCCTTCACCGCCGTCACCCAGCTGGGCACCGAGGCCGCGGTGCTCGTCTACTTCGCCCGCGACATCGCCCGGATCATCGCCGCCTGGGTGCGCGGGCTGACGAACAGGGCTGCCCGGGGGTTCGACTACCGCCTCGGCTGGTACGTCATCATCGGCACCATCCCCGTCGGGCTGCTCGGCTACCTGTTCAAGGACCAGATCCGCACCGGCGCGCGCAACCTGTGGCTCATCGCGACCGCGCTCATCGTGTTCTCCGCCGTGCTCTTCGCCGCGGAGAAGCTGGGCCGCCAGCGCCGGCCGCTGGAGCGGCTGACCCTGCGCGACGGCGTCGTCATGGGCTCGGCGCAGGCCCTCGCCCTCGTCCCGGGGGTGTCCCGCTCCGGCGGCACCATCAGCGCCGGGCTGTTCCTCGGACTCACCCGCGAGGCCGCCGCCCGCTACTCCTTCCTGCTCGCCATCCCCGCCGTCGTCGCCTCCGGGCTGTTCTCCCTGCCCGACGCGTTCTCCCCGTCCGGCACCGGGCTCGAGGCCAGCGGCGCCCAGCTGGCGGTGGCCACGCTGCTGGCCTTCGTCGTCGGCTACGCCTCGATCGCCGGGCTGCTGCGCTACGTCGTCAACCACACGATCTACGTCTTCGTCTGGTACCGGGTCGTCCTCGGCGTCGTGGTGCTCGTGCTGCTGGCCACCGGCGTGGTCAGCGCCACCTGACCCGGCCCCGGCGTTCGCCACGGGCGCACCCGCCGGGCGCGGCCCGGCGGGCCCGTCCGACATAGGCTCGGTGCATGACCGTGATCCTGCTCCGCCACGGCCGGTCCACCGCCAACACCGCCGGCGTGCTCGCCGGCCGCAGCGAGGGCGTCGAGCTCGACGAGAAGGGGCGGGAGCAGGCCGACCGGGTGGTCGAGCGGCTCACCGAGCTCCCCATCGTCGACATCGTCACCTCCCCGGTCCTGCGGTGCCGCCAGACCGTCACCCCGCTCGCCACCGCCCGCGAGCTCGAGCCCACCGTGGAGCCCGACCTGGCCGAGGTCGACTACGGCACCTGGACCGGGCGCAAGCTCGGCGAGCTGGGCAAGGAGCCGCTGTGGAAGGTGGTCCAGCAGCACCCCTCGGCCGCGGTGTTCCCCGAGGGTGAGGGCCTGGCCGCCGTGCAGGCCCGGGTCGTCGCCGCCGTCCGCCGCCACGACGCCCGGCTCGCCGCCGAGCACGGCCGCGACGTGCTCTGGGTGGCCTGCAGCCACGGCGACCCCATCAAGGCCGTGCTGGCCGACGCGCTCGGCTGCCACCTCGACACGTTCCAGCGGATCACCGCCGACCCCTGCTCGGTCAGCGTGGTCCGCTACACCGAGACGCTGCCCTTGGTGCTGCGCACCAACGACACGGGCGGTGACCTGCGCTCGATCGTCCCCGCACCCCCGCCAGCGGACGGCGGTGCCGACGGGCAGACTGGTGCGTCGGACGAGCCCGCCGGGGCCGTCGTCGGCGGCGGGGCCGGCGCATGAGCACCCCCACCGCCCCCCGCACCCGGACCGCACCCCCCACGACCGTGACGGAGGACCCATGGCACGCGTGATCCACGTCTTCCGCACCCCGGAGCGCTTCATCGCCGGCACCGTGGGCGAGCCCGGGGAGCGCGCCTTCTACCTGCAGGCCGTCGAGCAGGCCCGCGTGGTCAGCGTGCTGCTGGAGAAGCAGCAGGTGCAGGTGCTCTCCGAGCGCATCGGGGCCCTCCTCGAGGAGGTGCACCGCCGCTTCGGCGCCGACCTGCCCGCCGAGACCGACGACGTCGGGGACCTGCACCCCCTGACCACCCCGGTCGAGGAGGAGTTCCGCGTCGGCACCATGGGCCTGGGCTGGGACTCCGAGGCCGGCGCCGTGGTCGTCGAGCTTCTCGCCGCCACCGACACCGAGGTCGACGAGTCCGTCGTGCTCGACGACACCGACGAGGGCCCCGACGCCGTGCGGGTGTTCCTCTCCCCGGAGCAGGCCCGGGAGTTCGCGGCCCGCTCCGACCGGGTCATCTCCGCCGGCCGGCTGCCCTGCCCGCTGTGCAGCGAGCCGCTCGACCCCGCCGGGCACGTCTGCATCCGCACCAACGGCTACCGGCGCGGCGTCGGCATCTCGCCGTCGGCGGTCGAGCCGGACGAGGACTGACGCGGGCGTGTCGGCGGCCGGCGAGGAGCTGCCCGCGGGGGACGTCGCCGAGGTGCTGCGCCACGGCGAGCTCGAGATCACCGGTCGGCTCGTCGAGGCCAGCAACGCGACGCTGCTGTGCACCGCCACCCTCGACGGGGTGAGCACCCCGTGCGTCTACAAGCCGGTGCGCGGCGAGCGGCCGCTGTGGGACTTCCCCGACGGCACCCTGGCCGGCCGCGAGGTCGCCTCCTACCTCATCTCCGACGCCACCGGGTGGGACGTGGTGCCCACGACGGTGCTGCGCTCCGGCCCGCTCGGCGAGGGCATGGTGCAGCGCTGGGTGGACACCGCCGCCGCCACGATCTCCGACGTCGACGACCGGGACGACGGTGCCGGGCACGGCATCACGGTGGTGGAGGAGGAGCTCGACGGCGACGACCTCGTCGTGCTGTGCCCGCCGCGGGAGGTGCCCGCCGGGTACCGCACCGTGCTGCGCGCCCAGGACTGGTCCGGGGAGCGGGTGGTGCTCGCCCACGCCGACGACGCGCGGCTGCGGCGGATGGCCGTGCTCGACGTGGTGCTCAACAACGCCGACCGCAAGGGCGGGCACGTCCTGGCCGCCCTCGACGGCGCCGTGCACGGGGTGGACCACGGCATCTGCCTGCACGCCCAGCACAAGCTGCGCACCGTGCTGTGGGGCTGGGCCGGGGAGGACGTCGGCGACGAGGCCGTCGAGGTGCTCTCCCGGCTGGCCGCGCAGCTGCACGGCGCGCTCGGGGACACGCTGCACGAGCACCTGACCGTGCGCGAGGTCGCCGCCGTCGAGCGCCGGGTCCGCCGGCTGCTGGCCGACCGCGAGCTGCCCTCGCCCAGCGGGGAGCGCCCGGCCATCCCGTGGCCCGCGTTCTGAGGTGAGCACCCCCGGCCTGGTCCGCACCGGCACCGCCCGGGGGCGCTGGGTGCTGCTCGCCACCATCCTCGGCTCCGGGGTGGCCTCGCTCGACGCGACCGTGGTCAACGTGGCGCTGGAGACGATCGGGCGCGACCTGGGCACCGGGTTCGCCGGGCTGCAGTGGACGCTGAACGGCTACACGCTCACCCTGGCCGCGCTGATCCTGCTCGGCGGGTCGCTGGGCGACCGCTACGGCCGGCGCCGGGTGTTCCTCGTCGGGCTGGTGTGGTTCGCGCTGGCGTCGTTGCTGTGCGGGCTGGCGTGGAACATCGAGGTGCTGGTGGCGGCGCGGGCGCTGCAGGGGGTGGGCGGGGCGCTGCTCACCCCGGGCAGCCTGGCCCTGATCTCGGCCAGCTTCGACCACCGCGACCGCGGGGCCGCCGTCGGCGCGTGGTCCGGACTGGGCGGGGTGGCCGGGGCCGTCGGGCCGTTCGTCGGCGGCTGGCTCGTCGACCAGGTCACCTGGCGGGCGGTGTTCCTCATCAACCTCCCGCTGGCCGCGGTGGTGCTGTGGGTGACGCTGCGCCACGTGCCGGAGAGCCGGGACACCGACGAGGTCCCCGCCCTCGACCTCGGTGGCGCCGCGCTGGCCGCGCTCGGCCTCGGGCTGCTGACCTACGGCGTGATCGGCGGCTCCTGGGCGGCCGGGCTGGGCGGGGTGGCGGTGCTGGTGGTGTTCGTCCTCGTCGAGCGGCGCAGCACGCACCCGCTGGTGCCGCTGGAGCTGTTCGCCTCCCGGCTGTTCGTGGCCGCGAACCTCGTCACCCTGGTGGTGTACGCGGCCATCAGCAGCGTGTTCTTCCTGCTGGTGCTGCAGCTGCAGGTGGTCAGCGGGTACTCCGCGCTGGCCGCCGGCGCCGCCGCGCTGCCCGTCACCGTGCTCATGCTGCTGCTCTCCGCGCGGGCCGGGCGGGTGGCGCAGCGGACCGGGCCGCGGCTGCCGATGACGGCCGGGCCGCTCGTCGCCGCCGCGGGCCTGCTGCTCCTGCTGCGGGTGGGGGCGGACGCCTCGTACCTGACCGACGTGCTGCCCGCCGTGGTCGTGTTCGGCCTGGGCCTGGCTACGATGGTCGCCCCGCTGACCGCGACCGTGCTCGGGGCGGCCCCGGACCACCTGGCGGGCACCGCGTCCGGGGTGAACAACGCCGTCGCCCGGACCGCGGGGCTGCTGGCCGTCGCCGCGCTGCCCGTGCTGGCCGGGCTCACCGGTGACGCCTACACCGACGCGGGCGCGTTCGGCCCCGGCTTCCGGGTGGCCATGACGATCGCGGCCGGGCTGCTGGTGGCCGGGGCGGCGGTGGCCGCGGCGCTGGTCCGCACCCCCGGGGCCGACGAGCCGGCCGTGCCGGTCGCCCCCGCCGGGCCGTGCGGGCCCGCGCACCACCCCGGCGCGGCCTGACGCGTCCGTCCCCGGACTGTCGGGGTGCGGGCGCACCATGGGACCCATGATGAGGAGCCAGCGCCCCGCCCCCGTCCGCCACGGTGTCGTCCGGCACGGTGTCGTCCGGCACGGTGTCGTCCCGCCGTTCCTGCTGCGGCGCATCGCCGAGGCGCCCGCCCGTGCGTCGGCCCGCGGCGGTGACCTCGCCGCCCGCGCCCGGGCCACCCTCGAGCTCGACGCGGCCATGCGGGCGGGCCGCGTCGGCGCCCGGCCCACCGCCACCGCGGCCGCGGGGCTGCAGCGGGCGATCCACGACACCCACGGCACCCAGGAGCTGCCCGGGGACCTCGTGCGCGCCGAGGGGGCCGCCACGACCGGGGACGCCGCCGCGGACGAGGCCTACGACGGCCTCGGCGACACCTACCGGCTCTACGACGAGGTGTACGGCCGCTCGAGCCTGGACGGGAAGGGCCTGCGGCTCGACGCGACCGTCCACTACGGGCAGGGCTACGACAACGCGTTCTGGGACGGCACGCAGATGGTGTTCGGCGACGGGGACGGCGAGGTGTTCCGCCGCTTCACGATCTCGGTCAGCGTCATCGGCCACGAGCTGACCCACGGGTTCACCCAGCTCACCGCGGGGCTGGACTACCAGGGGCAGTCGGGGGCGCTCAACGAGTCGGTGTCCGACGTGTTCGGCGTGCTCGTCGAGCAGCACGCGCTCGGCCAGACCGCGGAGCAGGCGACCTGGCTGGTCGGGCAGGGGCTGTTCACCCCCGCGGTGCAGGGCCGGGCGCTGCGCGACATGGCCGCGCCGGGCACCGCCTACGACGACGACGTGCTGGGCCGCGACCCGCAGCCGGCGACGATGGCCGGCTACGTCGAGACCACAGAGGACAACGGCGGGGTGCACCTCAACTCGGGCATCCCGAACAAGGCGTTCCAGGTCGCGGCCACCACCCTGGGCGGTCCGGCGTGGGAGCGGGCCGGGCAGGTCTGGTTCGACGTGATGACGGGGGGCACACTGGCGGCGGACGTCGACTTCGCCGGCTTCGCGGCCGCCACCGTCGCCGCGGCCGGGGAGCGCTACGGGGCCCGCTCGGCGGAGCAGCAGGCGGTGCGGGCCGGGTGGGGCGAGGTCGGGGTGCCGGTCACGTCGAAGGCCTGAGGAGGTCGGGGGTGCGCATCGAGGTGAGCCGCTCCGGTGGGGTGGCCGGGATGACCCGCCGCGGCGTGGTCGAGACCGAGGCGGCGGCCGACCCCGCCGGGTGGCAGGAGCTGGTGCGGGCCGCGCTGCCCCCCGACCCGCCGCCCCCGGCCGACCCCGCGGTGCGTGACGGGTTCACCTGGTCGATCAGCATCGTCACCACCCACGTCGAGAGCGCCGCGCCCGACACCACGCACGTCGAGCTGGGCGACACCCAGCTGGCCGGACCGCTGCGGACCCTGGCCGAGCGGGCGCTGCGCGAGGGCGCCCCCCGCCGGTCCTGATCCCCCCGCCGCCACCCCGCGACCCCCAGCCACCGCAGAGTGCGCCCGGCGCGGTCCCGCTTCGCCCAGAACACCGCACAGTGCGCCCGGCGCGGTCCCGCGGCGCCCAGGACACCGCAGAGTGCGCCCGGCGCGGCCGCGGCGGCCGCCGCGGCGGCCACGGGGAGGGCTAGGAGCGGCCGACCACGGGGTTGAGCGGGCTGGCCGCGACCGCACCCGGCGCGGTGTCGGGGATGAAGTCCCGCCAGGCGCCGCTGATCATCGTGGGGGAGTCCACGACCCGGGCCCCGTCGGCGTAGTACGTCGTGGCCAGGGCGCGACGCGGCTGCGTGGTGCGGTTGGGCCCCGCGGTGTGGAAGCACAGCGAGGAGTGGAACGACACCTCGCCCACCTCGTACGGCCCGTCCTCGACGGCGACGCCCTCGGTGCCGAAACGCTGGGACACGGCCACGTCGTAGGTGGTGCCGACCTTGTCGAACTCCAGGCCCTCCAGCACCCCCCGCAGGTCCGCGCCCCGGGCGAACGACAGCGGACCCATCGGGGCGGGGATGGCCGAGACGGGCATCCACGCGGTGACCGCCTGGGTCGAGGCGATCGGGAAGTGCTCGTCGTCGTGGTGCCACGGGGTGCGCCCGCAGCCGGGCTCCTTGCTCAACGCGTTGTCGTGGTAGATCCGCACCGCGTCCTCGCCCAGCAGGGTCGCCGCGATGCCGCCCAGGCGCGGGGACGTCGCGACCAGCCGCATGAGGTCGTCGTGCAGCCACATCTGCTCCAGCGCCGTGAAGCGCCCGGCGGTGTCCTCACCGTGCTCCGCGCGCAGCAGCTCGGCGAGCCGCTCGGCGAGCCTGCGCACCACGGGCGCGGTCAGCACCCCGGGCAGCTTGACGAACGCCTCCGCCCGGAACGCGGCCACGGCCTCGGCGGGCACCGCGTAGGGCTCGCTGAGCAGGACGGCGACCTCCTCGTCGGTGGCCGCGGGCACGTCGGGCAGGCCCGGGCCGTCGACGAGCGGCCCTGCGGCCTCCGGGTTCTCGGCCAGGGTGACGTACCAGTCCCACCACTGCTGGTCGTCACCGGCCCACTCGGTGTGGATGCCCTCGCCGCGGTTGGCCTCGGGCAGCAGGTCGTTCGAACCGGAGGAGCTCAGAGCCACAGCAGGACCGCCTCGTGGGTGAAGGTGTAGGTGCCGTCGGTGCCACGGCAGCCGGCCAGGTAGTCGCCCAGCACCGGGGCGGCCTCCATCTCGTCGAGGCTCACGGAGTCGTCGAACGCGCAGCGCTGCAGGAAGCCCTCGGCCACGGCGCGGTCGTCGGTCGAGGTCGTGTAGTGCACCCGCTGGTCGCGCACCGTCGCGCCGGCGGCGGCCAGTGCGTCGCGGACCTGCTCGCCGGTGGTGTACGGCGCCACGGCGGCGGCGGCGGGGATGCCGGCCCGGTACGCGTCGTAGAAGGCCAGGTAGTGCGACGTGGCCGCGGCCTGGGCGACGAACCCGAACCCGCCCGGGGCGATCGCGGCGACGAAGCGCTCCGCCGCCACCCCGAGCTCGTCGGGCGGCAGGGCGTAGAGCGCGTGGGTGGCCCACACGACGTCCCACGGCTCGCGCTGCGGCAGGTCCTGCAGCGTCACCACCAGGTCCTCACCCGGGGTGAACGGGGCGGCGAGCGCGGCGCGGGCCTCGGCGACGGAGAACGCCGACGGGTCGAGCAGGTCGACGGTGATCGCCGGCTCGGGCGGCAGCGAGTCCCGCACCAGGGCGGTGGGGAACTTGCCGGAGCCGCAGGCCACGTCGAGCACCCGGGAGCGCCCGGCCAGCAGCGCCGGCCAGTCGGCGGCCGCCGCGAGCTGCCGGTAGTCCTCCGTGGCGAGGACGTAGAACGCCTCCATCTCCCGGCGGCCCTCCTCGCTCCAGTGGGCGAGGCTGCGGGCGGCGGTGTCCTGCGCGGACGACATGGGGCTCCTGGTGGTGGCGGGGGTCGCCCTGCGGGCCGGCGTGGCCCGTGGTGCGCTGTGAGCCAGACTACGGTCGGCCCCGACGGCCCGCCGGGTCCGGCAGGGGTCCCCGCGGGGTCCGGGACGGAGACCACGGGTGAGCGCCAGGCAGACCTTCGCCGACCGGGCCGCGCTCCTCGAGGAGTGGGACCCGCTGCCCCCGCTCGACGGTGACACCTACGCGCGCGGGCACCACCTGTTCGAGGCCCGCTCCGGGCAGCGCGCCGCCATCGTCGGCTGGCTCACCGACCGGCTCGCGGCGCGGCCCACCGACCGCCCGCTGCGGGTGCTCAGCGTCGGCTGCGGCGACGGCACCGTGGACGCCGCCCTCGCCACGGCCGTGCGGGCCCGCCACCCCCGCCGGCCGGTCGCCTGGACCGGGGTCGAGCCGCACGGGCCGAGCGCCACCGCCTTCCTGCGCCGCGTCGGGTCGACCGGGGCCACCACCGTCGTCCACCAGGGCCGCTTCCCGGAGGACCTGCCCGCCGGGACCGGACGCTTCGACGTCGTCACGTTCGTCCACTCGCTGTACTACGTCCGCGACGTGGCCGAGTCCGTGCGTGCCGCGGTGGCCCACCTCGTGCCGGGCGGGGAACTGCTGGTGCTGCACGCCCCCCGCGGCGAGCTGAACCAGGTCGCGGCCGCGCTGGCGCCCGAGACCGGGGGGCACCCCCAGTGGTGGGACGAGACGGTGCGCGCCGCCCTGCAGGACTGCGCGCGGGCGGGGCGGCTCGGCCTCGCCGAGGAGCCGGTGACGGCCGAGGTCGACCTGACCGGGTGCGAGGAGCAGGACCCCGCCGTCCTCGAGTTCGCCGTGCAGGCCCGCCTGGCCGGGCACCGCCGCGCGGAGGTCCTGGCCCTGCTCGCCTCGGCCAGCACCGACCCCGACCGCGTCGTCCTGCCGCACCCGGTGTGCGCCTTCACCCTCGCCTGACACGGTTCGCCGGGGGCGAACACCGGCCCGCTCGGTCGCGCGGTGTCCGTCGCACGCTCGTAGCGTGGTCGGGGTGAGTGCCCCCAGCGAGACCACCACCTCCGACCGTCCCACCACCCTCGGCGCCCTGCGCGCCAGCGACCACGTGCAGCGCGGGGTCAAGGACGAGATCCGCCACAACCTGCTGACCGCCCTGCGCGAGGGACGCGACCCCTGGCCCGGCATCGTCGGATTCGCCGACACGGTGCTGCCCCAGCTCGAGCGGGCCCTGCTCGCCGGGCACGACCTGGTGCTGCTCGGGGAGCGCGGCCAGGGCAAGACCCGGCTGCTGCGCACCCTGACCGGCCTGCTCGACGAGTGGACCCCCGTCATCGCGGGCGCCGAGCTCGGTGAGCACCCCTACGAGCCGATCACCCCGGCCTCGATCCGCCGCGCCGCCGAGCTCGGTGACGACCTGCCCGTGGCGTGGCGGCACCGCAGCGAGCGCTACGCCGAGAAGCTCGCCACCCCGGACACGTCCGTCGGTGACCTCGTCGGTGACGTCGACCCCGTCAAGGTGGCCGAGGGCCGCAGCCTGGGTGACCCGGAGACCATCCACTACGGCCTGGTGCCGCGCAGCCACCGCGGCATCGTCACCATCAACGAGCTGCCCGACCTGGCCGAGCGCATCCAGGTCTCGCTGCTCAACGTGATGGAGGAGCGCGACATCCAGGTGCGCGGCTACATCCTGCGGCTGCCGCTGGACGTGCTGCTGGTGGCCAGCGCCAACCCGGAGGACTACACCAACCGCGGTCGCATCATCACCCCGCTCAAGGACCGCTTCGGCGCCGAGGTGCGCACCCACTACCCCCTCGAGCTGGGCGACGAGATCGACGTCATCGCCCAGGAGGCGGACCTGGTGGCGACGCTGCCGGACCACCTGCTCGAGGCCATCGCCCGGTTCACCCGCAACCTGCGGGAGTCCACCTCGATCGACCAGCGCTCCGGGGTGTCGGCGCGGTTCGCCGTGGCCGCCGCGGAGACGGTCGCCGCCGCCGCGCTGCGCCGCTCGGCCCTGCTGGGGGAGGAGACCCCGGTGGCCCGGGTCGGTGACCTCGGCGCGGTGCCCGACGTGCTGCGCGGCAAGCTCGAGTTCGAGTCCGGCGAGGAGGGCCGCGAGGACGAGGTCCTCGAGCACCTGCTGCGCCGCTCGGTGGCCGAGACCGCCCGCGCCGCCCTCGGCGGCATCGACCTCGGCCCCCTGGTCAAGGCGCTGGAGCAGGGCCGGCCGGTGGTCTCCGGGGACGCCGTGGCCGTCGCGGACCTGCTGGGGTCGCTGCC
This sequence comes from Rhodococcus aerolatus, assembly GCF_054783215.1. NCBI lineage: Bacteria > Bacillati > Actinomycetota > Actinomycetes > Mycobacteriales > Nocardiaceae > Rhodococcus > Rhodococcus aerolatus. Next base: position 58,665 of record NZ_BAAGQZ010000009.1, on the reverse strand, counting down.
CTCGGTGCCGGTGCTCCGGGAGATCGAGGCCCGGCTCGACGCCGACACCGACGGCGAGCGCGCCGCCGCGGCCGAGCTGGCCCTCGAGGGGCTCTACCTGGCGCGCCGGGTCTCCAAGGAGTCCGACGACGCCGGCAACACCCGCTACTCGTCCTGACCACCACCACGGGGGAGGCCCGCCCATGAGCGAGGAAGCACGCCGGCGCGCCCGGCGCTACGCCTACGGCCGGTTCAGCGGCGGCCCCGACCCGCTGGCCCCACCCGTGGACCTGCGCGAGGCGCTCGACGCCATCGGCGAGGACGTCCTCGGCGGCACCAGCCCGCGGCGCGCGCTGCGGGAGATGATGCGCCGCGGCACGCAGAGCACGACCGGGCTCGACGAGCTGCGCCGCCAGGCCAACGCCCGGCGCAAGCAGCTGCTGCGCGAGACCAACCTCGACGGCACGCTGCAGGAGGTCCAGGAGCTGCTGGAGCGCGCCGTCACCGAGGAGCGCAAGCAGCTGGCCCGCGACCTCGACGACGAGGCCCGCTTCGCCGAGATGCAGCTCGAGGCGCGCAGCCCGTCCACCGCGCAGGCCGTCCGCGAGCTCAGCGACTACGACTGGCGCTCCAGCCAGGCCCGGGAGGACTTCGAGAAGATCAAGGACCTGCTGGGCCGCGAGCTGCTCGAGGAGCGGTTCCAGGGCATGAAGCAGGCCCTGGAGGGCGCCACCGACGAGGACCGCCGCCGCGTGAACGACATGCTGCGCGACCTCAACGAGCTGCTCGCCGAGCACGCCCGCGGCGACGACACCAGCCAGTCCTTCGACGAGTTCATGGCCAAGCACGGGGACTTCTTCCCCGACCAGCCCAGCACGGTCGAGGAGCTGCTGGACTCGCTGGCCCGGCAGGCCGCGGCCGCGCAGCGGACCCGCAACTCCATGACCCCCGAGCAGCGCGCCGAGCTCGACCAGCTCGCGCAGCAGGCGTTCGGCAGCCCCGAGCTGGCCGACCAGCTCTCCCAGCTCGACGGGATGCTGCGCACCCTGCGCCCGGGCGAGGACTGGGACGGCTCGGCCGACCCGCAGGGCCAGCAGGGGATGGGCCTGGGCGAGGCCACCCAGGCGATGGCCGAGATCGGCGAGCTCGAGCAGCTGGGGGAGTCGCTGAGCCAGGCCTACCCCGGGGCGCGGATGGAGGACGTCGACCTCGACGCCCTGGAGCGCGCGCTGGGCCCGCAGGCCGCGGCCGATGCGCGGACGCTCGCAGAGCTGGAGCGGGCGCTGGCCGAGCAGGGCTACCTCGACCGGGCCCCGGACGGGTCGTGGCGGCTCTCCCCGCGGGCCATGCGCCGGCTCGGGCAGACCGCGCTGCGCGACGTCGCCGACCAGCTCTCGGGCCGGCGCGGGGAGCGCGAGACCCGTCGCGCCGGCGCCGCCGGTGACCCCACCGGGGCCAGCCGGGAGTGGCAGTTCGGCGACTCCGAGCCCTGGGACACCACCCGCACCGTCACCAACGCGGTGCTGCGCCGGGCCGGGGACGGCGGGAACGGACCCGTCACCCTCGACGTCCGCGACATGGAGGTCATCGAGACCGAGCAGCGCAGCCAGGCCGCGGTCGCGCTGCTCGTGGACACCTCGTTCTCCATGGTCATGGAGGGCCGGTGGGTGCCGATGAAGCGCACCGCCCTGGCCCTGCACCACCTGGTGAGCACCCGGTTCCGCGGGGACGCGCTGACCCTGATCGGGTTCGGCCGCCACGCGCGGTCGCTGACCCCCGAGGAGCTGGCCGGTCTCGACGGCGCCTACGAGCAGGGCACCAACCTGCACCACGCCCTGGTCCTCGCCGGGCGGCACCTGCGCCGGCACCCCAACGCGCAGCCCGTCGTCATGGTGGTCACCGACGGCGAGCCGACCGCGCACCTCGAGCCGGACGGCCACGCCTTCTTCGACTACCCGCCCCACCCGGAGACGCTGGGCCTGACGGTCCGCGAGCTCGACGCCGTGGCCCGCCTCGGCGCGCAGGTGACGATCTTCCGGCTCGGCGACGACCCGTCGCTGGCCCGGGTGGTCGACGGCCTGGCCCGCCGGGTGGGGGGACGGGTGGTCGCACCGGACCTCGACGGCCTCGGCGCCGCCGTGGTGGGGGACTACCTGCGGGCGCGCAGACGCCGCTGAACGGACACCCCCGGCGATAGGGTGCGCCGGTGCGGGAACGGACGCAGGGGGTCATCGGCCTGCTCACCGGCCTGCTCGTGATCCCGCTCGTGGTCACGGTCGTGGTGGTCCTGGCGGGCCGCGGCAGCAGCACCGACACCGGCACCGACCCCTTCCCGGGGGTGACGACGGTCGACCCCGCGGCCCCCGGCACCGACCCCGTGGTGGCGCTGTGGCCGCGGGTGCTGGCCGAGCAGGTGGTGACGGCGCCGGGCGCGGTCGCGCGCTTCGACCCCGCGGCCGTGCTCCCCGAGCTCGGCCGCACCCACGTGCTGCTCGCCCCGCCCGACCCGGCGACGCGCGGGGACCACTACGACCGCGTGATCGGCCCGCTCACCGATCTCGCCCGCGACGCCGACCTCGACGTGCTCCTCGTCACGGGGCTCACCGTGCACGTGGTGCGCGGCTCCGGGCCCGGCCTGGGCAGCCCCGCCCCGAGCGGGCTGGCCGGGCTGCAGGTGCTGCTGGGCAGCTCTGACGTCACCGACCTGCTCGTGCTCGGTGCCCGCTCGGTGGCCGACCCCGACACCCCGGGCACCGCCGACCCGGTGCCGCGCACGCCGGTGGCCGACGAGGCCGAGGCCGCCCCGGTCGTCGCCGGGCTGCGCGCGGGCCGGCAGTGGACGGCCCCGGGTGCGGACCCGCCGACGCAGGACCCGGGGGCCGCGGTGCGCGGGGTGGGGGTGCGGGTGGCCTACCTGCCGCCGGCCGCGCTCGGCGCGCCGCAGCCCGACCTGCTGCCCGCCCTGACCGCCGCGTTCCCCGGCGAGGTCGTGGTGGTGGCGCGCGGCCGGTGGGTGGACGTCGGCGGGCCCCGGCAGGCGGTGCTCACCTCCGCCCGCGACTACGCGCTGGGCCGCGGCGAGGTCGCCTTCACCCAGTGGGGCACCCCGGTCGACCAGCTCGTCGGGCTCGTGCTGCGCCGCGTCGACCTGCTGGTCAACGCGGACCCGTTCCAGCGCGACCCGCTCGCCCCGACGACGACCGAGCGGCTGCTGGCCCGCTGGGTGCCGGTGGTGGCCCTCGGGCTGGCCGCGGTGCTGCTGGCCGGGTCCGGGGTGATCGCCGTCCGCCGGGTCCGGCGACGCACCCGGGTCGACGCCGCGGCGCTGCGGGCGGCGGCCCTGGGCGAGCTGGCGGCGCTGGACACCGAGCTGCTGGCGGCCCTGGCCGAGCCCGGTGGTCCCCGGGAGCGCTACGCCGTGGCCGCGGCGGCCGAGCGGCGCGACACCGCCCGGGCGCTGTGGGAGGCCTCGCCGGACCCGGGGACCTCCGCGGTGGTGCGCGATGCCGTGGCCGCCGCCCGGCACGCGCTCGCGGGAGCCGACCGGTGACCCGGCGCCGGGTCGTGGTGGCCGTCGTCGTGGCCCTGCTGCTCGTCGGTGCCGGGCCGGTGTGGCACCGGGTCACCACCCCTGCCGTGGTCCGCGACGCCGCCGCGACGCTGCGCACCACCTCGGTGGTGGCCGACGACCCCGCGGTGCTCGACGCCGCACGGGTGCGCCAGGTCATCGGGGACCGGCCGGTCGTGGTCGCCGGGCTGCCCGCCGCGCTGGGCGAGGAGGACCGCGACGCACGCGGCGACGCCTGCCACGCCGTGGTCCGCGCGGTGCCCGAGGCCCTGGCGGTGGTCTACACCGGCTCGGCCGGGCCCTACCTGTGCACCGGCGACGACTTCCCCCCGCCCGACGAGGGCGTCGAGAACGCGCTCGGCTCGACGACCGACAACTGGGTGTTCCGGCTCTCGATCGCCGCCGACGCCGCCTCCCGGTTCCGCACCACCCCCGACGACCCCGACCGCACGCCCGAGGTCGAGGAGCTCGTCCTCGCCTTCGACGCCGCCGTGACCGAGGACATGGCCGACGGGGTGCCGCGCCGCGAGCCGGCCGCCTCGGCGACGTCCACCGCCGTCACCCTGGCCACCCTGGCCGGGCTCGTCGCCGCCGTGGTCGCGCTGCTGCTGGGCGCGCAGCTGGGGCTGGCCCGGGTCCGGGCCCGGCGGGCCGCTGCCCGCTCCCGGCGGGTCCGGCGCCTCGAGCTGGAGAGCGGGCTCGCCGCCGTCGCCGTCGCCGTCCTGCGCGCCGGTGACGACCTGGCCGCGGCCGCGTCCACCCGCGCCGGCGCCGACCCCCGGGCGCTCGCGGCCGCCCGGGCCCGGGCCGACGTCGCCGGCCGCTACGTGCTCGCCCTCGCCGACGTCGAGGCAGCGGCCACGGAGGCCGAGCTCGACGCGGCGCAGCGCACCGTCGCCACCCTGCGCCGGGACGCGGCCGCGGTGACGGAGACGTCCCTGCCCGTCCCGGGCCCGGTCGCCGCGACACCGCGGCGGCGGCGGCGCCGGCGCGGTCGGCGGAGGGAGCACGCGTGACGGGGTGGTCGCTGGCCGTGCTGGGGCTGGCGGTGGTGGTCGCCGTGGTGACGCCGCTGCTGGCCGGGCGCGCGGGGCCCGGCCGCGGCGGGGTGGCCGGGGCGCGGTCCCGGGCCCGCTCCGCCCACGCCGAGCTCGGGCACCACGTCGAGGCCCTGCCGCCCGGGGGTGGCCCCGGCAGCGGGACCGGGGACGAGCTGCTCGCCCGGGCCCGGGAGCGGTGGACCAGCGCCGGCGCCGCACTGGCCGCGGCCCGCTCCGCCGGTGAGCTGGCCGTGGCCGAGCGCACCGCCGCCGAGGGGCTCGCGCTCGTGGCCCGGGTCTGCACGCAGCGGGGCCTGCCCGGGCCCGCGGTGCCGGAGCCGGCGGCGGGCGGTCCGCGGCGGCGCGGCTGAGGTCCGACCCGGTGGCTACCGTGGCCCGGTGACGAGAGCGGCGCCCCCCGCGGCCCCCACCGCGGCCGGGCTGGCCGCGGCCCGGCGCGGCGTGGCCGTGGCCTTCGTCCTCGCCGGGTTCGCCTTCGCCAGCTGGGCGGCGCAGATCCCGCAGGTGCGGGAGAACCTCGGACTGAGCCCGGCCGCCCTCGGCCTGCTCCTGCTGGCCATGGCCGCGGGCTCGCTCGCCGCACCCCCGCTGGCGGGCGCGGTGGTGCTGCGGCTGGGCGCGGCCCGCACCGTCGCCGTGGCCTCGGTGGTGCTGGCGGCCTCCCTCGTCGGTGCCGGGACCGGGCAGCTCGTCGGGCCCGCACCGGTCGCCGTGGCCCTGTTCGTCATGGGCTTCAGCCACGGCACCTGGGACGTGGCCATGAACGTGGCTGCCGCGGCGACCGAGCAGCAGCTGGGCCGCACGCTCATGCCCCGCTTCCACGCCGGGTTCAGCCTGGGCACCGTGCTGGGGGCGGTGAGCACCGCGGGCGTGGTCGCCGCCGGTGTCCCCGTGGTGGTGCACCTGGTGCTGGTCGGGGTCGTCGTGGCCGTGGTGGTGCCGCCCGGGAGCCGGGGCTTCCTGCCCGAGCCGCCGGCCGCCGAGGGCGCTCCCGGGGGCCGCACCGCGGTGCTGCGGGCGTGGCGGGAGCCCCGGACGCTGCTCGTGGGGGTGTTCGTGCTGTGCCTGGCGTTCACCGAGGGCACGGGCAACGACTGGCTCGCGGTCGCGGTGATCGACGGCTACGGCGCGTCGCCGACGCAGGGCTCGCTCACCTTCGCCGTGTTCGTCACCGCGATGACCACCGGGCGGTGGTTCGGCACGTCGGTCGTGGACCGGTGGGGCCGGGTCCCGGTGCTCCGCGCGTCGGCCGCCCTCGCGCTGGCCGGGCTGCTCGTGGTGGTGCTCGGCGGCGGTCTCGTCGTGGCGGTCCTCGGCGCCGTGCTGTGGGGGCTCGGGGCGTCGCTGGGTTTCCCCGTCGGGATGTCCGCCGCCGCGGACGACCCGGCCCGGGCCGCCGCACGGGTGAGCGTGGTCGCCTCCATCGCCTACACCGCGTTCCTCGCCGGCCCGCCGCTGATCGGGCTGCTGGGCGAGCACGTCGGGGTGCTGCGCGCGCTGTCGGTGGTCGCGGGGCTGCTCGTCGTCGCCGTCCTCGTCTCGGGTGCGCTGCGCCCGCTGCCCGCCGCCCAGCCCGCTGCCGGGCCCGCTGCCGGGCCTCCCGCCCAGCCCCCCGCCGAGCCCACGGGGAGCGCCGGCGCCGGGCGTCGATAGGGTGGCCGGAATGAAGTCCTGGTCCGACGCCGTCGTCCCCGCCGTCGCCGGGGGCGCCCCGCCGCTGCGGCTGCACGACACCGCCGACGGCGTCGTCCGCCCCCTCGGTGCCGGGCCCACCGCGCGGATGTACGTCTGCGGCATCACCCCCTACGACGCCACCCACCTGGGCCACGCCGCCACCTACCTGGCCTTCGACCTGGTCAACCGGGTGCTGCGCGACGGCGGGCACCAGGTCAGCTACACCCAGAACGTCACCGACGTCGACGACCCGCTGTTCGAGCGGGCCGACCGGGACGGCGAGGACTGGGTGGAGCTGGGGCGCCGCGAGACCCAGCTGTTCCGCGAGGACATGACCGCGCTGCGGGTGCTCGCCCCGGACGACTTCGTCGGCGCCGTGGAGTCCATCCCCCTGGTGGTGGAGATGGTCGAGCGGATGGTCGCCTCGGGGGCGGCGTACGTGGTCGACGACGCGACGCCCGACGTCTACTTCCGCCGCGACGCCACCCGCACCTTCGGCTACGAGTCCGGCTACGACGAGGCGACCATGGCGCGCTTCTTCGCCGAGCGCGGCGGCGACCCCGACCGGCCCGGCAAGCGCGACCCGCTCGACGCCGCCGTGTGGCGGGGCGTCCGTCCGGGTGAGCCCAGCTGGGACTCCCCGTTCGGCCCCGGGCGGCCCGGCTGGCACGTGGAGTGCGCCGCGATCGCGCTGGACCGGCTCGGCGCCGAGGTCGACGTGCAGGGCGGGGGCAGCGACCTGGTCTTCCCGCACCACGAGTTCTCCGCCGCGCACGTCGAGTCCGACCAGGGCGTGCCCCGCTTCGCCCGGCACTACGTCCACGCCGCGATGATCGGCCTGGACGGGGAGAAGATGTCGAAGTCCCGGGGCAACCTGGTGCTCGTCTCGACGCTCCGGGCCGACGGCGTCGACCCCATGGCGGTGCGGCTGGGGCTGCTGGCCGGGCACTACCGCCAGGACCGCTCCTGGAGCGACGACGTGCTCGACGAGGCCACCGCGCGGCTGGCCCGCTGGCGGACCGCGGTGGCCCGCCCGTCCGGTCCCGACGCCGACGACCTCGTCACCCGGCTGCGCACCCACCTGGCCGACGACCTCGACACCCCCCGCGCGCTCGCCGCCGTGGACGCGTGGGCCGCCGAGGGCGCCCGCGGCACCGACAGCGACACCGACCCCGACGCCCCCGGCGACGTCGCCGCGGCCGTGGACGCGCTGCTCGGTGTCGACCTGCTGGGCAGCCCCGACCCCGGCACCTGACCCGGCCGTGAGCCCCGCGCTGGCCCGCTGGGTGGTCGTCGTCTCCGGCGCCGCGATCCTCGTCGTCGAGACCCTCACCACCCGCCTCGTCGCGCCGTACGTCGGGCTGACGCTGGAGTCGACCACCGCCGCGATCGGGGTCGCGCTGCTCGGCATCGCCGCGGGGGCGGCGTGGGGCGGCCGGCTCGCCGACCGGCACCCACCGCGCCGCGTCGTCGCCGTCGCCCTGCTCACCGGGGGGCTGCTCGTGCTGGCCGTCCGCCCCGTCGTGGTCGTGCTGGGCCCGGTGCTCGGTGCGGGACCGGTGGCCACGGTGCTGCTGGTGGCGTGCTCCACGCTGCCGGCCGTGACCGCGCTGGCCACGGTCACCCCGGCCGCCACCAAGGCCCGGCTGCGCGACGTCCACGGGGCGGGCGGCGTGGTGGGTGGGCTGTCCGCGGCGGGCACGCTGGGCTCGCTGGCCGGGGTGTTCCTCACCGGGTTCGTGCTGGTCGCGCTGCTGCCCCTGGCCGCGATCCTCGCCGTCGCCGCCGCCGCGTGCCTGGTGCTCGCCGCGGTGGCGGGCCGGCCCGGGCCCCGCCCGGTGGCCGCGGCCGCCGTGGCCGCGCTGCTGCTGGGGGCCGGGCTCGTCGTGGTGCAGGGACCCTGCTCGGGGGAGTCGACGTACTACTGCGCCCGGGTGGTGGCCGGCCCGGGCAGCGCCACCGGGCGCACCCTGGTCCTCGACGACCTCGACCACTCCTACGTCGACCTCGCCGACCCCACCGTGCTGCGCTTCGCCTACACCCAGCGCATGGCCGACGCGGTCGACACCGCGTTCGCGCCCGGGGCGCCGCTGGACGCGGTGCACGTCGGTGGCGGCGGGTTCACGATGCCCCGGTGGCTGGCGGCGACCCGGCCCGGCACCCGCTCCACCGTGCTCGAGCTCGACGCCGGGGTGGTGGAGCTGGGCCGCGCCGAGCTGGGGGTCTCGACGATCCCGGGGGTGGACGTGCGCACCGGGGACGCCCGCACCGGGCTGGCGGCGCTGCCCGACGACTCCGCCGACCTCGTCGTGGGCGACGCGTTCGGCTCCCGCTCCGTGCCGTGGCACCTGGCCACCGCCGAGCTCGTCGCCGAGGTCGACCGGGTGCTGCGCCCCGGCGGGCTCTACGTGCTCAACGTCATCGACAACGACCCGCTGGACTTCCTGCGCGCCGAGGTGGCCACCGTGGCGTCGGTGCTGCCCCGCACCGGGGTGGTGGCGCGGGCGGCGCAGCTGGGCCCGGGCGGGGGCGGCAACGCGGTCGTCGTGGCCCGGGCGGGGGAGCTGGACTGGTCGGGGCTGGCCGCCCGCGCGGCCCGGCGCGAGGAGTCCCCGACGGTGCTCGACCCGGCCGCCGCCGCCACGCTCGCCGCGGGTGCCCCGGTGCTGACCGACGACCGCGCCCCCGTCGACCAGCTGCTCAACCCCTACTCCACGCGCACGGCCGCACCCCGGTAGCGGCGCGCTGCGCCGAGGGCGAACCCGGGACACCGGTGTCGGTGCGGGGCCCTACGGTTCTCCGCATGGACATGCAGTCGGCCGCGTACGGGCAGCTCATGCGCTCGACCTACTCCAGCTCGCGCGAGACCGGGAAGATCTCCCGGGAGACGGTGCGCCGGATCGGCCGCTTCGCCGCGCCCCACCGCCGCCGGCTGCTCGTCTTCGTCGTGCTCAGCGTCGTCGGGGCGGCGCTGGCCGTGGCCACCCCCGTGCTGGCCGGGCGCGTCGTCGACGGGATCGTCAACGACGCCGCCGCCGGGGTCGTCGTCGGCCTGGCCGTGCTCATCGCCGTGATCGCGCTGGCCGAGGCGGGCACCGGGCTCGCCTCGCGCTGGTTCTCCTCCCGCATCGGGGAGGGGCTCATCCTCGACCTGCGCACCGCGGTGTTCGACCACGTGCAGACGATGCCGGTGGCGTTCTTCACCCGGACCCGCACGGGCGCGCTGGTCAGCCGGCTCAACAACGACGTGCTGGGCGCGCAGCGGGCGTTCTCGGACACGTTGAGCAACGTCGTGGGCAACCTCGTCACCCTGCTGCTGACGCTGGTGGTGATGATCAGCATCTCCTGGCAGATCACGGCCCTGTCGCTGCTGCTGCTGCCGGTGTTCGTCGTGCCCGCCCGCCGGATGGGCGGCCGGCTCGCCGCGCTGTCCCGCGAGGCGGCGGACCACAACGCCCGGATGGGCAACCAGATGACGGAGCGCTTCTCCGCCCCCGGCGCGATGCTGGTCAAGCTGTTCGGGGACCCGGCCGCGGAGTCGACCGAGTTCGCCGAGCGGGCGGGCCGCGTCGCCGACATCGGGGTCCGCCGGGCCGTGCTGCAGTCCATCTTCGTCACCGCGCTGACCACGGTCTCCGCGCTCGCGCTGGCCCTGGTGTACGGCCTGGGCGGCTTCTACGCGCTGCGCGGCCAGCTCGAGGCGGGCTCGGTGGTGTCGCTGGCGCTGCTGCTCACCCGGCTCTACGCCCCGCTGACGTCGCTGTCGAGCGCACGGGTCGAGGTGATGAGCGCGCTGGTCAGCTTCGAGCGGGTCTTCGAGGTGCTCGACCTCGAGCCGATGATCCGCGACGCCCCCGACGCCCGCTCGGTGCCCGACGGCGGGGTGTCGGTGGAGCTCGAGGACGTGCACTTCGCCTACCCGTCCGCGGACAAGGTGTCGCTGGCCTCGCTGGAGGAGGTCGCCTCGCTCGACACCCGGGGCGGCGTCGAGGTGCTGCACGGGGTGTCCTTCCGCGCCGAGCCCGGCCAGCTCGTCGCGCTGGTCGGCACGTCGGGCGCCGGTAAGTCGACGATCGCCTCGCTGGTGCCCCGGCTCTACGACGTGGACTCCGGGGCGGTGCGCCTCGGCGGGGTCGACGTCCGCGAGCTCTCGGCCCGGTCGATCCGCTCGACCGTGGGCCTCGTCACCCAGGACGGGCACCTGTTCCACGAGTCCGTCCGGGCCAACCTGCGCCTCGCCGGGCCCGCCGCGAGCGACACCGAGCTGTGGGACGCGCTGCGCCGCGCGCGGCTCGAGGAGCTGGTGGCGTCGCTGCCCGACGGGCTCGACACGATCGTGGGGGAGCGCGGCTACCGGCTCTCCGGCGGGGAGCGCCAGCGCCTGACCATCGCCCGGCTGCTGCTGGCCCAGCCGCGGGTGGTCATCCTCGACGAGGCCACGGCGCACCTCGACTCGACGTCGGAGGCCGCCGTGCAGGCCGCGCTGGCCGAGGCGCTCGCCGGGCGGACGTCGGTGGTCATCGCCCACCGCCTGGCCACGGTCCGCGCGGCCGACGTCATCCTCGTCGTCGAGGACGGCCGCGTCGTGGAGCGCGGCACCCACGACGAGCTGCTCGCCGTGGACGGTCGCTACCGCGAGCTGCACGACACCCAGTTCGCCCCGCAGGAGGTCCACACCCCGGTCGGCTGAGACCCGGCCCATCACCGCGGGGCACACCCGTCCCGTCGTGGGGTGTCTGCAAGTACCACCACGATGCTGTCAGGGGTCTGCAACCACCACCACGTCGCGGGCGGCCTACGCCGCCAGGAACGACGCGAGCGCGCGCAGCCGGCGCCGCGTCTCCCACCGGAACGCGGCCAGCGCCACGGGCTCGACCACCCGGGCCGCCCACGCCGGTCGGCAGGTGAAGGTCAGCGTGTAGACGACCTCGCTGCGCCCGGCGTCGAGCGGCCGGTGCCGGATCGAGGCCGCCCAGGTGGCGAACACCGGCGGCCGGTCCACCAGCACCACCGCCGCCAGCTCGGGCCGGCGGAACGTCACGTACCGCGTCCGGAAGCTGATCCCGCCCAGGGACCGGCGCGCCGTGCACACCGCCTCGACGCCGCGGGCTGGCGTGGCGTCGTCCACCGTCACCGCTCGCCGCAGCAGGGTGTCCCACTGCAGCCGGCGGTGGTAGTCGTGCACCAGGTCGAAGCACTGCTCGACGCCGGCGGGCACCTCCTGGCGGACGACCGAGTGCGCCGTCACGCGAGCTGGGGCAGCTTCGCCAGCGCCGCGGCCACGGAGGCCTGCAGCGCCGAGTCCTCCCAGCCGGTGTCGGTGACCCTGCCGGCCAGGTAGGAGGCGTAGGCGGGCAGGTCGAGGTGGCCGTGCCCGCACAGCGCCGTGAGGATCACCTTCTCCTCGCCGGTCTCCGTGCAGCGCACCGCCTCCTCGACCGCGGCGGCCAGGGCGTGGGTGGGCTCGGGGGCGGGGACGATGCCCTCGGTGCGGGCGAACAGCACCCCGGCGGCGAAGCACTCCGTCTGCGGCTTGGCCACCGCCCCGATCTCCCCGGTCTCGTACAGGTGGCTGATCAGCGGGCTCATGCCGTGGTAGCGCAGCCCCCCGGAGTGGATCGGGTCGGGCACGAAGTCGTGTCCCAGGGTGTGCATCTTCATCAGCGGCGTCATGCCCGCGGTGTCGCCGAAGTCGTAGGCGTAGGTGCCCTGGGTCAGCGTCGGGCACGCCGAGGGCTCGACCGCCCGCACCTCGGGGCTCATCCGCCCGGCCCAGCGCTCCCGCAGGAACGGGAACATCAGCCCGCCGAAGTTCGACCCGCCCCCGGTGCAGCCGACCAGCAGGTCCGGCGTCTCCCCGACCTTGGCCAGCTGCAGCAGCGCCTCCTCGCCGATCACCGTCTGGTGCATCAGCACGTGGTTGAGCACGCTGCCCAGCGCGTAGTTCACGGCCGGCTCCTGCGCGGCGACCTCGACGGCCTCGCTGATGGCGATGCCCAGCGAGCCGGTTGATCCCGGGTCCGCGGCCAGGATCGCCCGGCCCGCAGCGGTCAGCTCGGACGGGCTGGGGTGCACGGTGCCGCCGAAGGTCTCGATCATCATGCGGCGGTACGGCTTCTGGTCGTAGGACGCCCGGACCTGCCACACCTCGCACGCCATGTCGTACTGGGCGCAGGCGAAGGCCAGCGCAGTGCCCCACTGCCCGGCCCCGGTCTCGGTGGTCAGCTTCCGCACACCGGCCTGAGCGTTGTAGTACGCCTGCGGCACCGCGGTGTTCGGCTTGTGCGAGCCGGCGGGGGAGACGCCCTCGTACTTGTAGTAGATCCGCGCGGGGGTGCCCAGCGCCTTCTCCAGCCGGTGCGCCCGGTACAGCGGGCTCGGCCGCCACAGCCGGTACACGTCGAGGACGTCGTCGGGGATGTCGACGTACTGCTCGGTCGTCATCTCCTGCTCGATGAGCGCGGGCGGGAAGAGCGGGGCGAGGTCGTCTGGACCGACGGGCTGCCCGGTGCCCGGGTGCAGGTAGGGCGGCGGCGGGGTCGGGAGGTCGTGCAGGACGTTGTACCAGCGGGTCGGCATCTCGCTCTCGTCGAGGGCGATCTTGTGCTGCTTGACGTCGGCCACGCGCGTCTCCTGGTCTCGTCCGGGTCCGGGTCGGGACGACCCTAGTGGCGTGGGGCACGGGCCGGCGGGCTCGCCGTCGGACCCGATGCCCCCTACCGTCGCCCCATGACGACTCTGGCCGCGGTGCACGGCGTCCTGCCCGAGCACACCTACCCGCAGGCCGAGATCACCGAGCTCGTCACGGAGCTGTGCCTGCCCGCCGATGGACCGTCACGCCGCGTCGCGGAGCGGTTGCACGCCAACGCCGGTGTGGCCACCCGCCACCTGGCGCTGCCGCTGCAGGGCTACCGCGGGCTGGACACCTTCACGAAGGCCAACGACGTGTTCCTCGAGGTCGCGGTGGACCTGGGCGCGCAGGCCGTCGCGGCCGCCGTGGCCGAGGCGGGGCTCGGGGTGACCGACGTCGACGTGCTCGTCTCCACCACCGTCACCGGCCTGGCCGCGCCGTCCCTGGACGCCCGGATCGCCGCGCGGCTCGGCATGCGGCCCGACGTCAAGCGGGTGCCGCTGTTCGGGCTCGGGTGCGTGGCCGGGGCCGCGGGCGTCGCGCGGCTGCACGACTACCTGCGCGGGGCGCCCGACGAGGTCGCCGTCCTGGTCTCGGTCGAGCTGTGCTCGCTGACCATCCAGCGCGACGACCCCTCCGTGGCGAACATGATCGCCTCCGGGCTGTTCGGCGACGGGGCGGCCGCGGTGGTGGCGCTGGGTGCCGACCGCGCGGCCCGGCTCGGCGCCGCGGGCCCGCGGGTGGTCGACTCCCGCTCGCACCTCTACCCGGGCACCGAGCGCGCCATGGGCTGGGACTTCGGCACCACCGGGCTGCGGATCGTGCTCGGCGCGGAGGTCCCGGACCTGGTGCGCACCTACCTCGGCGACGACGTGCGCGGCCTGCTCAAGGACCACGACCTCGACGTGGGCCACGTGGCCCGCTGGATCAGCCACCCCGGCGGACCGAAGGTCATCGAGGCCATCCAGGACGTGCTCGGGGTCGACCGTCACGAGCTGGCGCTGACCTGGGACTCGCTGCGCGACATCGGCAACCTGTCCTCGGCCAGCGTGCTGCACGTGCTGCGAGACACCCTGGCCCAGCGACCGTCCGACCCCGGGGACGTGGGGGTGCTCATGGCGATGGGGCCGGGGTTCTGCGCCGAGCTGGTGCTGCTGCAGTGGTGAGCGCGCCGTGCTGACCCTCTACGTCGTCGTCGTGCTCGCCGTGGGCGTCGAGCGGCTGCTCGAGCTCGTGGTCGCGAAGCGCAACCTGGCCTGGGCCCGGCAGCGCGGCGGCCAGGAGACCGGGTCCGGGCACTACCCGTTCATGGTCGTGCTGCACACCGGCCTGCTCGTGGGCTGCCTCGTCGAGGTGCTCGTCGCGGACCGGCCGTTCCTCCCGCTGCTGGGCTGGCCGATGCTGGTGCTGGTCCTCGCCGCGCAGGGCCTGCGCTGGTGGTGCATCCGGACCCTGGGCCCGCAGTGGAACACCCGGGTGGTCATCGTCCCCGGGATGTCGCTGGTGACCGGTGGGCCGTACCGGTTCTTCTCCCACCCCAACTACGTGGCCGTGGTCGTCGAGGGCGTGGCCCTGCCCCTGGTGCACACCGCCTGGGTGACGGCCGTGGTGTTCACCGTCCTCAACGCCGCCCTGCTCACCGTGCGCATCCGCACCGAGGACAGGGCCCTGGCCCGTGTGTGATTACTGCACCCATGACGCGAGGTTCCGCTCACAGGGCCGTGGCCGTGCGTGACGTCGTCGTGGTCGGCGGCGGGCCGGCCGGCCTCGTCACCGCCCTGCACGCCGCCCGCGCCGGCCTGGACGTCACCGTCCTGGAGCGCCGCCCCGGCCCGCTCGACAAGGCCTGCGGCGAGGGCCTCATGCCGGCCGCTCTGCGCGAGCTGGCCGCGCTCGGCGTCGACCCGCCCGGGCACGACATCACCGGCATCACCTACCGGCAGGGCAGCCGGCGCGCCGCCACCCGCTTCAGCGCCGGGCCCGGCCGCGGGGTCCGCCGCACGGCTCTGCACGCGTCGCTGCACCGGGCCGTCGCCGCGGCCGGCATCCCCGTCGAGCAGGGCCGGGCCGACGGCGTCACCCAGCACGCCGGGCACGCCGAGGTCGCCGGGCTGCGCGCCCGCTGGGTCGTCGCCGCCGACGGGCTGCACTCCCCGCTGCGCACGGCCCTGGGCCTCGACCGGACGAGCCGCACCCGGCCCCGCTGGGGGCTGCGCCGGCACTACGCGCTCGCCCCGTGGACCGACACCGTCGAGGTCACCTGGCACGGCCGTGCCGAGGCCTACGTGACGCCCGTCGACGACGGGACCGTCGGGGTCGCGGTGCTCACCGGCGCCCGCGGCGGGCTCGACGCCCAGTTGGCCTCGTTCACCGAGCTCGCCGAGCGGGTGCGCGGCGCCGAGCCGCGCTCGACCGTCCGCGGGGCCGGCCCGCTGCGGCAGGGCGCGACCGCGCGGGTCGCCGGGCGGGTGCTGCTCGTCGGCGACGCCGCCGGCTACGTCGACGCCCTCACCGGCGAGGGGATCGCGGTGGCCCTGGCCTCGGCCCGGGTGCTGGTGGAGTGCCTGGCCGCCGGGCAGCCGGAGCGCTACGAGGACGCGTGGCGCCGCGTCACCCGCACCCCCCGAGCGCTGACGGCCGGGCTGCTCGCCGCCCGCCACACCCCCGGCCTCGGGCAGGTGGTGGTCCCCGCCGCGGCCGCCCTGCCCCGGGTGTTCGGCGCCGTCGTCGACCGGCTCGCCGGGTGAGCCGCCGCCGGCAGGACCACGACGTCGACGTCCTCGTGGTGGGGGCCGGCCCGGCCGGGTCCGCCGCCGCGCTCGCCGCCCGCCGCGCCGGGCGCAGCGTGCTGCTGCTCGACGCGGCCGACTTCCCCCGCGACAAGGTGTGCGGCGACGGGGTGGCCCCGCACGCCCTCGACGTGCTCGCCGGGCTCGGGGTCGACACCACCGGCCTGGTGGCCGGGTCGGCGCCCGTCCACACCCTCGACCTGCGCTCCCCGGGCGGGGTGACGGCCCGCCGCCGCACGCAGCGCCCGGGCTGGGTGGTGCCCCGCGAGGTGCTCGACGCCCGCCTCCGGGCCGCCGCCGTCGCCGACGGGGTGCAGGTCCGCCGCCACCGGGTGCGCACGGTGCGCCCGGTGCCGGGCGGGGTCGACGTCGACGTGGTGGCCGCGGGCGTCGTCGTCGCCGCGGACGGGGCCGAGTCCGTCGTCCGCCGGCAGGCCGGGGTGCCCGCGCCGCGGGCCGGGACCGTGGCGCTCGCGATCCGCGGGTACGCCCCGAGCGGGGCCTGGCCGGCCGGCGAGCAGCTGCTGACGATGACGACGGCGCACTGGCCCGCCTACGCGTGGGCGTTCCCGGTCGGGGACGGCACCGCGAACGTCGGGTACGGCGAGCTGCTGCGGGGCGCGCCCCCGACCCGGGCGCACCTGGTGGAGCGGCTGCACGCCCTGCTGCCCGGCGTCGAGCCCACCCGGCTGCGGGCGCACCGGCTGCCGCTGTCCACCGGGCGGGTGCGCCAGCCCGACGGCCGGGTGCTGCTCGTGGGCGACGCCGCGGGGCTGGTCAACCCGGTGACGGGGGAGGGGATCTTCTACGCGGTCCTCTCCGGGGCGCTGGCGGGAGCCGCCGCCGGGGCGGACGACCCCGGCCGGGTGCTGCGCAGCTGCCTGCGGGCCGCGCTCGGCACCCACTTCCGCCACACCGACGCCCTCGCCGCGCTCACGCGGCGGCCGTGGCTGCTCGACGCCGGCATGCGCGCCGGTGCGGCCGACCAGCGGGTGTTCGACGAGGTCGTCGAGCTCGGCCTCGGCGACGGCCGGGTCGGCCCGCGGACCGGCCTGCGCGTCGCCCGCGCCGCCCTGCACGCCTGACCGGGGTCCGCATCGCGCGGGCTGGATGCACCCGGCAGCGCCCCGGGAGAGCATCGAGCCCGCTCGATGCGGGCGCGTCAGGCCGCGACCGGGGCGCGGCGTGCCCGCGGCATGACCGCCGGCGCCACGAGCGCCAGCAGCGCCGTGGGCACGAGGAACGCCGCCACGGGGTGCAGCCCGTAGACCGGGGTCAGGGCGAGCGGGGCGGCGGACGCACCCAGGAATCGCATCGCCTGCACCACCGACACGGCCCCGCCGCGGTTGCCGCCGTCGGCGGTGAGCACCGCGGTGTTGACACCGACGAGCAGCAGCTGCGCCGCCACCCCGGCCAGCGCCCAGCACAGACCCGCCGCCCACAGCGCGGGCAGCACCCCGGTGCCCGCCACCAGCAGCGCCCCGACGACCGAGCCCACCACGACCCCGCGGCGGGCCCCCACCCGGTCGATGGCGCCACCGGCGACCCGGGCGGTGAGCAGGCCGGCGACGCCGAACCCGGTGAGCAGCAGCCCGCGCCCGGTGGCGGACAGCCCGAAGTCGTCCTCCGCGCGGAAGGCCACCAGGAAGCTGAGCCCGCCCAGCGCACCCCAGCCGACGAGGGCGACGAGCCCGGTGCGCAGCACGTCGGGGCGCAGCGCCTCCCGCAGCCGCACTCCGCCCGCGGTCGGGGCGCGCGCGTGCTCGGGCAGCCCCGCCGCGGCCAGCAGCGCCGCCACCCCCGCCACGCCGACGAAGGCGTAGCGCCAGTCCACCTCGGCCGCGACCCCGCCCACCAGCGGCGCGAACGTCTGCCCCGCCGCCTGCAGCGAGCCGAACAGCCCCAGCGCCCGCCCCAGCCGCTCCCGGTCGGTGACGGCGGCCAGCGCCGCGAGCAGCAGCGGGGTGGTGAACGCGTTCGCCGAGCCCTGCACCACCCGGGCCAGGAGCAGCAGCGAGACGGTGGGGGCGAGCGCGCAGGCCAGCGACGCCGCCACGTAGACCAGGTAGGCCAGACGGACGGTCCGAGCGCGGCCCCACCGCTCACCGAGGGTGCCGGAGACGAGCATGAGCGCCCCGAAGGGCAGCAGGTAGGCCGTCAGCGAGGCGGCCGCCGTCCCCGGCGCCACGGCGTAGGAGGCACCGATCTCCGGCAGCATCGACGCCACCAGGCCGCCCCCGAAGGGGCCGAGGAACCCGCCCGCGAAGAGCGCCGCGACGCCCAGCCGGGCCCGGCCGTGGCTCACGCGCCCCCGGGCCCGCCGTCCTCGCCCGGGCCGCGGCGGCGCAGGTAGCGCTCGAACTCGGCGGCGATGGACTCCGCGTCGGTCTTGCTCACCGCGTCGGACATGTCGGTCTCGGCGTCGCCGCGCTCCTCGAGGGACCGCACGTAGCCGATGACCTCCTCGTCCTCCTCGGCCATCTCGGTGACCGTGGTCTCCCAGTCGGCCGCCTGCTCCGGCAGCCCGACCAGCGGCACCTCGACGTCGAGGACCTCCTCGACCCGGTGCAGCAGCGCGATCGTCGCCTTCGGGTTGGGCGGCTGGGAGACGTAGTGGGGCACGGCCGCCCAGAAGCTCAGCGCCGGGATGCCCGCCCGCACGCAGGCGTCCTGCAGCACGCCGGTGATGCCGGTGGGGCCCTCGTAGCGGGTCTGCTCCACGTTGTAGCGGGTGGCCGACTCCGGGTCGGGCGCGGTGCCGGTCACCGGGACCGGGCGGGTGTGGGCGGTGTCGGCGAGCAGCGCCCCCAGGGTGACGACGGTCGAGACCCCGAGCTGGTCCATGATCCCCAGCAGCTCCCCGCAGAAGGAGCGCCACCGCATGTTCGGCTCGATGCCGTGCAGCAGCACCACGTCGCGGTCCGAGCCCGCCGGGTGGCACACGCTGAGCCGCGTGGCGGGCCACTGGATCTCCCGGGTGACGCCGTCGACCATGCGCACCACGGGCCGGGTGACCTGGAAGTCGTAGTAGTCCTCGGAGTCGATCTCGGTGAGCGGCTCGGCGTCCCAGCACAGCTCGAGGTGCTCCACGGCCCCGCTGGCCGCGTCGCCCGCGTCGTTCCACCCCTCGAAGGCGGCCACCAGGACCGGGTCCCGCAGGCGCGCCAGCTCCGTGTCCGTCACCCGCCCAGCCTACGACCCCCGCACCACCCGGGCGGTCCCGTGGGCCGCGGGACGACATACTCCTCGGCGTGCACCCCACCTCCCCGGCTGCCGGGCCCCGCGCCGTGCTCTGGGACATGGACGGCACGCTGCTGGACTCGGAGCGGCTGTGGGACGTCTCGCTGGCCGAGCTGGCGGTGCACCTGGGCGGGGAGATGACCACCGAGCTGCGCCACAGCCTGGTCGGCGGGAGCCTGCGCAACGCCGTCACCGCGCTGCTGACCCACCTCGACCTCCCGGTGACCGGGGCGGCGCTGGACGAGGCGGCCACCGTCCTGGACGCCCGCACCGCCGAGCTGTTCGCCGCCGGCATCCCGTGGCGGCCGGGGGCGCAGGACGCCCTCACCCTCGCCCCGGGAGCGGGGTGGGCGCAGGCGCTGGTGACCAACACCGGCCGCGGCCTCACCGAGGACGCGCTGGGCACCCTGGGCCGCGAGCACTTCACCGCCACGGTGTGCGGCGACGAGGTCGCGCACGGCAAGCCCGCCCCCGACCCGTACCTGCGGGCCGCCGAGCTGCTCGGCCTCGACCCCGCCGACTGCCTCGCCGTCGAGGACTCGCCCACCGGGGCGGCCGCCGCCGAGGCCGCGGGGTGCGCCGTGCTCGTGGTGCCGCTGGAGGTCGAGGTGCCCACCAGCCCGCGGCGCACGCACCGCCCGTCCCTGCTGGGCCTGACCCCGGCCGACCTCACCGCGGCGTGGCGGGCGGCGGGCACCCGGGACGACGGGGAGGCCGCGGCGGCGTGGGAGGATCGTCGCCCGTGAAGACCTTCGACTCGCTGTTCGCCGAGCTGTCCGAGAAGGCCGGCTCGCGGCCGGAGGGCTCCGGCACGGTGGCCGCGCTCGACGCCGGGGTGCACGCCCAGGGCAAGAAGGTGCTCGAGGAGGCCGGCGAGGTGTGGCTCGCCGCCGAGCACGAGACCGACGCGGAGCTGGCCGAGGAGATCTCCCAGCTCCTGTACTGGACCCAGGTGCTGATGCTCGGGCGCGGGCTGACCCTCGAGGACGTCTACCGCCACCTGTGAGTCGACCCGCCCCGGCTCCTGATCGCTCCCCACCCCCGGAGGAACCCCCCGTGCTCCGCGTCGCCGTGCCCAACAAGGGCGCCCTCTCCGAGCAGGCCGCCGAGGTGCTGACGGAGGCGGGCTACCGCCGCCGCTCCGACTCCCGCGACCTGACCGTGCTCGACAACGCCAACCAGGTGGAGTTCTTCTTCCTGCGGCCCAAGGACATCGCGATCTACGTCGGCTCCGGCCAGCTCGACCTGGGCATCACCGGGCGCGACCTGGCCGCGGAGTCCGGCGCCGAGGTCAGCGAGCGGCTCGCCCTCGGCTTCGGTGCGTCCACGTTCCGCTACGCCGCGCCCGCCGGGCAGGAGTGGTCCGCGACCGACCTCGCCGGGCTGCGCATCGCCACCGCCTTCCCCCGGCTGGTGCGCACCGACCTGGCGCAGCGCGGCATCGAGGCCACCGTGATCCGGCTCGACGGCGCGGTGGAGATCAGCATCCAGCTCGGGGTGGCCGACGCCATCGCCGACGTGGTGGGCACCGGACGCACGCTGCGCCAGCACGACCTCGTGCCGTTCGGCGACGTGCTGTGCGACTCCGAGGCCGTCCTCGTCGAGCGCACCGGCTCGGGCCCCGACCGCGCGCGCGACCAGCTCGTCGCCCGCATCCAGGGCGTCGTCGTGGCCCAGCAGTACCTCATGCTCGACTACGACTGCCCGCGCGAGCTGCTCGACGAGGCCGTGCGGGTGACCCCCGGCCTGGAGTCGCCGACGCTGGCGCCCATGGCGGACGAGGGCTGGATGGCGGTGCGGGCGATGGTGTCGCGCCGCGAGGTCAACCAGGTGATGGACACGCTCTCCGCGCTCGGCGCCAAGGCCATCCTGGCCAGCGACCTGCGCTCCTGCCGCTTCTGACCTCTCCCGCGCGGGCGCGGGGTCAGCGGGGGCGGACGAGCAGGATCTGCGCGCTGCGGCCGACCGGGCCCCGCTCGTCGTGCAGGACGGCGGTGCACGAGCCGATCCCGTCGGGCCCGATGCTGGTCGAGGCGTCGATGCCCACCCACTCACCGACCGGGTCCCGGTGCAGGTGCACCGTCAGGTCGGTGTTGAGGAAGGTCCACTCGCCGACCGAGAGCGGCGCCCCCACCCCGTTGGCCGAGTCGACCACGGCCAGGAACCGCTGCAGCACGTCCGGCTCCTCGCCGGCCACGAGCGGCACCCGCGGGCGCGCCCACACCCGCCCCGGGCCGGGCTGGGCGAGGTCGCCGTCGATCCAGCGCCACTCGATCGCGTCGACGTAGCCCGCCACCCAGCCGGGCGAGCGGGTCCACGGGCTCGGCCCGGGCACCGGCGGCATCACCGGGCCGAGGTCCTGCGCGACGGCCGTGGTGTCCACGGTCGCCAGCCGCCAGGCCGAGGCCGAGGCGACCACCCGCTCGGCACCGCCGGGGACGGCCGCCAGCAGCCGCGCCCCCACCAGCTCGATCTGCTTGCCCGGCCGCAGCACCTCGGTGCGCACGGTCAGCTCGCCGGGCGGGACCGGGCCCAGGACCTCGACGGTGAGGCGGGCGAGCCGGGTGCCGCCGCGCGGGGAGCACCGCTGCACGGCCCGGGCCAGCAGCGCCGCGGGCGGGCTCATGTGCTGCATCTGCGCGGTCCACGGCCCGACGGTGCGCTCCGTGGCGTGGAACCGCTCGGCCCCGTCCGCCGCCGGGGGCAGCGGCAGGTAGAAGGCGGGCGAGGCGGGGGCCTGCTCCGTCATCCGACCCGCTCCACCAGCGTCTCCTCGCCCGTCCCCGGGTCCTGCGGCCAGCCGGGGTACGGCGGGACCTCGCCGCCGAAGGACGGGCAGCGCGACTTGTGGTCGCACCAGTCGCACAGCCGGCTGGGGCTCGGCCGGAAGTCCCCGGTGGCGCCCGCCGCCAGGATGGCCCGCCAGATCGCCGAGAGCGTGCGCTCGAAGCGCTCCAGCTCGTCGGCCTCGGGGGTGTAGGTCAGCACCTGGCCGTCGGCGAGGTAGATGAGCCGCAGCTGGGTGGGCACCACGCCCCGGGTGCGCCACAGCACCACCGCGTAGAACTTCATCTGGAACAGCGCCCGCGCCTCGCCCACCTCCCGGGGGGCGGCGCCCGTCTTGTAGTCGACCACCCGCACCTCACCGGTGGGGGCCACGTCGAGCCGGTCGACGAAGCCGCGCAGCAGCACCCCGTCGGCCAGCTCGACCTCGACGCGCAGCTCGCACGCCTCGGGCTCGAACCGCGACGGGTCCTCCAGGGTGAAGTAGCGGCGCACCAGGTCCCCGGCCGCGCCCAGGAAGCCCGGGGTGGCCTCGTCGTCGACCAGCCCGGCGAGGTCGGGCGACTCCGCCAGCACCTCCTGCCACGCCGGCTCCACCAGCGCGACCGCGTGCTCGGGGTCGCGCTGCGCGGCGGGCAGCGCGTAGAGCTGCTCCAGCGCGGCGTGCACCACGGTGCCGCGCACCTGCGCGAGGCTGGGCGACTCCGGGATCCGGTCGACCGCGCGGTACCGGTAGAGCAGCGGGCACTGCTTGAAGTCCCCCGCCCGCGACGGGGAGAGCGCGGGCCTGCGGCGCGGCGGGGCGGCAGCGGCGGGGTCGGTCACGGTCATGGCGCCACCGTAGGGGGCGGGTCCGACAACCCCGTCCCCGTGGGACCATCGCCCGTCCCCGCCGACCGCGGGGGAGCACCCGCACAGGACGGAGCACACCCCCCGTGGAGCGCAGCGGACCCTTCCGAGCGGGCGACCGCGTCCAGCTGACCGACGCCAAGGGCCGCCACCACACGGTGGTCCTCGTCGCGGGCGGGGAGTTCCACACCCACAAGGGCGGCATCGCCCACGACGACCTCATCGGCGCGGCGGAGGGCTGCGTGGTGCGCGCCGCCGCCGGGGCGGACTACCTGGCGCTGCGCCCGCTGCTCACCGACTACGTGCTCTCCATGCCCCGCGGCGCGCAGGTCATCTACCCCAAGGACGCCTCGCAGATCTGCCACGAGGGCGACGTGTTCCCCGGGGCCACGGTGCTCGAGGCCGGGGCCGGCTCCGGGGCGCTGACCCTGTCGCTGCTGCGCGCCGTCGGCCCGACCGGGCGGGTGGTGTCCTACGAGCTGCGCTCCGACCACGCCGAGCACGCCGTCCGCAACGTCGAGACCTTCCTGGGGGAGCGCCCGGCCAACTGGGACCTGCGCCTCGACGACGTGGCCGACGTGCCTGCGCAGGAGCAGGTGGACCGGGTGGTGCTCGACATGCTCTCCCCGTGGGAGGTGCTGCCCGCCGTCACCCGCGCCACCAAGCCCGGCGGCGTGCTCGTCGCCTACGTGGCCACCACCACCCAGCTCAGCCGCGTGGTGGAGGGCCTGCGCGAGCAGGGCTGCTGGACCGAGCCGTACTCGTGGGAGACGCTGGTGCGCTCCTGGCACGTGGTCGGCCTGGCGGTGCGCCCCGACCACCGCATGCAGGGCCACACGGCGTTCCTGGTGCGGGCGCGGCGGCTGGCCGACGGCGTCACCGCGCCGCGGCCGCACCGCCGCCCGAGCAAGAACCAGCCCGCGGAGGGCTGAGCCGGCCGGTCCGCCCGCTCAGCCCAGCGAGCAGATCTGCCAGGTGCCCGCGGTGCGCCCGAACGTCGCGTCCGCCCCCGTCGGCTCGGAGCCGGCCTCGCCCGCGAAGATCCGGCCCGACGCGGTGTCCCCGGTCACGAGGAGGTCCTCGACGCGGGAGAACACGATGGGGTCGGTCTGCGGGTCGATCGTGCCCTCGGCGGCGACGTCGCCGGAGAACTCGCCGCACGCGATGCCGGCCAGCCCCACCTCGTCCCCGGCGTTGAGCAGGTCGATCAGCCGGCTGCCGAGCGCGGTCAGCGCGGCGGTGTCGCCGGGGCCCGCGGGGGTGCCGGCGCCCGTGGGCGCCACGGTCACCGTGCCCGCGGTGGCCGTGGGCCGCGTCGTGGTCCGCGAGGTGGTGCGCGGCGGGGTGGAGCGCGACGTGGTGGTCCGCGACGAGCTGGTCGCGGTCGTGGTCGGGGCGGCCGTCGTGGTGGTCGGGTCGGCGACGGTGGTGCTGTCGCGCGTGGCGACGACCGCGACCCCGACCACCCCGGCGACCACGACCGCGACGAGCTCGACCACGGCCACCCAGAACCCGGGCCCGCGGCCCGAGCCCCCGGACCCGCCCCCGGGGCCGCCGGGCGGACCGGGCGGCATCCCCGGCGGCGGCCCGTACGGACCCTGCGCGTACGGACCCGGCGTCTGCGGGTACGGACCCGGCGGCGTCTGCGGGTAGGGGCCCTGCGGGTACGGCGGCGGGTACGGCCCCTGCTGCTGGGGCCCGGGCTGCTGGGGCCCCGGCGGCGGGAACGCCCGCGTCGGGTCCGACCCCGGCTGCTGCGGGCCCTGACCTCCCCGCGCCCACGGATCTGCTGGTCCACCCACCACGGCCTCCCCCCGTCGGCCGACGCGGCTGCTCGGCGTCCGGCCACGCTAGCGGTCCGACCGGCCCCCCGTGCGGACGTCGTGCGGGACACCGCCGGTGGGCGCCGTCACCACGCGTGGCGTCGCGCGGACAGCCGCCCCCGCCGCCGGTAGCGTGGGTGGTTCAGACCGGGAGGAGACGCCCATGAGCCCGACCGACCGTCCCGACCCCGAGGTGGCCGAGAGCCAGGTCGCTGCCTTGCGCAGCGAGGTGGACGCGCTGCGGGGCCGTCTCGCCGACTCGCCGCGCCGCCACGGCGACCTCGAGGCCCGCCTCGCGGAGACCACCGCCAAGGTGGAGACGCTGACCAACCGCAACACCAAGCTGCTGGAGACCCTCAAGGACGCCCGCCAGCAGCTGCTGGTGCTGCGTGAGGAGGTCGACCGGCTGGCCCAGCCGCCCAGCGGCTACGGCGTCTTCCTCACCGCGCACGAGGACGGCACCGTCGACGCGTTCACCTCCGGCCGCCGGATGCGCCTGGTGACGTCGCCGACCGTCGACGGCAGCCTGCTCGAGCGCGGGCAGAGCCTGCGGCTCAACGAGGCGCTGACGGTCGTCGAGGCCGGCGCCTACGAGCGGGTCGGCGAGGTCTCCTCGCTGCGCGAGCTGCTCGACGGCGGCGAGCGCGCCCTGGTCGTCGGGCACGCCGACGAGGAGCGGGTGGTCTGGGTGGCGGAGCCGCTGCGGCTGGCCCACGTCTCCGAGGACGGGCCCACCCTCAAGCCCGGGGACAGCCTGCTGGTCGACACCAAGGCCGGCTACGCCTACGAGAAGGTGCCGAAGGCCGAGGTGGAGGACCTCGTGCTCGAGGAGGTGCCCGACGTCGGCTACGGCGACATCGGCGGGCTGGCGCGCCAGATCGACCAGATCCGCGACGCCGTCGAGCTGCCGTTCCTGCACGCCGAGCTGTTCCAGGAGTACGCGCTGCGCCCGCCCAAGGGCGTGCTGCTCTACGGCCCGCCCGGGTGCGGCAAGACGCTCATCGCCAAGGCCGTGGCCAACTCGCTGGCCAAGAAGATCGCCGAGGCGCGCGGCGACGACCCCCGCGAGGCCAAGTCGTTCTTCCTCAACATCAAGGGCCCCGAGCTGCTGAACAAGTTCGTCGGCGAGACCGAGCGCCACATCCGGGTGATCTTCCAGCGCGCCCGCGAGAAGGCGTCGGCCGGGACGCCGGTGATCGTGTTCTTCGACGAGATGGACTCGATCTTCCGCACCCGCGGCTCGGGCGTCTCCTCCGACGTGGAGACGACGATCGTGCCGCAGCTGCTCAGCGAGATCGACGGCGTCGAGGGCCTGGAGAACGTCATCGTCATCGGCGCCTCCAACCGCGAGGACATGATCGACCCGGCCATCCTGCGACCCGGCCGGCTCGACGTGAAGATCAAGATCGAGCGGCCCGACGCGGAGTCGGCGGAGGACATCTTCTCCAAGTACCTCACCGACACCCTGCCCATCCACGCCGACGACCTGGCCGAGTTCGGCGGCGACCGGGCCGCCTGCATCGCCGGGATGATCCAGCGCGTGGTCGAGCGGATGTACACCGAGTCCGACGAGAACCGCTTCCTCGAGGTCACCTACGCCAACGGTGACAAGGAGGTCCTGTACTTCAAGGACTTCAACTCCGGGGCCATGATCCAGAACATCGTGGACCGCTCGAAGAAGTACGCGATCAAGTCGGTCCTGGAGACGGGTGCCGCCGGCCTGCGGGTGCAGCACCTGCTGGACTCCATCGTCGACGAGTTCGCCGAGAACGAGGACCTGCCCAACACGACCAACCCGGACGACTGGGCGCGGATCTCGGGCAAGAAGGGGGAGCGGATCGTCTACATCCGCACCCTCGTCACCGGCAAGACGTCGAGCGCGAGCCGCGCCATCGACACCGAGTCCAACACCGGCCAGTACCTCTGACGGTTTAGAGTACGGGCGTGCACCCAACGTCCACCGCGCGTCGGCCGTCCCCCCACCGCAACGAGGTGCGGGGGGCGGCCGACGTGCTGGCCGGGGCGGTCGACGTGCTCAGCCGCCCGGTGCAGGGCACCCACCGCGCCATCAGCGACACCGTGTTCGGCCTGCTCGGCGCCCCCGCGGCCCCGGTGCGCGCGCTGCACGACACCATCTCCGCGGTCACCTACTCCTCGGTGCGGGGGACGACCCGCCTGCTGGCCGACGCGGTCGGGGCGGGCTCGGACGCGCTGCCGCCCGAGCGGGTCGCCCACGCCGTGACCCGCTCCGCCACCGGCTCGGTGCTGGTCGGGGCCGTGAACGGCCTGCTCGGTGACCGGCTGGTGGCCGAGGGCAACGACCTGGCCGTGGAGATGGGCCCGCACCACCGGCGCCGGGTCGTCGGCAACGACACCGCGCTGCTCACCGCCGCCTACCCGGCCGCCACCGGGCACCTCGCCGTGCTGGTCCACGGGCTGGGGGAGACCGAGCAGGGGTGGTACTACCGCCACGGCGGGCGGGGCAGCTACGGCGAGCTGCTCGCCCGGCACGGCGTCAGCGCGGTCGCGATGCGCTACAACACCGGGACCGGGATCGTGGAGAACGGCGCGGCGCTGGCCGAGCTGCTCGCCGAGCTGCTCGGTGCCTGGCCGGTGCCGGTGACCCGCATCGACCTCGTCGGGCACTCCATGGGCGGGCTGGTGCTGCGCCGGGCCTGCGCGGCGGAGGAGGCCTCCCGGGCCTGGCTGCCGCTGGTGCGCACCGCCACCTACCTGGGCACCCCGCACGAGGGCGCCCCGCTCGCCGCGGGCACCTACCACCTCTCGCGCGCGCTGCGCCGCTCCCGGCGCACCCGCGCCTGGTCGGACCTGCTCGACGTGCGCAGCACCGGCATCGAGGACCTGCGCCGCGCGACCGACCTGCCGCTGGTCGACGGGGTGCGCCACGTGGCGGTGCGGGCCACGCTGGCGCAGGACCCGGACGCCTGGTGGGCCAACCACGTCGGCGACGGCCTGGTGACCCTCGACAGCGCGCAGGGCCCGGTGCGCGAGGTCCACACCCTGCCGGGCACCGGTCACCTCTCGCTGCTGGCCGACCCCCGGGTGGCCGACGTGCTGCTCGAGCTGGTCGCCGACGCGCCCCCCGCGGCCCTGGACGCCGCCGCCGACCCGACCTGACGCACCGGGCCCGGCGGCCGCGCGTCACTCGTCGTCGGTGCGGTACCCCAGGTTCGGGGAGAGCCAGCGCTCGGCCTCGGCGACGGTCCAGCCCTTGCGGCCGGCGTACTCGGTGACCTGGTCGCGCCCGACGCGGCCGAGCACGAAGTACTGCGACTGCGGGTGGGAGAAGTACAGCCCGCTCACCGCGGCGCCGGGCCACATGGCCATGCTCTCGGTGAGCTCGATGCCCGTGGTGGCACGCACGTCGAGCAGGTCCCAGATCGTCTGCTTCTCGGTGTGCTCCGGGCACGCCGGGTAGCCCGGGGCGGGCCGGATCCCGGTGTAGCGCTCCTTGAGCAGGCCCTCGGCGTCGAGGTGCTCGTCGGGGGAGTAGCCCCACACCTGCGTGCGGACCAGCTCGTGCAGCCGCTCCGCGAAGGCCTCGGCGAGCCGGTCGGCCAGCGACTCCAGCAGGATCGCGCTGTAGTCGTCCTGGGCGGCCTTGAACTCCTCGACCTTGGCGGCGCTGCCGAGCCCGGCGGTGACGGCGAACGCCCCCACGTAGTCCGGCACACCCGTCTCGGCCGGGGCCACGAAGTCGGCCAGGGACCGGTGCGGCACGCCGGGGCGGTGCTCGGTCTGCTGGCGCAGCATGCGGAACGTCTGCAGCACCTGGGTGCGGCTCTCGTCGGAGTAGACCTCGACGTCGTCGCCCACGGCCGCGGCGGGGAACAGCCCCAGCACGCCGGAGGCGGTCAGCCACCGCTCGTCGATGATGCGGTCGAGCATCACCTGCGCGTCGTCGTACAGCGCGCGGGCGGTCTCCCCGGAGGCCGGGTTGTTGAGGATGTCAGGGAAGCGGCCCTTGAGCTCCCAGGCGTTGAAGAACGGCTGCCAGTCGATGTAGGGGCGCAGCTCGGCCAGGGGGAAGTCCTCCAGCACCCGCTGGCCCAGCTCGTTGGGCTTCGGCGGTGCGTAGCCGCTCCAGTCGACCGGGGTGCGGTTGGCCCGGGCCGTCGCGATCGGCAGGATCGCCTTCGCGTCGGTGCGCGCCGCGTAGCGCTCGCGCAGCGAGTCGTAGTCGGTCTTGACGTCGGCCATGAGCTGCGGCCGCTGCGCGTCGGAGAGCAGGGCGGCGACGACCGGGACCGAGCGCGAGGCGTCCTTCACCCAGATGACGGGGCCGTGGTACTTCTCGTCGACCTTGACCGCGGTGTGCGCGCGGGAGGTGGTGGCCCCGCCGATCATGAGCGGGATGTCGAGGCCCTGGCGCTCCATCTCGGCGGCGAAGCCGACCATCTCGTCGAGCGAGGGCGTGATGAGCCCGGACAGGCCGATGACGTCGGCGTCGTGCTCCTTCGCGGCGTCGAGGATCTTCTGCGCGGGGACCATGACGCCGAGGTCGACCACCTCGTAGTTGTTGCACTGCAGCACGACCCCGACGATGTTCTTGCCGATGTCGTGCACGTCGCCCTTGACCGTGGCCATGACGACGGTGCCCTTGCGCTCCTCGACGTCGCCGGGCTTCTTCTCGGCCTCGATGTAGGGGATGAGGTACGCGACGGCCTTCTTCATCACCCGCGCCGACTTCACCACCTGCGGCAGGAACATCTTGCCCGCGCCGAACAGGTCGCCGACGACGTTCATCCCCGCCATGAGCGGGCCCTCGATGACCTCGATGGGCCGTCCGCCGCGGGCCGCGATGAGGGCGCGCAGCTCCTCGGTGTCGGCCTCGGCGTGGGCGTCGATGCCCTTGACCAGGGCGTGGGTGATGCGCTCGTCGACGGGCAGCTCGCGCCACGCCTCGTCGGCGCCCTGCTGCTTGGTGCCGTCGCCGGCGAACTCGGTCGCGATCTCGAGCAGCCGCTCGGCAGCGTCGGGCCTGCGGTTGAGCACCACGTCCTCGATGCGGTCGCGCAGCCGGGGGTCGATGCCGTCGTAGACCACCAGCGCACCGGCGTTGACGATGCCCATGTCCATCCCGGCGGCGATCGCGTGGAACAGGAACACCGAGTGGATGGCCTCGCGCACGGCGTTGTTGCCGCGGAAGGAGAACGACACGTTGGAGACGCCGCCGGAGACCATCGCGCCGGGCAGGTTCTGCTTGGTCCAGCGGGTCGCCTCGATGAAGTCGACGCCGTAGTTCGCGTGCTCCTCGATGCCGGTGGCGATGGCGAACACGTTGGGGTCGAAGATGATGTCCTCGGCGGGGAAGCCGACCTCGTCGACCAGGACGTCGTAGGCGCGCCGGCAGATGTCCTTGCGGCGCTGCAGGTCGTCGGCCTGGCCGTCCTCGTCGAAGGCCATGACCACGACCGCGGCGCCGTACTTGCGGCACAGCGTCGCCTGGGCCTTGAACTTCTCGACGCCCTCCTTCATGGAGATGGAGTTGACGATCGGCTTGCCCTGCACGCAGCGCAGCCCGGCCTCGATGACCTCGAACTTCGAGGAGTCGACCATGAGCGGGACGCGGCTGATGTCGGGCTCGCTCGCCACGAGCTTGACGAAGCGGTCCATGGCCGCGACGCCGTCGATCATCCCCTCATCCATGTTGATGTCGATGACCTGCGCGCCGTTCTCGACCTGCTGGCGGGCCACCGAGAGCGCGGTGGCGTAGTCGCCGTCCTTGATGAGGTTGCGGAACTTGGCCGAGCCGGTGATGTTGGTCCGCTCACCGACGTTGACGAACAGGCTCTCCGGCACGATCGTCAGCGGCTCGAGGCCCGACAGCCGGCAGGCGGGGTCGACGGGCGAGGGGACCCGGGGGGTGACGCCGGCGACGGCCTCGGCCATCCGGGTGATGTGGCCCGGGGTGGTGCCGCAGCAGCCGCCCAGCAGGTTCAGCAGCCCGGCCTCGGCGAACTCGCGGACGACCGCCGCGGTCTGCTCGGGCGCCTCGTCGTACTCGCCGAACGCGTTGGGCAGCCCGGCGTTGGGGTAGCAGGAGACGAAGCAGTCGGCGACGCGCGCCATCTCGGCGAGGTAGGGCCGCATCTCGGCCGCACCGAGGGCGCAGTTGAGCCCCACCAGCAGCGGGCGGGCGTGACGCACGGAGTTCCAGAACGCCTCGGTGACCTGGCCGGACAGGGTGCGCCCGGACGCGTCGGTGATGGTGCCCGAGAGCATGACCGGCCAGCGGCGGCCCCGCTCCTCGAAGAGGGTCTCGAGGGCGAAGATCGCGGCCTTGGCGTTGAGGGTGTCGAAGATGGTCTCGACGAGCAGCAGGTCGACGCCGCCGTCGACGAGGCCGTTCGCCTGCTCCAGGTAGGCCGCGACGAGCTCCTCGAAGGAGGTGTTTCGGGCGCCGGGGTCGTTGACGTCCGGGGAGATCGAGGCGGTGCGGTTGGTGGGGCCGAGCGAGCCGGCGACGTAGCGGGGCCGGCTCGGGTCCTCCGCGGTCACGGCGTCGGCCTGGGCGCGGGCCAGCCGCGCGCTGGCCAGGTTGAGCTCGTGGACGAGGGACTCCATGCCGTAGTCGGCCATGGAGATCACCTGGGCGTTGAAGGTGTTGGTGCCGATGACGTCGGCCCCGGCGTCGAGGTAGGCGCGGTGGATCGCGCCGATCGCCTCGGGCTGGGTGAGGCTGAGCAGGTCGTTGTTGCCCTGCAGGTCGCGGTGCCAGTCGGCGAACCGCTCGCCCCGGTACTCGGCCTCGCTGAAGGTGTGCCGCTGGATCATCGTGCCCATGGCGCCGTCGAAGACCAGCACGCGCTCGGTGAGCAGTGCGGTGAGCGCCTCGGTGGCGTCGGGGCGCACGTTGGTCCCGCCGGCGGGCTGGGCAACGGTCATCGGCAGGGCCTCCGGGGGTGTCACGGAGGCGCCCTTCGTGGTGGGGACGGTCGAGCGTGGCGGGCTGGAGCCCGTTGCAGCGCCTCTCGACCTCAGTCCAGGCTACCGGACCGGCACCGGGGCTGTCCCGACCAGCCCGTTCCGCTCAGCCCGCGCGCACCACGGGGGCCACCTCGGTGCCCAGCAGCTCGATGCCGTGCAGCAGGTTGTCGTGGGCCAGCCGCCAGTTGGTCATCTGCAGCGAGATGCGGTCGACCCCGCCGAGCGCCTCGGACACCGAGAGCACCTTGCGCGCCACCGTGCCCGGGTCGCCGATGAAGTAGGCGCCCGTCGGGCCGCAGGTGGCGTCGAACCCCGCCCGGGTGGGACGGGGGCCGCCGCGCTCGGACGCGATCTGGGTGAACATCTCCGCCCAGCCCGGGTAGAAGTCGTCCGCGGCCTGCTGGTCGGAGTCCCCGACGAAGCCGAACACGTGCAGCCCGACCTTGAGCTGCTCCGCGGGGTGCCCGGCGCGGCGCCCCGCCTCCCGGTACAGCTCGACGAGCGGGCCGAACCGGTGCGGCTCCCCGCCGATGATCGCGACCATCAGGGGCAGGCCCAGCACGCCGGCGCGGACGAAGGACTCCGGGGTGCCGCCGACGCCCAGCCAGATCGGCAGCCGCTCCTGCGCGGGGCGGGGGTAGACGCCCTGCCCGGTCAGCGCCGGGCGGTGCCGCCCGGACCAGGTGACCTCGGTCGACTCCCGGATGCGCAGCAGCAGGTCGAGCTTCTCGGCGAACAGCGAGTCGTAGTCGCGCAGCGAGAGGCCGAACAGCGGGAAGGACTCGGTGAACGAGCCGCGGCCGACGACGAGGTCGGTGCGCCCGCCCGAGACCAGGTCGAGCGTGGCGAACTCCTGGAACACCCGCACCGGGTCGGCCGCGCTGAGCACGGCGACCGCGCTGTTGAGCCGGATCGTCGAGGTGCGCGCGGCGGCGGCGGAGAGCAGCACCACCGGGGCGGAGTCGTAGTACTCGCTGCGGTGGTGCTCCCCGATGCCGTAGTGGTCCAGGCCCACCTCGTCGGCGCGGCCGACCTCCTCGAGCAGGTCGGAGACCCGCTGGACCGGGCTGACGACCTCGCCAGTGCCCGGGTCGGTGACGCGGGAGACGAAGCTGTCGATGCCGATGCGCACGGGACCTCCTGGAGCGGATGTTCGGTTGAACGTTAAACTACCTTGTCGAGGGCCGTCAGGTCCACCCCGGCCAGCAGGGCGCGGGTGTCGGGGACGAACGGCCAGCCCGGGTCGGCCAGGTGACGGACGAGCTCGGCGGGGTCCCACCACCACGCCCCGGCCACCTCCTCGGGCTGCAGCACCACCGGCCCGTCGTGCCGCGCGGCGAACGCCCACAGGTGGCAGCGCAGCGTCCCGTCGTCCCACGCCGTCCGGGCCAGCGGGCGCAGCTCGGCCCTCGTGACCCCCAGCTCCTCGGCGAGCTCGCGGCGCGCCCCCGCCCCGGGGGTCTCACCCGGGGCCAGCACCCCGCCGGCCAGCACGTCGTGAGCCCCGGGCCAGAGCGTCTTCGTCGTGGTCCGGCGGTGGACCAGCACCCGGCCGTCGGCGTCGTGCAGCAGCACCCCGGCGCTGGCGTGCCACAGCCCGTCGCGGTAGACCACCGACCGCCGCTCGGCACCGACCTCGCGGCCCCCGGCGTCGTACCGGGCGACGAGCTCGTCGGGCGGGCGGACGGCGTGGCCGAGGACGTGCTCGCGGCTGTCGGCCGGGTTGTCCGGCTCGAGCTGCACCCGGCCGACGAGCGCGAACCCGGCCGCCCGCAGCGCCCGCCACGACGCCGGGTTGTCGGCGTGGACGGGGACGAGCGCGTCGCGGGCGTCCGGGTTCGTCGCCCAGGCGTGCTCGAGGCAGGCCCGCACCAGCGCGGTGCCCAGGCTTCGGCCGCGCGCGCCCGGCTCGCCGAGCAGGTGGTCGAGGCTGACCGCGCCCGCCGGCACGTCCACCCCGGCCGCCCGGAGCTCGGCGACGTGGCCCGGCTCGTCCTCGAGCCGGTAGTGCTGGGCCAGGCCCACCGGCCGGCCGTCGACCCGGGCCAGCAGCAGCACCGTGGGGTCGGTGCCGTCCAGGCTGGGGCCGTACCGGGCCTCGACGGCGGCGGGGGAGGGGTCCTCCGCCCACCACCGGGCGACCAGCGGCTCGGCCAGCCAGCGGCACAGCAGCGGCAGGTCGTCGCGGGTGAGGGGCGCGACGGTGAGCACGGCCCCACCGTAGGACCGCTCCGGCGGGCACGGTCCCGCCGCCGCCGTAGGCTCGGCGCCCATGCGACGGATCATGGGCACCGAGATCGAGTACGGCATCTCCTCCCCCGGGGACCCCTCGGCCAACCCGGTGCTCACCTCCACCCAGGCGGTGCTGGCCTACGCGGCCGCGGCCGACGTGCCCCGCGCCCGCCGTCCCCGCTGGGACTACGAGGTGGAGTCCCCGCTGCGCGACGCGCGCGGCTTCGACCTCTCCCGCCCGGGCGCCCCCACCCCGGTCATCGACGTCGACGAGGTCGGCGCGGCGAACATGATCCTGACCAACGGGGCCCGGCTCTACGTCGACCACGCCCACCCCGAGTTCGCCGCCCCCGAGGTGACCGACCCGATGGACGCGGTCATCTGGGACAAGGCCGGCGAGCGGGTCATGGAGGAGGCGGCGCGCTTCGCGGGCAGCGTCCCCGGCGCGCCCAAGCTGCAGCTCTACAAGAACAACGTCGACGGCAAGGGCGCCTCGTACGGCAGCCACGAGAACTACCTCATGGCGCGCTCCACCCCGTTCGCCCAGGTGGTGACCGGGCTGACCCCGTTCTTCGCCTCGCGCCAGGTCTTCACCGGGTCCGGCCGGGTCGGCATCGGCCAGTCGGGGGAGACCCCGGGCTTCCAGCTCTCCCAGCGGGCGGACTACATGGAGGTGGAGGTCGGCCTCGAGACCACCCTCAAGCGCGGCATCATCA
Source organism: Rhodococcus aerolatus (assembly GCF_054783215.1). NCBI lineage: Bacteria > Bacillati > Actinomycetota > Actinomycetes > Mycobacteriales > Nocardiaceae > Rhodococcus > Rhodococcus aerolatus. Next base: position 24,368 of record NZ_BAAGQZ010000009.1, on the reverse strand, counting down.
ACACCCGCGACGAGCCGCACGCCGACGCCGACAAGTACCGCCGCCTGCACGTCATCATCGGCGACGCGAACCTGGCCGAGACGGCCACCTACCTCAAGGTCGGCACCACCTGCCTGGTCCTGGACTGCATCGAGTCCGGGGTGGACCTGTCCGACCTGGCCCTGGCGCGGCCGGTCGCGGCGGTGCACGCCATCAGCCACGACCCGACGCTGCGCACCACCGTCGAGCTGGCCGACGGCCGCACGCTCACCGCGCTCGCCCTGCAGCGGGAGTACCACGCCCGCGCCGCGGCGCTGCTGGAGCGCGGCGGGGCGGAGCCGGCCGCGGGGGCGACCGACGACCGGGACGCCGAGGCCGCGCACCTGGCGCGCAGCCGCCACGTGCTGGCGACCTGGGGCGAGGTGCTCGACCTGCTGGAGCGCGACCCGATGGAGTGCGCCGACCTGCTGGACTGGCCGGCGAAGCTGCGGCTGCTGCAGGGCTTCAAGGACCGCGAGGGCCTGGGCTGGGCCGCCTCCCGGCTGCACCTGGTGGACCTGCAGTACTCCGACGTGCGGCTGGACAAGGGCCTGTACAACCGGCTGGTGGCGCGCGGCTCGATGCGCCGGCTCGTCACCGAGGAGCAGGTCACCGCGGCCGTCTCGACCCCGCCGACCGACACGCGGGCCTACTTCCGCGGCGAGTGCCTGCGCCGCTTCGGCACCGAGGTCGCCGCCGCCAGCTGGGACTCGATCATCTTCGACGTCGGCCGCGACTCCCTGGTCCGCATCCCCACCCTCGAGCCGCTGCGCGGCAGCCGCGCCCACGTCGGCGCCCTGCTGGACTCCGTGGACTCCGCCGTGGAGCTGGTGGACGCGCTCACCAGCTGAGCCCGTCCCGCCTGCCGCCGTCGGGGGGCGTGGGTAGGGTCCGGGGGACACCCGGCACGGCCGGGTCGACGGGCACCGGGCGAGGCACCGGGGACGGACGGACGCTGGGAGGCGACGATGGCGCAGGAGCAGACCCAGCGCGGCGGTGGCGGCGGGGACGACGAGACCCCGGGCGGGGACGGGTCCGCGGGCCAGGAGCGCCGCGACAAGCTCGCCGGGGAGACCGACGACCTGCTCGACGAGATCGACGACGTGCTCGAGGAGAACGCCGAGGACTTCGTCCGCGCCTACGTGCAGAAGGGCGGCCAGTGATCCCGGCCCCCGGGACCCGGCCGGACACGTCCTCCTTCACGCAGTACCTGCGCGACCACGCCCCCGAGGTGCTGCCTGGCGGCCGCGCCGGTGCCGACGGTCGTGACCACTCCGGCCTCGCCCCGCACGGGACCACGATCGTCGCGCTGACCTACGCCGACGGCGTGCTGCTCGCCGGGGACCGCCGCGCGACGATGGGCAACCTCATCGCCCAGCGCGACATCGAGAAGGTCTTCGTCACCGACGACCACTCCGCGGTGGGCATCGCCGGCACGGCGGGCATCGCCATCGAGCTGGTGCGGCTGTTCGCCGTCGAGCTCGAGCACTACGAGAAGATCGAGGGCGTCCCGCTGTCCCTCGACGGCAAGGCCAACCGGCTCGCCACCATGGTGCGCGGCAACCTCGGGGCGGCCATGCAGGGCCTGGCCGTGGTCCCGTTGTTCGTGGGCTACGACCTCGACGTCGACGAGCCCGCCGCGGCGGGGCGCATCGTGTCCTACGACGTCACCGGCGGCCGGTACGAGGAGCACTCCGGCTACCACAGCGTCGGGTCCGGCTCGCTGTTCGCCCGCTCGGCGCTGAAGAAGCGCTTCGCGCCGGGCGCCGACGAGCCGACCGCCCTGCGCACCGCCCTCGAGGCGCTCTACGACGCGGCCGACGACGACTCCGCCACGGGCGGCCCCGACCTGGTGCGCGGGCTGTACCCGACCGTGGTCGAGGTCACCGCCGCCGGTGCCGTGCAGGTCGGCCAGGACCGCTGCGCGGAGGTGGCGGCCACCGTCGTCGCCGAGCGCCACGACCGTCCCGGCGGCTGACCACCCGCCTGCCGCTGCAACCCCCGCCGCCGCACCCGACCCGCAGGAGCCCGACACCGTGACGATGCCGTACTACGCCTCGGCCGAGCAGATCATGCGCGACCGCTCGGAGCTCGCCCGCAAGGGCATCACCCGGGGCCGCAGCGTCGTCGTGCTCACCCACGCCGACGGCGTGCTGTTCGTCGCGGAGAACCCGTCGACCGCGCTGCACAAGGTCAGCGAGATCTACGACCGCATCGGCTTCGCCGCGGTGGGCAAGTACAACGAGTTCGAGAACCTGCGCCGGGCCGGGATCCAGCTCGCCGACCTCCGCGGCTACTCCTACGACCGGCGCGACGTCACCGGCCGGTCGCTGGCCAACGCCTACGCGCAGACCCTGGGCGGGATCTTCACCGAGCAGCCCAAGCCCTACGAGGTGGAGATCTGCGTCGCCGAGGTCGGCTGGCCCTCCACCGGCGGCACCCCGCGGCGCCCGGCGCAGCTCTACCGCATCACCTACGACGGGTCCATCGGCGACGAGCAGGACTTCGTCGTCATGGGTGGCACCACCGAGCCCATCGCGGCCTCGCTGCGGGAGCACTACGAGTCCGACCTGCCGCTGGAGCGCGCCGTCGGGGTGGCGGTGACGGCGCTGCAGCAGGTGTCCACCGGCGAGCCCCGCACCCTGACCGTCGACCAGCTCGAGGTCGCGGTGCTCGAGCACGCCCGCCCCCGTCGCGCCTTCCGCCGGCTGACCGGCCCCGCGCTCGCCGCGCTGCTCCCGGCCGCGCCCACACCGGCCGCCGAGGCCGCACCCGGCACCCCCGCCCCCGGCACCGGGGACTCCGGCACCGACTGAGCCGCGCGGTCAGCGGTAGACGACCAGGCCCGCCGGGTGCGCCCGGAACGTGAGCCGGTGCGCCCGCCCGACGACCTCGCCGTCGAGGGCGAGCGAGACGGGTGAGCCGGTGACGGCCACGTCGAGCTCGGCGACCTCGTGGCGGGTCCACGTCCGGCTCGCCGCCAGGGAGCCCCGCAGCGCCGCGACCACGAGGCGGGCGCGGGAGGCGGGCACGTCCGCGCGCAGCCACCGCACGTCGAGCAGCCCGCTGGCCAGGTCCGGCCGCCCCAGCGGCGGCCCGTCGGTGGGCGTGTACCGGCCGTTGCCGACGAACAGCACCCACACCGCCACGGGCTCGCCGTCGACCTCGAGCCGCAGCGGCCGGGCCGCCGCCAGCACCCGCACCATGGCGGCCGCCGCGGCGGGCCACTTGCCCCAGCGGTCGGACCAGCGCTCCCGCAGCCGCACCGCGTCGGGGTAGCCACCGATGCTGGCGGTGTTGACGAACGACCGGACCTCCCCGTCGTCGGTGCGCACGTCGGCCAGGTCGACGGCCACCGCGCGGCCCTCGTCGACCGCGCCGACCAGCCGGGCCAGCACCGCGTCGTCCGCCGCGGGGGCACCCAGGTCGCGGGCGAAGTGGTTCAGGGTGCCGCCGGGCAGCACCAGCAGCGGCAGGCCGTGCTCGGCCGCCAGCTCGGCCACACACTGCACCGTGCCGTCACCGCCGGCCACGCCCAGCGCCCGGGCCGGCTGCTCGGCCAGCGCGCGGCGCACGTCGTCGCCCAGGTCCGTGTCGGGCCGCGTCTCCAGCTGCCGGGCCCGGGGCAGGTCGCGGCGGACGACCCGGCCCAGCGTGTCGTCGTCGTCGCCCGAGGAGGGGTTGACCACCACCAGCAGGCCCTCCCCGTCGGGCAGCGCGGGCGCGTCGGCGGCCGGGCCGGGGGAGGGGGTGTCCCCGCGGCGGGCCGGCCACCAGCGCTGGGTGGCCAGGGCGACGCCCGTCCCCAGCGCGGCGCCGACCGCCACGTCGGACGGCCAGTGCACCCCCGTGTGCACCCGGGAGTAGGCCACGAGGACGGCCAGCGGGGCCACGGCCGCCGCAGCGGCCGGGGACTCCAGCGCCACCGCCGTGGTGAAGGCCGCCGCGGAGGCCGCGTGGCCGGAGGGGAACGACGACGACGTTGGGGGCCGGGACAGCAGCCGGCGTGCCGGCACGTCCGCCGCGGCCGGGCGGCGCCGGGGGAAGAGGTTCTTGGCCACGCCGTTGGCCAGGGCCGAGGAGACGACCACGGCGGCCAGGCCCCGCACCGCGCCGCGGCGGGTCGGCCCGGAGCGCGAGGCCAGCAGGACGGCCACCCCGGTCCAGACCTTGCTGTGGTCCGCCGAGAGCGTCAGCAGCCGCAGCGCGCCGTCGACCCGCCCGGCCGGCAGGTGGGCGGTCCGGCGCACCAGCCACCGGTCGCCCCGGCCGACGCGGCGCAGCGAGCGGCCCACCCCCGTGCTCACCGTCGGTGGGCGCGGGGTCCGGGGGCGGTGATCACGTCGGTCACCCTAGGCGGGCGGGGGCCACCGCCGCCGCGGATCGGGCCACCGCCCACGCCGCGCGGGCCCCGCGGCGGCGGCAGTAGGGTCGAGCACGTGCAGCGACGGATCATGGGGATCGAGACCGAGTTCGGTGTGACCTGCACGTTCAAGGGTCAGCGCCGGCTGAGCCCCGACGAGGTGGCGCGCTACCTGTTCCGCCGGGTCGTCTCCTGGGGCCGCAGCTCCAACGTGTTCCTCCGCAACGGCGCGCGGCTCTACCTCGACGTGGGCTCCCACCCGGAGTACGCCACGGCCGAGTGCGACGACCTGGTCCAGCTGGTGGATCACGACAAGGCGGGCGAGCGGATCCTCGAGGAGCTGCTGGTCGACGCCGAGCAGCGGCTGGCCGACGAGGGTGTCGGCGGGGACATCTTCCTGTTCAAGAACAACACCGACTCGGCGGGCAACTCCTACGGCTGCCACGAGAACTTCCTCGTCGCGCGGGCCGGGGAGTTCTCCCGCATCTCCGACGTGCTGCTGCCGTTCCTGGTCACCCGCCAGCTGGTCGCCGGCGCGGGCAAGCTGCTGCAGACCCCGCGCGGGGCCACGTTCTGCCTCAGCCAGCGCGCCGAGCACATCTGGGAGGGCGTCTCCTCGGCCACCACCCGCAGCCGGCCCATCATCAACACCCGCGACGAGCCGCACGCCGACGCCGAGAAGTACCGCCGGCTGCACGTCATCGTGGGCGACTCCAACATGTCGGAGACCACCACCATGCTCAAGGTGGGTTCCGCGGCCCTGGTGCTGGAGATGATCGAGGAGGGGGTCGCGTTCCGGGACTTCGCCCTGGACAACCCGATCCGCGCCATCCGCGAGATCAGCCACGACCTGACGGGCCGGCGCCCGGTGCGCCTGGCCGGGGGCCGGGAGGCCACGGCGCTGGAGATCCAGCGGGAGTACCACGCCAAGGCCGTCGAGCACCTCACCCGGCGCGAGCCCAGCGCCGAGATGGACCGGGTCGTCGAGCTGTGGGGCCGCACCCTGGACGCCGTCGAGCGCGACGACCACTCGCTGGTCGACACCGAGATCGACTGGGCCATCAAGGAGAAGCTGTTCCGCCGCTACACCGAGCGCAGCGGGATGGACCTGGCCAACCCCCGCATCGCCCAGCTCGACCTCGCCTACCACGACATCCGCCGCGGCCGCGGGGTGTTCGACCTGCTGCAGCGCAAGGGCCTGGCCGCCCGCGTCACCACCGACGAGGCGATCGACCTGGCAGCCGCGACCCCGCCGCAGACCACCCGGGCCAAGCTGCGCGGGGAGTTCATCGCCGCCGCCCAGGACGCGGGCCGGGACTTCACCGTCGACTGGGTGCACCTCAAGCTCAACGACCAGGCGCAGCGGACCGTGCTCTGCAAGGACCCGTTCCGCGCGGTCGACGAGCGGGTGGACCGGCTCATCGCCAGCATGTGACGCCCGGGGGCCGGTCAGCGCAGGGCCGAGCCCCCGAGCACCAGCAGGACCACGTCCAGCAGGGCGACGACGACGACGGCCCGGAACAGCGCGGCGCGCCCCGCCCGCAGCCCGACCGCCAGCGCCACCCCTGCCACGAGCACCACCGCCGCGCCGAGCACCAGCCCGCCGAGCCCGGCGGCCAGGGTCAGCGAGGCCGCGAGCAGCAGCACCGCCGCCCCCACCGCGCAGCGCCGCGGGCCGAGCCGCTGCGGCAGGCCCCGCACCCCCGTGGCCAGGTCGTCCTCGAGGTCGGGCAGCGCGTTGGCCAGGTGCGCGCCGCCGCCCAGCAGCGCCCCCGCGGCGACGAGCCACCACGGCACGGGCCCGGCGGGGGCGACGACGAACGCGGGCAGCGCGCCGAACCCCACCAGGTAGGGCAGGCCGGACGCGGCCGTCGCCTTGACCCCGGCGTCGTAGACCAGCCCGGAGGCGACGAAGAGCAGGTGCCACCAGCCCGCCGCCCCGCCGGCCAGGAAGGACAGCGGCACGGCGAGCACGGCCGCCACCGCGGCGGCTCCCAGCACGGTCCGGCGGCCGACGGCGCCGCCGGCGACGGGCTTGTCGGTGCGGCCGGTGGCGCGGTCCTTCTCGGCGTCGAGCCCGTCGTTGAGCCAGCCGATGGCGAGCTGGCCGACCAGCACGGCCACGCCGACGACGAGCGCGGCCCCGGCCCCCCGGCCGGCGGCCACCGCCAGCAGGGCGCCCACGAGGGTGACGGCGACGGTGGGCCCGGGGTGGCACGAGCGGGCCAGCGCGAGCGCAGCCCTCACCCGGGGCCCCGCTGCGGGTGGGGGGTCTCGCCGCGGGCGAGCATGGCCACGAACGCCTCGATCCTGGCCGCCCGGCGCGCCGGGTCGGTCAGCTGGGAGAGCCGGAAGTACAGCGCGTAGCGGTTCTGGGCAGTCAGCCGGTCCAGGGTCGCCCGGGCGGCCGGGTCGGCGTCCACCGCCGCCACGAGGTCCGCGGGCAGCTCGGCGGTGGCCTGCCCGGCGTAGGCCCGGTCCCACCGGCCGTCGGCCTGCGCGGCGGCGACCGCGGCCAGCCCGGCGGGCTGCATCCGGCCCTCCGCGGTGAGGCGGGCGACGTGGTCGACGTTGCGCAGCGACCACGGGCTGCGGGCGCGCCGCGGGGTGAAGCGCTGCGCGAAGCTGCCCGCGTCCCGGCTGCGCACCTGCCCGTCGATCCAGCCCTGGCACAGCGCCTCGTCGAGGGCCAGCGGGTAGGTCAGCGCCGTGACGTCGCCGCCCTTGCGGGAGAGCACCAGGAACACCCCGTCCGGCTCGGTGTGGTGCTCGGCCAGCCACTCCCGCCACGCGGCGGCGTCGGGCACCAGCAGCTCGGGGGGATGTCCGCGCGGCGCCACGCCAGGAGTGTGCCCGACCCTAGGGTGGGCAGGGTGTCGGCAGCCCGCAGCGAACGTCTGGTCAACCTCGTGGTCTGCCTGCTCGCGACGCGGCAGTTCCTGCCCGCCGACCGCATCCGCACCACGGTCGCCGGGTACGACGAGGCGCCCACGGACGAGGCCTTCTTCCGCATGCTGGAGCGCGACAAGGCCGAGCTGCGCGAGCTCGGGGTGCCGCTGGAGACCGGGCGCAACTCCCACTTCGACGCCGTGGACGGCTACCGCATCGCGCGGCGGGACTACGAGCTGCCCGAGATCACCCTCGAGCCCGACGAGGCCGCCGCGCTGGGGGTGGCCGCCCAGCTGTGGGACTCCCCGGACCTCGCCGCGGCCGCCCGCACCGCGGTGCTCAAGCTGCGCGCGGCCGGCGTGGCCGTGGAGCCCGGCACCACGCCCGGGCCCCGGGTGCGGGCCACCGACCCCGCGTTCGACCCGCTCGTCGCCGCCGTCGAGGCCGGCCGCACGGTGCGGTTCCGCCACCGCCGCGGGCCCACCGCGGAGGCGACCGAGCGCACCGTCGACCCGTGGGGCGTCGTGTCCTACCGGGGCCGCTGGTACCTCGTCGGGCACGACCACCTCCGCGACGACGTCCGCTGCTTCCGGCTCTCCCGCATCACCGACGTCCGCGCCCGCGGCGCCGCCGGCGCGGTCACCGTGCCCGACGTCGACCTGCTCGCCCTCGTCGAGGCCTCCGCCGGGCCGCGCAGCGGACCGGTCACCGCCCGGCTGCGGCTGGCGCCGGGCCGGGCCCAGGGCCTGCGCCGGCACGCCCGGACGCTGGCGGCGGACGACGGGGGCGACGTGGTGGAGGTGGAGCTGCCCGGCCCGGGGGCGGCCCGGGAGCTGGCCGGGCACGGGGCGGACGTGGTGGTGCTCGACCCGCCCGAGCTGGCGGCCGAGGTGGTCGCGCTGCTGCGGGGCGCGGCGGGGCGCACGGGGGAGGAGCAGCCGTGAGCGGGCTGACCGAGCGGATGCCGCGGCTGCTGGCCCTGGTGCCCTACCTGCAGGCCCACCCGGGGGTGCGGGTGGAGGAGGCGGCCGCCGACCTCGACGTCAGCGCCGAGCAGCTGCGCCGCGACCTCGAGCTGCTGTGGATGTGCGGCCTGCCCGGCTACGGCCCCGGCGAGCTGATCGACCTCTCGTTCGAGGGCGACACCGTCTCGGTGGTGTTCGACGCCGGGCTCACCCGCCCGCTGCGGCTCTCCCACGCCGAGGCGGGGGCGCTCGCGGTGTGCCTGCGCGCCCTCGGGGACGTGGGCGGCGTGGTGGGCCGCGACGTGGTGGAGCGGACGCTGGCCAAGGTCGAGGCGGCCGCGGGGGGCACCACGGTGGGCGGTCCCGCGGTGGGCCGGGCGCGCGACGAGGAGCCGGACGAGGCCGTCGCCGCGGCGGTCGGGGCGGCGCTGGCCGGGCGGCGCGCGCTGCGGCTGCGCTACTTCAGCGCGGGGCGCGACGCGGTGACCGACCGGGTCGTCGAGCCCCACGAGCTGGTGGTCGTGGCCGGGCGCAGCTACCTGGAGGCGTGGTGCCGCCGCGCGGAGGACGTCCGGCTGTTCCGGCTGGACCGCGTGGAGCACGCCGAGGTGCTCGACGAGGAGCTGGGCGAGCGCACCCCGGCGGGCCGCGGCGCCGACGCCGACCCCGGGGCACCGTTCGACCTGGGGGCGGACCTGCCGCTGGCCGAGCTGGAGCTGGACCCCTCGGCCACCTGGGTCGCCGAGTACTACCCGGTGGAGTCGCTGACCGCCCTCGACGACGGCCGCGTCCGGGTGGGGCTGCGCTACTCCGACCGGGAGTGGCTGGTGCGCGTGGTCCTCGGCTTCGGCGCCGGCGCCCGCGTGGTGGCCCCCGCGGACGTGGCCGAGGAGGTCCTGGCCCGCGCCGCCGCCGCCCTCGTGGCCTACCGGACCGATCCGGGAACCCCTCCCGCCGCGTAGACTCCACGACGACGTCCATCACTGGAGGCACACCCATGGGAGCTCTCAGCCCCGTCCACTGGCTCATCCTGATCGCGGTGCTCGTCATCCTGTTCGGGGCCAAGCGGCTCCCGGACGCCTCGCGCTCGCTGGGTCGGTCCATGCGCATCTTCAAGAGCGAGATCAAGGAGATGGGGCAGGACGGCAAGGACGACGCCGGCACGTCGGCCCCGGCCGCGCAGCAGCCCGCGCCGCAGCAGCCCGTGGTCCAGCAGCTCCCGCCGGCCGCGCAGCCCGCGCCGGTCACCCAGCCGGTGCCGCAGCCGCAGCCGGTCGCCCAGCAGCCCGCCCCGCAGCAGCCGGTGGTCCAGCAGCCGGTCGTCCAGCAGCCCGTCGCCCAGCAGCCGGTGCCGCAGCAGGTCGCGCCCCAGCAGCAGCCGGGCACCGAGTACCAGGCCACGGCTGCCGCCGACGGCCAGAAGGCCAGCTGAGGCACCACCGCCGTGCCCGGACGCCTCGGGCGCATCCGGCCCCGCCGTTCCCGACCCCCGGTGAACGACGACGGCTCGATGTCGCTCGTCGAGCACCTCTTCGAGCTCCGCAGCCGGGTCACCAAGGCCGCGATCGCCATCGTGGTCGCGACCGTCCTGGGCTTCCTCTGGTATTCCTACGGCGTGGGGGGCACCCCCAGCCTGGGTGAGATCCTCAAGGGTCCCTACTGCGCGCTGCCCGCGACCGACCGGGCGCAGATCGGCAACGACGGGGCGTGCCGGCTGCTCGCCACCGCCCCGTTCGACCAGTTCATGCTCCGGCTCAAGGTGGGGCTGACCGCGGGCATCGTGCTGTCCAGCCCGGTGTGGCTGGGCCAGCTGTGGGGCTTCATCACCCCCGGGCTCTACCGCAACGAGCGCCGGGCGGCCGTCGCGTTCGTGACCTTCGGGGCCGCGCTGTTCGTGGCCGGGGCCGTCATGGCCTACGTCGTCGTGGCCAAGGCGCTGTCGTTCCTGCTCTCGGTGGGCAACGACGTGCAGATCACCGCGCTCAACGGCGACCAGTACTTCAGCTTTATCATCGGCCTCATCGTCATCTTCGGCGTCAGCTTCGAGCTGCCGCTGCTCGTCGTCATGCTCAACCTCGCCGGGGTGCTCACCTACGACCGGCTCAAGGCCTGGCGCCGCGGCCTGATCTTCGGGCTGTTCGCGTTCGCCGCCGTCGCCACCCCCGGCCAGGACCCGTTCAGCATGCTGGCCCTGGCGCTGTCGCTGACCGTGCTGTTCGAGGCGTCGGTCCAGGTGGCCCGGGTGCACGACAAGCGCAAGGCCCGCCGCCGCGCGGCCGAGGGCTGGGGCGAGCTGGACGACGACCAGGCCTCCCCGCTGGACCGCGGCCCGGGTGCACCCGGGGCCGCGCTCGAGGCGCCGGCGCCGCACCACGACGACCGGCAGCCCCCGGCCACCACCGCCCCCGGCCCGGGCTCCTGGGGCGACGCCACCTAGGCCCGCGACCCGCGCGCCGGTGGCCCCGCCCGCGCTGTGGCAACCTGGCGACGTGGCCGACCTTTCCCCGGCAGAGGCCTTCGCGGCCGCGCGTCGTCGCGCCGCCCGTCCCGAGCTGGCCCGCTTCACCGCCCTGCTGCCCTTCGCGCTCGACCCGTTCCAGGTGCAGGCCTGCGAGGCCCTGGAGGACGGGCACGGCGTGCTGGTGTGCGCGCCCACCGGCGCGGGCAAGACGGTCGTCGGCGAGTTCGCCGTGCACCTGGCCCTCGAGGCCGGGGGCAAGTGCTTCTACACCACGCCGATCAAGGCGCTGAGCAACCAGAAGTTCGCCGACCTCGCCGAGCGGCACGGCCGCGAGCACGTCGGCCTGCTCACCGGCGACACCTCCGTCAACGCCGACGCGCCCGTGGTCGTCATGACCACCGAGGTGCTGCGCAACATGCTCTACGCGCAGTCACCCGCGCTGCGCGGCCTGGCCTACGTGGTGATGGACGAGGTGCACTACCTGGCCGACCGGTTCCGCGGCGGGGTGTGGGAGGAGGTGATCCTGCACCTGCGGCCCGACGTCCGGCTGGTCAGCCTCTCGGCCACGGTGAGCAACGCCGAGGAGTTCGGGGAGTGGATCTCCACCGTGCGCGGCGACACCACCGTGGTCGTCGACGAGGTGCGCCCCATCCCGCTGACCCAGCACGTGCTGGTCGGCCGGCGGCTGTTCGACCTGTTCAGCGAGCGGGACAACGGCGGCGGGGCGCAGCTGGTGGTGGACCCGGACCTGGTCCGCCACGTCCAGCAGCAGCAGCGCCGCGAGGACACCGGCGGCGGTGGGGGCTCCTACCGCTCGCGCGGCCGCGACCGCCGCGGTGGTGGCCGTCCCGGTCGCGGCGGGGGTGCCCCGCACCGCGGGGAGCGCTCCGGGTGGCGCCCGCTGCCCCGCCCGGAGGTCCTGGAGCGGCTCGACGCCGAGGGCCTGCTGCCGGCGATCACGTTCGTCTTCAGCCGGGCCGGGTGCGAGGCCGCCGTGGCCCAGTGCGTGCGCCACGGCCTCCGGCTCACCGCACCGGGCCAGGAGGAGGAGATCGAGCAGGTCATCGCCGCGCACACCGCGGAGCTGCCGCGCGGCGACCTGGCCGTGCTCGGGTTCTGGGAGTGGCGCGACGCGCTGCTGCGCGGGGTCGCCGCCCACCACGCCGGGATGCTGCCCGCGTTCAAGGAGACCGTCGAGGAGCTGTTCCTGCGCGGGCTGGTGCGCGCGGTGTTCGCCACCGAGACCCTGGCCCTGGGCATCAACATGCCCGCCCGCACCGTCGTGCTGGAGCGGCTGGTCAAGTACAACGGCGAGGCCCACGTCGACCTCACCGCCGGGGAGTACACCCAGCTCACCGGCCGGGCGGGGCGGCGCGGCATCGACGTCGAGGGCCACGCGGTGGTGCTGTGGGCGCCCGGGGTGGAGCCGACCTCGGTGGCCGGCCTGGCCTCGACCCGCACGTTCCCGCTGCGCAGCTCCTTCCGGCCCGCCTACAACATGGCGGTCAACCTGGTCGGCTCGGTCGGCGCCGCGCAGGCCCGCGCCCTGCTGGAGCGCTCCTTCGCCCAGTACCAGGCGGACCGCTCCGTCGTCGGGCTGTCCCGCACCATCGACCGCAACACCGAGGCCCTGGCCGGGTACGCCGAGCAGGTGCACTGCCACCTCGGCGACTTCGCCGAGTACGCCGCGCTGCGCGCCCGGCTCACCGACCGGGAGCGCAGGCTCAACCGCGAGGGGACCGCGGCCCGGCGCACCGAGGCGGGGGAGTCGCTGGCCGCGCTGCGCCGCGGGGACGTCATCGCGGTCCCCGGCGGCAAGCGCGCGGGGCTGGCCGTGGTGCTGGACCCCGGCCTCGACGGCCCCGACCCGCGCCCGCTCGTCATCACCGAGGGCACCTGGGCGGGCCGGCTCTCGCGCACCGACTTCCCCGACGCCGCCGCCGTGCTGGGCCGGCTCGCCCTGCCGCGGCGGGTGGACCACGGGGTGCCGCGGGTGCGCCGGGACATCGCGTCCTCGCTGCGGTCCAGCGGGGTGGTGGCCCCGGGCGGGCGCTCCCGCAAGCGCGCCGCGGCGGCCGACGACGCCGAGCTCGCCGCGCTGCGCCGGGCCTTGCGCCAGCACCCGTGCCACGGCTGCGAGCACCGGGAGGACCACGCCCGTTGGGCGGAGCGCCACCACCGCCTGGAGCGGGAGACCGAGACGTTGCGCCAGCGGGTGGCCGCCACCACCCACTCCCTGGCCCGCGCCTTCGACCGGATCCGGGCGCTGCTGGCCGAGCGCGGCTACCTGGTGGGCAGCGGCGACACCCAGGAGGTCGCCGACGAGGGCCGCCGGCTGGCCCGCATCTACTCCGAGTCCGACCTGCTCGTCGCGGAGTGCCTGCGCCGCGGGGTGTGGGCGGACCTCTCCGCCCCGGACCTGGCCGCCGTCGTCTCGGCGGTGGTCTACGAGGCGCGTCGGGAGGGCGAGGAGATGCCCGTCGTGCCCGACGGCCCCGTCGCCGACGCGCTGGCCTCGACGGTGCGGATCTGGGGGGAGATCGTCGACGACGAGCGCCGCCACCACATCCCCGCGACCCGGGAGCCCGACCTGGGCATCGTCTCGGCGGTGCACCGGTGGGCGCGGGGCCACTCGCTGGCCAGCGTGCTCGCCGCCGCCGGGCAGGGCAGCACCCCGGCGCCGGCGGGGGACTTCGTGCGCTGGTGCCGCCAGGTGGTGGACCTGCTCGACCAGGTCCGGGTGGCCGCGGACGGCGGGCCCCAGGCCCGGGTGGCCGCCGAGGCGGTGACCGCGCTGCGGCGCGGGGTCGTCGCCGTCGGCACCGCGTGACCCACCGCGCGGACCCGGCCACGGCCCGTCGGGGCCTGTGGTTGGATCGCGGGCGTCCTGCTGCACAGATCCGGGGGAGTAGTCGATGAGCAACCCGTACGGCGACCAGCCCTACCGCGGGTCCTACGGTCAGCCCGGCGGGGGACAGCAGCCCGGCCCGTACGGGCCGCCCCAGCAGCAGCCCGGCCAGTACGGCCAGCCCCAGCAGCCGGGCCAGTACGGCCGACCCCCCCAGCAGCAGCCGGGCCAGTACGGGCAGCCGGGCCAGTACGGCCAGCCCCCGCAGCAGCCCGGCCAGTACGGCCCGCCGCAGCAGCCGGGGCAGTACGGGCAGCCGGGTCAGGGCCAGTACGGCCAGCCCCAGCAGGGCCAGTACGGCCAGCCCGGCGGCGGCTACGGCGGCACGCCCAGCTTCACCCCGCCGCCGCAGAAGAAGGGGCGCACCGGCCTGCTCCTGGGAATCCTGGGGGCGGTCGTCGTCCTCGCCGTCATCGGCGTCGTCCTCGCCATGACGGTGTTCAGCAAGACCGTGCTCGACCAGGCCAAGGTGCAGGAGGGGGTGACCTCGGTGCTCAGCGACCAGTACCGGGTGGCCGACGTCGGCACCGTCACGTGCCCCGCCGACCAGGAGGTGACGGTGGGCGGGACCTTCACGTGCACCGCCTCGATCGCCGGCGCCGACAAGCCCATCACCATCACCATCACCGACGACTCCGGGACGTACACGGTCTCGCGCCCGTGACGGCCGGCCCCCAGCAGGACACGGGCCCGGGGCCCCGGGTCAGCGTCCTGCCGCCGGAGCGGCACCGCGACGCGGCCCGCACGTTCGCCGACGCCTACCTCGTCGGCCCCGTCAGCGACGCCATGTGGGCGCGCTCGGCGGCGAGCTACGCCGGCGCGACGCTGCACGCGGTGGTCGAGGACGACGGCACCATCGGTGCGCTGTCCCGGTGGTTCCCGCAGCGGCTCGCCGTGCCCGGTGGCGAGGTCGAGGCGGCCGGGGTCAGCAGCGTCGGGGTGCGGGCCGACCGGCGCCGCCGCGGATACCTGCGCGCCGTGCAGACCGCCCAGCTGCGCGCGCTGCACGAGGCCGGCGTCGTCGCGGCGACCCTGCGGGCCAGCGAGGCGGGCATCTACTCCCGCTTCGGCTACGGCCCCGCCAGCCGCTACGCCACGGTGACGGTCGACCGGGCACGGGCCCGGCTGCGCGACGGCGCCGCCGTGGCCGACGTCGAGCTCGACCTGCTCGACCCCGAGGACGCCATCGCCGCGCTCACCGCCGCGCACGACCGGGTGCGCGGCTCCCGGCCCGGCACGGTGGACCGCCCCACCTGGTGGTGGACCACCCTGGTGCGCGGCCAGCTCGACCGGGACCAGCCGCTGTGGGTGCTCGCTGCCCGCGACCCGGCCACCCACGAGATCGTCGGCTGGCTGGTGTGGAGCTGCCCCGACCGGCCGCGCTGGGGGCACGGCACCACCGCCACGGTGCGGGTGCTCGACCTCGTCGGGGCCGACACCGGGGTGGAGCTGGCGCTGTGGCAGGCCGCGCTGGGCATCGACCTGGCCGACGAGCTCGAGGCGCCCGGCCGCCCCGTGGACTCCCGGCTCGGCCTGGCCCTGACCGACGAGCGGGCCGCCCGGGTCTCCGACCTCGAGGACGAGACGTGGCTGCGCCTGGTCGACGTCGAGGCGGCGCTGACGGCCCGGTCGTGGGCGCCGGGGGAGCCGGTCGAGCTGGGGGTGCGTGACGTGCTCCTGCCCGCGAACGACGGCACCTGGACCGTCGGGGCGGACGGCGTGCGCCGCAGCCGCGCCGTGGCCGAGGTGGTGCTCGACGTCGGTGACCTGGCCGCGGTCTACCTCGGCGGCACGTCGGTGGCCGACCTCGCCTCGGTGGGCCGCGCCGAGGGCGCCCCGGCCGCGGTCGCGGCGCTGGACCGGCTGCTGGTGACCCCGCAGCAGCCCTGGTCGGGCACCTACTTCTAGGCCCCCGCCGCCGCGGCCAGCGCGGCGCGCAGCCGGCGCACCGAGCTCTCCACGCCCCACCGCCGGGCCAGGGCGTCGAGCGCGGCGTCGTCGACGGTGGCGGCGGGCAGGGTGTCGTCGTCGCGGGAGAGGTGCACGTCGGCGTCGGTGACCACCCGCACCACGGGCATCGCCGCGTCGAGGTAGTCCTCGGCGGCGAGCAGGGAGGCCCGCGCCCGCGCCCCGACCCCGGCGGCCCCGGTGCGCGCCGCCTCACGCAGGGCGGCCAGGTCGCCGTGGGTGCGCAGCAGGGTGGCGCCGCCCTTCTCCCCGATGCCGGCCACCCCGGGCAGCCCGTCGGACGGGTCGCCCCGCAGGGCGGCGAGCTCGGCGTAGGCGGGGCCGGGGCGGTGCTCGGGCAGCGCGTAGCGCTCGGCCAGCTCGGCGGGGCCGTACAGCTCGGCCTTGGTCAGGCCGCGGCCCACGTAGAGCACCCGCACCGGGACGGGCTCGTCGGCCACCACCTGCAGCAGGTCCCGGTCCCCGGAGACGACCACCACCGGGTCGGTGCGCTCGGCGGCGGCGAGGGTGCCGAGCACGTCGTCGGCCTCGAGACCCTCCGCACCCGCGGTGGCGATGCCGGCCGCGGCCATCAGCTCGAGGATCACCGGCACCTGGTGGGCGAGCAGGTCGGGCGCGTCCTCGACGTCCGGTCCGACACTGCCGAGGTCCCCGCTGTTCTCCTCGAGCACGCGGTGGGCCTTGTAGCTGGGCAGCAGGGCGACCCGGAACGCCGGGCGCCAGTCCAGGTCGAGGCAGATCGCAGCCCGCGACGGGTGCAGCCGCTCGACCAGGGAGGCGATCATGTCGGTGAACCCGCGGACGGCGTTGACGGCCTGCCCGTCGGGGGAGGTGATGGTGTCGGGGACGCCGTGGAAGGCCCGGAACCACAGGCCCGCCCCGTCGACGAGCATGACCGGACGGTCGCTCACGGCGTCTGCTCCCGGAAGGCGGCCGAGCCCATGACCCGGTCGACGTGGATGCGGACGACCACCCGCTGCGGGTTCTCCCGCGGGGTCCGGTACCGCGCGGCGTAGCGCTGCTCGCCCTCCCGGACCTCGGCGGGGTCGGCGGAGACCTCGACGGGGCCCTCCAGGGTGAGCCAGCGGCCACCCTCGAGCTGGCACACCGCGGCCCGGCCGCCGCGGGCGGCGTTGAGCCCCTTCTGCGAGCGGTCCCGGGTGATGACGCGGGCCACGCCCGCCTCGCCGTCCCAGGTGAACCCGACGGGGACGACGTGGGCGGTGCCGTCGGCCCGGGTGGTGGTCAGCGTCGCGAGGTGGCGCTCGGTGAGGAACTCGAGCGCGGCGGGGGTCAGGTCGGCGGGGGTGGCGGCCACGGCGACGACGGTAGCCGGGGAGACTGCCCGGGTGGACGGGACGGGTGTGCTGCTGGTGCTGGGTGGTCGCAGCGAGATCGGCGTGGTGCTGGCCGAGCGGCTGGTGCGGGCGGGGCAGCGGTCGGTGGTGCTGGCGGCGCGCCGGGCCGACGACCTGGCCCACGAGGTGACCCGGCTGCGCGCCGCCGGGGCCGCGGACGTCGCCTGCGTGGAGCTCGACGCCGACGACCTCGCCTCGCACGGCCCGCTGCTCGACGCGGTCGAGGCCGTGCACGGCCCGGTGGGCACCGCGCTGCTGTGCTTCGGGGTGCTGGGTGACCAGGCCCGCGCGGAGACCGACGCCGCGCACGCCGCCGCGGTGGTGCACACCGACTACGTCGCGCAGGTGGGGGTGCTCACCGAGCTGGCCGCGCGGATGCGGGCGCGGGGGACGGGGCGGCTGGTGGTGTTCTCCTCCGTCGCCGGGGTGCGGGTGCGCCGCGCGAACTACGTCTACGGCTCGGCCAAGGCCGGTCTCGACGGGTTCGCCTCCGGCCTGGCCGACGCGCTGCACGGCACCGGGGTGCACCTGCTGCTGGTGCGCCCGGGCTTCGTGGTCGGCCGGATGACCGAGGGCATGGACCCGGCGCCGTTCTCCTCGACCCCCGAGCAGGTGGCCGACGCGGTGGTGCGTGCGCTGGACCGCGGGCGGGGCGAGGTGTGGGTGCCCGGGGTGCTGCGGCCCGTGTTCGCGGTGATGGGGGTGCTGCCCCGGGCGGTGTGGCGCCGGATGCCCCGCTAAGGCCCGTCCTGGCGGCGGTTGCAGACGCCCCGCGAGGCTCCTGGCGGTACTTGCAGACGCCCCCGGACGGGCTAGCTGGCCCGGCTCTGGCTGGACATGTGGAAGTCGGGGATCCGCACCGGGCCGACCTGGGCGCGGGTGAACCAGTCCGACCACTCCCGGGGCAGCACCCGCTCGCTCGCCCCGACCTCGGTGGCGCGGCGCAGCAGGTCCAGCGGGGACTCGTTGAACCGGTAGTTGCCGACCTCGGCGGTGACCCGGCCGTCCTCGACGAGGTACACCCCGTCGCGGGTGAGCCCGGTGAGCAGCATGGTGGCCGGGTCGACCTCGCGGATGTACCACAGGCAGGTCAGCAGCAGGCCGCGCTCCGTGCTCGCCACCATGTCGTCGAGGCTCGCCCCGCTGCCCCCGGTGAGCAGGAGGTTCTCCCCGGGCAGGGTGGGCTCGGCGCCGAGCTCGGCGGCCGCGGCGCGGGGGTAGGCCAGGGCGTTGACCACGCCCTCGCGGACCCACTCGGTGCGCCCGGTGAGCAGGCCGTCGTCGAACACCGACACCGCGTCGTCCGAGCTGGTCACGGCGAGGAACGGGCTGGTGGTCAGCCCGGGTGCGGCGGGGTCGCTGGCCAGGGTGAGCGGCAGCGAGGTGAGCCGCTCCCCGACGCGGGTGCCCCCGGCGCGGGAGAGCGCGGTGCGGCCCTCGTGCGCGCCGCGGCCGTCCATCGCCCACATCATCGGGACCAGCAGGTCCGCCACCGCGGAGCCGGGCAGCAGCGTCTCGTAGCGGCCCGCGGGCAGCTCGACGCGGCGGGCGCCCCAGTCGAGCCGGCGGCCCAGGTCGTCGAGCATGCCGGCCAGGCCCACGTCGGTGAACCACTCGGTGCCTGCGCCCGCCCACGCGCTGGAGCCGTCGCGCTTGGCGTTCACCTCGAGGGTGCCGACGGGCTCGGTGTGCCTGCGGCGCAGCCCCGTCGAGCTGCCGAGCCAGGTGGTGGTGACGGTGTGGTGGGCGAACCCGTAGAGGGCGTCGCGGCCGCGGAACCCGGCGGCGAGGTCGTCGACGAGGGTGTCGAACACGGCGACCGAGGTGGTGGCGGCCGGGTCAGACCAGTCCGCGGGGGACCCCTCGCCCTCGACCAGGGCGGTGGCGTCGCGGGCGTCCCCGGCGGCGCGGGCGGCGGCCTCGCTGGCCCGCACCACCTCCTCGACGTCGGCGCCGTCGACGCTCGCGGAGCTGACGACCCCCACCGCCGCCCCGACCACGGAGACCACCGTCCACGTCCGGGAGGTCGAGATGCCGTTGGTGGTCATCGAGCTGCCGGCCCAGCGCAGGCTGGCCTCGGTCTGCTCGGCCACGAGCACGAGGGCCGCGTCCGCGCGGGAGGCGGCCAGCGCGGCGTCGACGAGGTCCGGGGCGGCGATCACGCGCCGGCCTCCGTCCGGGTGTTGAGGACGTTCACGCCGCGGAACAGTGCCGAGGGGCAGCCGTGGCTGACGGCGGCGACCTGCCCGGGCTGGGCCTTGCCGCAGTTGAACGCCCCGCCGAGCACCCACGTCGAGGGACCTCCCACGGCCTCCATCGAGCCCCAGAAGTCGGTGGTGGTGGCCTGGTAGGCGACGTCGCGCACCTGCCCGACGAGCTCGCCGTCGCGGATGCGGTGGAAGCGCTGGCCGGTGAACTGGAAGTTGTAGCGCTGCATGTCGATCGACCAGGACTTGTCCCCGACGACGTAGAGGCCGTCGGCGACGCGGCCGACGAGCTCGGCGGTGGTGGTGTCGCGGGTCGGGTCGGGCTGCAGGCTCACGTTGGCCATCCGCTGGATCGGGACGTGGTGGGGGGAGTCGGCGTAGGAGCAGCCGTTGGAGCGCTCGAGGCCCAGGCGGTGGGCGAAGACCCGGTCGAGCTGGTAGCCGACGAGGGTGCCGTCGCGGACCAGGTCCCACTGCGAGGTGGCGACCCCGTCGTCGTCGAAGCCCTGGCTGGCGAGTCCCTGCGCGACGGTGCGGTCGGCGGTGACGTGCATGACGTCGCTGCCGTAGCGCAGGGTGCCGAGCTGGTCGGGGGTGGCGAACGAGGTGCCCGCGTAGGCCGCCTCGTAGCCGATGGCGCGGTCGTACTCGGTGGCGTGGCCGATGGACTCGTGGATGGTCAGCCACAGGTTGGACGGGTCGATGACGAGGTCGGTCGGGCCGGGGACGACCGTGGGGGCGACGACCTTCTCGGCCAGCAGCGCGGGCAGCGCGGCGAGCTCGCCGTCCCAGTCCCAGTGGGCCTGCGAGAGCTGCTCCCAGCCGCGGCCGGCGGGCGGGACGAGGCTGGCCATGGACTCGAACACCCCGGCGTCGCGGTCGACCGTGGTGGCCTCGAGCCTCGGGTTGAGCCGCACCCGCTGCTGCACCGTGGCCGTGCCCGCGAGGTCGGCGTAGAAGACCTGCTCCTTGACCTGCAGGCAGCCGGCGCTGACGTGGTGCACCCCGGCGGAGGCCAGCAGCACGTCGCTCAGCTCGCGCAGCCGGCCCACCTTGTCCGCGTCGTCGACCGCGAACGGGTCCAGCGCGTAGTCCGAGACCCAGGTGGCCGGGGCGTCCAGCGAGCCGTGCACGGGCTCGTCGGCCAGCTCGACCGGGTCGGCGTTGAGCGGGCGCAGCGCGGTGGCGACCTCGACGGCGCGCCGGGCGGTGGCCGCGGCGACGTCCGGGGTCAGCTCGGCGTGCGCGGCGAAGCCCCAGGTGCCGTCGACGACCACGCGCACCGCGAGGCCGAGCACCACCGACGAGCCGGAGGACTGCACGGCCCGGTCGCGCAGCCGCAGGTCCTGGGTGCGCAGCCGCTGCACCCGCAGGTCGGCGTGGCTCGCACCCGCGGACCGGGCGGCGGACAGCGCCGCGTCGGCCAGGGCGCGCAGCGGCAGGGCGAGGAAGTCGGGGTCGACGGCGCGCGGGGTCACCGGGCCGAGGCTAGCCACGCCCGCCGTCGGCCGTGCGGAGGTGGCGCAGCAGCGCGTCCTCGCACCAGGCCAGCGCGCGGTCGACGTCGTCGGACTCGGCCAGGGCGTGCAGCCGCGGCACCTGCGGGCCGGGGGCCGCCTCGACCAGCACGGTGGGGCAGCCGGCGTCGCGCAGCTGGGTGACCGCCTCGTCGAGCAGCGCGCGGGCCGGCGGGTGGACGTGGCCGACGGCGCGCAGGTCGGCCACCGTCCAGCGGGGTGCGGGGGCGTCGGGGGTGTCGCGGAGCAGCCGGACGAGCTCGTCGGCGGCCGCGACCGTCAGCGGGCCGGCGAGCTCGACGAGCCGCAGCCGGTCGGGGTGGGCGGCCAGCGCGGCCGCGTCGGGCTCGGGGCGCACCACGCTGGACTGCACCTGACGGCCGTCCAGGCAGGAGCAGACCACCTCCAGCCCCGCGCCGCCCGGGGTGAACTCGTGCAGGCCGAGCTCGTCGGAGAGCCGCTCGCAGGCCAGCACGCCGCGCACGCTGTTGCCGTGGCGGTCCAGCGGGGCGCTCACCGTGGCCACGGCCAGCTCGCCCGGCTTGACCGCGACGATGGTGCCGCTGACCCCGGACTTGGCGGGCAGGCCGACCCGGACGAACCAGCTGCCCGCGCCGTCGTACATGCCGCAGGTGCTCATCACCGCCAGCACGGTGGTGACGACCTCGGGCGGCACCACCTGCTCGCCCGTCAGCGGGTTGCGCCCGCCGGTGGCCAGGGTCGCCCCCATGACGGCGAGGTCGGCGGTGGTGACGGTGATGGCGCAGGAGCGCAGGTACACCTCGATGGCCTCGGCCGCGGGGACCGGCAGGGTGCCGTCGGCGACCATGAGGTGGGCCAGGGCGCGGTTGCGGTCGGCCACGGCGAGCTCCTCGCGGACCACGTCCTCGTGCACGGCCAGCGGTCGGCCGGCGAAGGCGGACACGCCCTCGACGATGCGCGCGACGCGTCCGGCCGCGTCGTCCCCGGAGACCAGGCAGGTGGCCAGGATGGCGCCCGCGTTGACCATCGGGTTGGGCGGGCGCCCCGTCTCGTGCTCGAGCAGCAGCGCGTCGAACGCGACGCCGGTGGGCTCGACGCCGATGCGGTCGAGCACCACGTCGCGGCCGGCGTCGGCCAGGGCGAGGGCGTAGACGAACGGCTTGGCCGCGGACTGCAGCGGCACCTCGACGTCGGTGTCGCCCGCGCGGTGCAGGTGGCCGGTGGCGGTGGCGATCGCCACCCCGAACGCGGAGCGCAGGTCGCGGGCGCCGGCGTGGACGGCCTCGGCCGCGGGGATGCGGCCCTCGCTCACCTGGAGCAGGTCGGCGTGCAGGGTGCGAAGCCGGCGGGCGAGGGGGTGCGGGGGCAGGGCGGCGGACACGAGGTCCAGGGTCCACGGCCGGGCGGGGCCTACCGTGACCGGGTGCGGAGGCTGAGCCTGTGGCTGCGGGAGCGGCCCGGCGTGGGGGACGGCCTGCTGGCCCTGGTGGTGCTGCTGCTCGACCTGCCCGCACCCCTGGCCCGCGACACCCCGTGGGTCGCCGGGGCGGTCGGGGTCGTGCTGGTGGCGGGCATCGCGCTGCGCCGCTCCCGGACCCGCCTGGCCGCGGTGCTGGTGCTGCTGGGCGGCCTGGCGCAGCTGGTGCTGCTGCCGGGGCTGGTGCTGCGCGGGGCCGACCTGGCCTTCCCCGTCGTGCTCTACACCCTGGTCCCGGTCCTCGGCCGGCGCGTCGCCCTGGCGTGGGTCGTGGTGGTGGCCGCCGGGGTGGCGGTGTGGTCGGTGGTGCGGGTGGGCAGCGTCGCCGGGCCGGTGCTGCCCGCGCTGGTCCTGGCTCTGGCGTGGGCGCTCGCGGAGTTCGTGGGTGCGCGGCGGGCCTACGACGCCGAGGTCGCGGCCCGGCTGTCGGCGGCCGCGGCGGACCGGGACCGGCGCACCGAGGAGGCTGTCGCCGCTGAGCGGCGGCGGATGGCGCGGGAGCTGCACGACGTGGTCGCCCACGCGGTGTCCGTCGTGGTGGTGCAGGCCGACGGGGCGGCGTCGGTGCTGGACCGGGACCCGGAGGCCGCGCGGCGGGCGATGGGGGCGATCGCCTCGACCGGGCGGCAGGCGCTGGCCGAGCTGCGGCGCACCGTCCTCGCGCTGCGGAGCACCGACGAGGTGGAGGTGGCGCTGCCGACGGGCACGGCGGGGCTCAGCGAGCTGGCGCAGCAGTTCCGGACGGTCGGGCTGCCCGTGGAGCTCGAGCTGACCGGGCCGGTGGACGACCTGCCCGCGGGCATCGCGATCGCCGTGCACCGGGTGGTGGGGGAGGCGCTGACGAACGTGCTGCGCCACGCGGGGCCGGGGGCGGGGGCCCGGGTGGAGGTGCGGCGGGGAGACGACGCGGTGAGCGCGCGGGTGACCGACACCGGCGGGGAGCGGCCCGGGGGGCGCGGGTACGCGGGCGGGACCGGGGTGGGCCTCGTCGGGATGCGGGAGCGGGTGGCGGTGCTCGACGGCACGCTCGAGGTGGGGCCGTGGTCGTCGCGGGGCGAGGTGGCGGGCTGGCGGGTCTCGGCGGTGCTGCCGCTAGGTTGACCGGCGTGGGCGACGCGGGGACGACCGTGGTGCTGGCCGACGACCAGGAGCTCATGCGGGTGGGGCTGCGGATGGTGCTCGACTCGCACGACGACCTGCGGGTGGTCGGCGAGGCGCCGGACGGCCGCGCCGCCGTGGAGCTCGCTGAGCGGCTGCGCCCCGACGTGCTGCTCATGGACGTGCGGATGCCGCGGATGGACGGCATCGAGGCGACCCGGGCCGTGGTGCAGGGCGGCAGCGGGGTGCGCGTGCTGGTGATGACGACGTTCGACGTGGAGGAGCACGCGCTGGGGGCGCTGCGGGCGGGGGCGAGCGGGTTCCTGCTCAAGGACACCCCGCCGGACCAGCTCGTGGCCGCGGTGCGGGCGGTCGCGGCGGGGGACGCCGTGGTCTCGCCGAGCGTGACGCGGCGGCTGCTGTCACGGTGGGTGGCCGACGACCCGACGCCCCGGGTGCCGCGGCCCGAGCTGGCCGAGCTGACGGAGCGGGAGCACGAGGTGCTCGGGCTGGTGGCGCGGGCGCGGTCCAACGCGGAGATCGCGGCCGAGCTGTTCCTCTCCGAGGCCACGGTGAAGACGCACGTGGGCCGGGTGCTCACCAAGCTCGGGGTGCGCGACCGGGTGCAGGCCGTGGTCCTCGCGTACGAGTCCGGCCTGGTGCGCCCCGGAGAGTGACACCGCCCCCTCAGAACGGGGGTGGGTCGTTGTCGGGTGGTGGGTGTGGTGGCGCGGGGGGTGGGTGGTCGTGGTCGTGCCACTGCCGTCGGGTGCGGTGGTTGTGCTGCAGGTCGTGGTGCTGGGTGAGGGCGTGGTCGAGGTCGTTCTCGAGTCCTCCGCCGCGGCGGGTGCGGGGTGGTGTGCAGTCGGGTCGGTCTGCGGCGGGGATGGTGGGTCCGTGCTCGCCGACGGTTGGGGGGAGCCCGTCGGGTCGGGTGGTGGTGGTCTGTCCGGTGGGTCCGGTCCAGTGCTGGGTGCCGTCGGGGTCCATCCGGACGGTCCAGACGCCGGCGGTCTTGGCGCGGTGGTGGTGTCGGCACAGACAGGCCACGTTCACCACGGTGGTCCACCCACCCCGGCGGGGGTTGTGGTGGTTGTAGGGGATGACGTGGTCGAGGTCGCACCCGGTGGCGGGGACGGTGCAGCCGGGGAACCGGC
>NZ_BAAGQZ010000008.1:0-17256 GCF_054783215.1 Rhodococcus aerolatus | reverse complement strand
CTCCCCGGCGCGCGCGTCGAGCGTGGCGACCACCCGCACCCGCGCGGGGTGAAGGCCCCGCAGCACGGTGGCGACCGCCGCCAGCACGGCGGCGGGGTCCGTCCCCGGGCGCAGGCCGACCCCGACGACGAGGTCCCTCACGCGGGCAGCGGGGCCGTCCGGGCCGCGGCCACCAGCCGGGCCACCGCGTGCGGGGTCCCGGCGGGATGGGTGTGCAGGTAGGAGGCGTGCACCCCGGGTGCCCCGGCCCCGCCGAGGAAGCCCTCGGTGACGGTGCCGCCCGAGTGCGCCCGCCACCCCCAGGCCGGGGACGGGCCGCTGACCGGGGCCACCACGGTGCGGTGGAACTCGTGGCCGCTGACCCGCTCCCCCGCCCGGTGCAGCACCGAGCCGCCGAGCGCGACCGCCTCGCGGTAGCCGAGCAGCAGCCGGGGGCTGAACACCGCCTCGGCGTCGAGCACGCCCGCCAGGTCGAAGGAGGGGCCGTCGCGGCCGGCGAGGCGTCGGCACAGGTAGAGCAGCCCGCCGCACTCCGCGTGCACCGGGGCGCCCGTCGCGGCGAGGTCGCGCACCGCGGCCAGCAGCGCGGTGTTGCCCGCCAGCTCGGCCACGTGCTCCTCCGGGAACCCGCCGGGCAGCACGAGCGCCGCGGTGCCCGGGGGCAGCGCGGTGTCGGCCAGCGGGTCGACGGTGACCACGTCCGCCCCGGCCGCGGCCAGCAGCTCGGCGTGCTCCGGGTAGCCGAAGGTGAACGCCGGGCCGCCGGCCACGGCCACGACGGGCCGCGGGCCGGGGCGATCCACCGCCCCCGCCGCGCCGACCTCGGCGGCCGGGTCCCAGGCGGGCGCGGTGACGGGCCGCGCGGTGGCCGCGACGGCGAGCACGGCGTCGAGGTCGACGTGGCGGGCCACGAGCGCGGTCATGGCGGCCACGGCCGCGGTGGCCTCCCCGCCGTGCTCGGCCGCGGTGACCAGGCCGAGGTGGCGCGACGGGACGGCGAGCGCCTGGTGGCGCGGCAGCGCGCCCAGCACGGGCACGCCCGCCGTCGCGCAGGCCTCCCGGAGCACCTCCTCGTGCCGCGCCGACCCGACCTTGTTGAGCACCACCCCGGCCAGGTGCACGCCGGCGTCGAAGGTGGCGAAGCCGTGCAGCAGCGCGGCCAGGCTGCGGCTCTGCCCGCGGCTGTCGACCACCAGCACCACGGGGGCTCCGAGCAGGGCGGCCACGTGGGCGGTCGAGCCGTGGCCCGGCCCGGACGGTCCGCCGCCGACCTTGCCGTCGAAGAGGCCCATCACGCCCTCGACGACGGCCACGTCCGCGCCCGCGCAGCCGTGGGCGAACAGGGCGGGCACCCGCTCCTGGCCCACCAGCACCGGGTCGAGGTTGCGCCCGGGCCTGCCCGCGGCCAGCGCGTGGTATCCCGGGTCGACGTAGTCCGGTCCGACCTTGAACGGGGCCGGCCGGTGGCCCGCGGCGCGCAGCGCGCCGAGCAGGCCGGTGGCCACCGTGGTCTTGCCGCTGCCCGAGCCGGGGGCGGCGATGACGACGGCGGGGGTGACGACGGCGGGGGTGACGACGGCGGGGGTGCTCACCACTCGATCCCGCGCTGGCCCTTGCGGCCGGCGTCCATGGGGTGCTTGACCTTCGTCATCTCCACCACGAGGTCGGCCGCGTCGACCAGGGCGGCGGGGGCGTCGCGGCCGGTGATGACGACGTGCTGGCGGCCGGGCCGGTCGGCGAGCACCTCCAGGACCTCCTCGACCCCCACCCAGCCCCACTTCAGGACGTAGGTGAACTCGTCGAGGACGTAGAAGTCGTGCTCCCCGGCGCGCAGCCGCCGGGCGATCTCGTCCCAGCCCTCGCGGGCGTCCGCGGCGTGGTCGGTCTCAGTGCCGGGCTTGCGGCTCCAGGACCAGCCCTGGCCCATCTTGTGCCACTGCACGGGCCCGCCCTGCCCGGTCTCGGCGTGCACCCGGTCGAGCGCGCGGAACGCCTCCTCCTCGCCGACCTTCCACTTGGCGCTCTTGACGAACTGGAACACGGCGAGGTCCATGCCCTGGTTCCACGCGCGCAGGGCCGTGCCGAACGCGGCGGTGGACTTGCCCTTCATCTCCCCGGTGTGGACGGCGAGCAGCGGCGCGTTGCGGCGCTGCCGGGTGGTGAGCCCGTCGGCGGGCACGACGGTGGGGACTCCCTGGGGCACGGCTGGTCTCCTGCTCGGCTCAGGCGGCGGGGTCGCGGGCGGGGCGCCCGGCGGCCGTGGCGGCGCGGACGGTGCCGGCCACCCGTTCGGCGCTCACGTGGGCGAGCGGGACGTGCTCGGCGCGCAGCGCGGTGGCCAGCGACGCGGCCAGGCCGAGCCGCACCAGGCCGGACTCGCAGTCGACGACGACCGCGGCCACGCCGTCGCGGGCCAGCAGGGCGGCCGCGGCGCGGGAGCGGCCGACCGGGTCGGGGCCGCCGGTGGCCCGGCCGTCGGTGAGCAGCACCAGCAGGGGCCGGCGGGCGGGGTCGCGGACCCGGGCGGAGGCGAGCACCTCGCGGGCGGTGAGCAGCCCAGCCGCCAGCGGGGTGCGGCCACCGGTGCGCAGGCCGGCGAGCCGGCGCGCGGCGACGTCCACCGAGCCGGTGGGCGGCAGCACCACCTCCGCGTCGGCCCCGCGGGCGACGACCACGGCCACCTTGTCGCGGCGCTGGTAGGCGTCGCGCAGCAGGGAGGTGGCCGCGCCGGTGACCGCGGCGAGCCGGTCGCGGGCGGCCATGGAGCCGGACGCGTCGACGACGAAGAGGACCAGGTTGCCCTCGCGGCCCTCGCGCACGCCGAGGCGGACGTCGGCCGCCACCAGGCGGACCCGCCCGCCCGCGTCCCGACCCCGGGCGCGCTGGTGCGGCGCGGCGGCCAGCAGGGTGTGCACCAGGTGCAGCCCGTGGCCCCGGGTGGCGTCGGAGGCCTCGGCGCGGCCGTGCTCGGCGCGGGCCCGTGAGCGGCGGGCCGGTGCGCCCCGGCCGACGCCGGGGACCTCGAGCCGCCGGGTGCGGAAGGTCGCGCCCGGGGCGGCGGCGGGTCGCGACGGCGGCGGGCCGGCCGGGGTGGGGGCGGGCTCGTCGGCCGTCTCCCCCGCGGCCCCGTCGGCGTCGCCGGGGGCGGGCGGGGGCCCGGCGTCCGGCTCGGGCGGGGGCGCACCGCCCCCGTCGGGGTCCGGGTCGGGGTCGGGGTCCGGGTCCGGCACGTGGTCGCCGGGCTGCTCGGCCTCGCGCATCGCGTCGTCCAGCGCGCCCGGGTCGAGGCCGGGCTCGTCGAACGGGTCGCGGCGGCGGCGGTGGGGCAGGGCCAGCTCGGCGGCCACCCGGACGTCCTCGGCGGTGACCGTGCCGGCCCCGCGCCAGGCGGCGTGGGCGCTGGCGGTGCGGGCGAGCACGAGGTCCGCCCGCATGCCGTCGACGTCGAACGACGCGCAGAGCGAGGCGATCCGGCGCAGCTCCGGCTCGGGCAGCACGACGTCCGGCAGCACCGCACGGGCCGCGGCGACGCGCGCGCCCAGCTCGGCGTCCGCGGCGGCGTGCGCCGCGACGAACCCGTCGGGGTCGGCCTCGTAGGCGAGCCGGGTGCGCACCACCGCGACCCGCGTGTCGACGTCGCGGGAGGCGCTGACCTCCACCGCGAGGCCGAACCGGTCGAGCAGCTGCGGGCGCAGCTCGCCCTCCTCGGGGTTCATGGTGCCGACGAGGACGAAGCGGGCCGGGTGGGTGTGGCTGACGCCGTCGCGCTCCACGTGCACCCGTCCCATCGCGGCGGCGTCGAGCAGCACGTCGACGAGGTGGTCACCCAGCAGGTTGACCTCGTCGACGTAGAGCACGCCCTGGTGCGCGCGGTGCAGCAGGCCCGGGGAGAAGGCGTGCTCCCCGTCGGCCAGGGCGCGGCCGAGGTCGAGCGAGCCGACCACCCGGTCCTCGGTGGCGCCGATGGGCAGCTCGACGAGGTGGGCGGTGGTGCCGTCGGGCGCCGCGGGCAGCAGGGCGGCGAGCGCCCGGACCACGGTGGACTTGGCCGTCCCCTTCTCCCCGCGCGCCAGCACGCCCCCGATGCCGGGGTGCACCGCGCACAGCAGCAGGGCGAGCCGGAGCTGGTCCTGCCCGACGACGGCGCTGAACGGGAAGCCGGGGGGCGCCGCGGCGTCCACTGGTGCAGCCGTGCTCACGCGACGCTCCATCCCCGGGTGTCCACGCCCGCGGTCGGGGTCCGGCAGAGATCCCTGCCGGGGTCCGACAGGGATCTGCCGGGGGTCCGCGAGACGCGGCAGCATCCTGGCTCGGGCCCGGCAGCACCACGCTGCAGCGCCCTCACAGTGGCGGGACCGCGCCGGACTCGCACCGGCTTGCCTGCCCGTCGTCTCGCACCGGCCCTCGGGCCGGCGCGGTGAGCATAGCCGTGCGGCTAGCGGCCCCGGCGCAGCATCGGGGTGTGGGGGATGCCGTCCTCGAGGTACTCCTCGCCGTCGGCGACGAAGCCGTGCGCGGCGTAGAGGTCGACGAGGTGGGTCTGCGCCTCGAGCCGGCAGTCCACCGTCCCCACCTCGGCCAGCGCGGCCTGCAGCAGCCGCTTGGTGTGGCCCTGCCCGCGCGACTCCGGCCGGGTGCAGAGCCGACCGATGCGGAAGAGGTTCTCCGGCCCGTGCTCCTCCATCAGGCGCAGGGTGGCGATCGGCTCGCCGTCGACCTCGAGCCACAGGTGCCGCGTGTCCTCGTGCAGGTCCCGGCCGTCGAGCTCCTCGTAGGCGCAGGCCTGCTCGACGACGAACACCTGCACCCGCAGCCGGAGCAGGGCGTAGAGCGTCGGGGTGTCGAGGTCGGCGGACCACGCGCGGCGCAGGGAGGGCTTCATGGCCCTTGGTTACCACACGCGGCCCCGGGCCGGAGGCGTCGGCGAGGCCCGCCGCCCCGCCCTACGATCGGCGCCGTGACCGCGTGGGAGCCCGACGTCCTCGGCCCGGACTACGAGCGGCTCACGCTGCCGCTGGGCACCGACCCGGACGGGGAGGGCGAGGTGGTGGCGACCCTGGTCCGCCACGTCCCCTCCACGACCTCGGACGCGCTCCGGGCGGGCACCGGGGCCCTGCTGCACGTGCACGGCTACACCGACTACTTCTTCCAGACCGGTCTCGCCGAGCGCGTGGCCGCGGGCGGGCGCGGCTTCTACGCCCTCGACCTGCGCCGGTGCGGGCGCTCGCTGCGGCCCGGCCAGACCCCGCACTACTGCACCGACCTCGCCCGCTACGACGCCGAGCTCGACCGCGCGCTCGCGCTGGTGACCGAGGCGCTCACGGCCTCGGGGGGGCCGGTGTCCGTCGTCGTGGAGGCCCACTCCACCGGCGGCCTCGTCACCCCGCTGTGGCTCGACCGGCGCCGCCGCGCCGGCCTGCCCCCGGTCGCCGGGCTGGTGCTCAACAGCCCGTGGTTCGACCTGCAGGGCGCGCCGTGGCTGCGCAGCGTGGGCACCCTCGCCGTCGACGCGGTGGGCCGGCTCGCCCCGCGCCGGGTGCTGCCCACCGCCGTCGCGGACGCCTACGGCGCGAGCCTGCACGCGAGCAGGCAGGGCGAGTGGGACTACGACCTGGACTGGAAGCCGCTGCTGGGCGTGGCCGTGCGGGCGGGGTGGCTGCGGGCAGTGCGGCGCGGCCACGCGCAGCTGCACCGCGGGCTCGACGTCGGCTGCCCGTCGCTGGTGCTGCGCTCGGACCGCTCGGTGCTGGCCACCAGCTGGCGCGAGGAGGTCGACGCGGGGGACGCGGTGCTCGACGTGGCGCAGATCGCGCGGTGGGCCGGCTGCCTCGGCGGGCGGACCACCGTGGTCCCCGTGCCCGGCGCCCGCCACGACGTGTTCCTCTCCACGGCCGGGCGACGGGAGGCCGCGATGACCGAGCTCGACGCGTGGCTGGGTGAGCTGGACCACGTGCGGGACGTCACCTACTAGCGGGTAGGTTCGGGCCCGGCGAGCGAGCCCGGACCCGCTCCGCACGTCACCTCGGCCCGGACCCGCCCAGAGGAGCCCTCGCGATGCGCCAGCTCTCGTCCCTCGACGCCCAGTTCCTCAACGCCGAGACGGCGACCACGCTGGTCCACGTCGGCAGCCTGTCGATCCTCGACCCGACGACGGCCCCGGGCGGCGACCTCACCATCGACGACCTCCGCGCGCTCATGGCGTCCCGGCTGCACCTCGTCGGGCCGATGCGCTGGCGGCTGCACGAGGTGCCCCTGGGCCTCGACCTGCCCTACTGGGTCGACGCGAGCGACTTCGACCTCGACTACCACGTCCGCGAGCTGGCCCTGGTCGCCCCGGGCAGCGACGAGCAGCTCGGGGAGCAGGTGGCCCGGCTCGCCGGCCGCCCGCTCGACCGGCGCTACCCGCTGTGGGAGAGCTACCTCATCCACGGCCTGTCCGGCGGCCGCAAGGCGCTCTACACCAAGGTCCACCACGCGGCGATCGACGGCGTCTCCGGGGCCGAGGTGCTCGCCGTGGTCATGGACGTGACCCCCGAGCCCCGCGACGTCGAGCCCGCGGACCCCGACGCGCGCCCCGACCGCGCCCCCGGCACCGCCGCGTCGCTGGCGAAGGGGCTGTGGCGCAGCGCGTCGCGGCCCGCGTCCTTCGTCCTCTCGGCGCCGCGCATGCTGCCCCACGTGCTCGACCTGCCCGGTGCGGCCAACATCCCGCTGGCGCCCACCGTGGGCAAGGTGCTCGGCTCGCTGGGCCGCGCGACCGGGCTCAGCGACGGCGACAAGCTGCCCGAGCTGGCCCCGACCCCGCCGCGGACCCCGTTCAACGGCCCCATCACCGCCCACCGCAAGCTGGCGTTCACCTCGCTGGACCTCGCCGAGGTCAAGCACGTCAAGAACGCCTTCGGCCTCACCGTGAACGACGTGGTCATGGCGCTGTGCACCACCGCGCTGCGCCGCTGGCTCGTCGACCACGACGCGCTGCCCGACACCCCGCTGGTGGCCGCCGTGCCCGTCTCGGTGCGCACCCCCGAGCAGATGGGCACGGGCGGCAACCAGATCTCGTTCATGCTCGCCGCGCTGCCCACCCACGTCGCCGACCCCCGCGGCCGCCTCGAGGACCTGCACACCTCGCTGGCCGCGGCCAAGGAGCGGTTCGACCAGGTCCCCGCGCAGCTGCTGCACGAGTACAGCGCGGTGCTGCCGCAGGCCCTGCACGGCCTGGCCTCGCGGACCCTGCTGCGCGCCATCACCCTGGCCGCGCCGCCGTTCAACCTGTTCGTCTCCAACGTGCCCGGCCCGCAGCTGCCGCTCTACACCGCGGGCGCGCGGGTGCTGGCCAACTACCCCGTCTCGGCGGTGAGCGACGCCGGCGGCGGCATCAACATCACGGTGATGTCCTACGACGGCAACGTCGACTTCGGCATCGTGGTCTGCCGCGAGATGGTGCCCGACGTCTGGGAGCTCGCCCGCCACGTGCGCGAGGGCCTCGCCGAGCTGGTCAAGCTGGCGGACCGGGCCACCGGGTCCGGCGGCGACGCCGGCGACGGGGCCGGCGACGGGTCCTCCCCCACCGAGGCGGACCGCACGGCGTAGCTGCGGGCACCGCCCGGCCACCGCGGCCCGGCGGGCCCGGCACCCCCGCCGGTAGCGTGCCCGGGGTGAGACACTTCGACCTCGCGGTCATCGGCACGGGCTCGGCCAACTCGATCCTCGACGAGCGCTTCGACGACCTCGACGTCGCCCTGCTCGAGGAGGGCACCTTCGGCGGGACGTGCCTCAACGTCGGCTGCATCCCCACCAAGATGTTCGTCTACGCCTCCGAGGTCGCGGCCACCGTCCGCGACGCACACCGCCTGGGGGTCGACGCCCACGTCGACGGCGTGCGCTGGACCGACGTCGTCACCCGCGTCTTCGGCCGCATCGACCCCATCTCCGCCGGGGGCGAGCGCTACCGCACCGAGGGAACGCCGAACACCACCGTGTACCGCGGGCACGCCACCTTCACCGGTGAGCGCACCATCGACACCGGCACGGGCGAGACCATCACCGCCGACCGCGTCGTCGTCGCCGCCGGGTCCCGGCCGGTCGTGCCGGCGGTGGTCCGCGACTCCGGGGTGCCGTTCCACACCAACGAGGACGTCATGCGGCTGCCCGAGCTGCCGCGCTCGCTGGTGATCCTCGGCGGCGGGTACATCGCCTCGGAGTTCGCCCACGTCTTCGCCGACCTCGGTACCCGGGTCACCCTGGTGGTGCGCGGGCCGCAGCTGCTGCGCCACCACGACTCCGACGTCGCGGAGCGCTTCACCGCGCTCGCGGCGCAGCGCTGGGACGTCCGGCTGGGCCGCGACACCACCGCCGTGGCGGCGACCGCCGACGGCGGGGTCCGGCTGACCCTCGACGACGGCAGCACCGCCGAGGGCGACGCCCTGCTGGTCGCGACGGGTCGGGTGCCCAACGGCGACGAGCTGCTGGTGGAGAAGGCCGGCATCGAGCTCCACGAGGACGGCCGCGTCAAGGTCGACGAGCAGCAGCGCACCACCGCCGAGGGCGTGTGGGCGCTGGGCGACATCAGCTCGCCGCACATGCTCAAGCACGTCGCCAACCACGAGGCGAAGGTGGTGCAGCACAACCTGCTGCACCCCGAGGACCCGCGCACCACCGACCACCGGTTCGTCCCCGCGGCCGTGTTCACCCACCCGCAGATCGCGGCGGTGGGGATGACCGAGGCGCAGGCCCGCGACGCCGGGCTCGACGTCGCCGTCAAGGTCCAGGCCTACGGCGACGTGGCCTACGGCTGGGCCATGGAGGACACCCAGGGCTTCTGCAAGGTGGTCGCGGAGAAGGGCACCGGGCGGCTGCTCGGCGCCCACGTCATGGGCGCCCAGGCCCCCACCGTCATCCAGCCGCTCATCCAGGCGATGGCCTTCGGCCAGACCGCGCTGCAGGTGGCGCGGGGGCAGTACTGGATCCACCCGGGCCTGCCCGAGGTGGTGGAGAACGCCCTGCTGGGCCTGGAGCTCTGACTCAGAGGTCGAGGTCGACGACCACCGGGGCGTGGTCGGAGGGGCCCGTGCCCTTGCGCGCCTCCCGGTCGACGTAGGCGTCGGTGACCGCGGCGGCCGCCGCCGCGTCGGCCAGCACCAGGTCGATCCGCATGCCCATGTCCTTGTGGAACGCCCCGCCCCGGTAGTCCCAGTAGGTGAACGGGTGGTCGTTCTTCAGCGGCCGGGCCTCCACGTCGGTCAGCCCGAGGTCGAGCAGCGCGGTGATCGCGTCGCGTTCCGGCGCGGTGACGTGGGTGGACCCCTCGAAGCGGGCGCGGTCCCACACGTCGGCGTCGGTCGGGGCGACGTTGACGTCCCCGCAGGCGGCGAACGCGGCCGGTCCGGCGGCCAGCTCGTCGCGGGCGGCGTCGCGGAACGCCGCGAGCCAGGCCAGCTTGTAGGCGTAGTGCGGGTGCTCGGGCTCGCGGCCGTTGGGAACGTAGAGCGACCACACCCGCAGCGGGCCGCACGTGGCCCCGACCGCGCGGGCCTCCACCCGGCCCGCGCCGGCGTCGAACAGGCCGTCCGCGGCGGTGCCCGGGTCCCAGGAGGGCTGGCCGGGGAAGCCGACCGTCACCGCGTCGAGGCCGACGCGGGAGAGCACGGCCACCCCGTTCCAGCGGCCCTCCCCCGCCACGGCCGACTCGTAGCCCAGGGCGCGGACCTCGTCGGCGGGGAACGCCTCGACCGAGGTCTTGGTCTCCTGCAGGCACACCACGTCGGGCCCGGTGGCGTCGAGCCAGTCGAGCAGCCGGGGCAGGCGGGCGGTGACGGAGTTGACGTTCCAGGTGGCGAGGCGCACGGGAGCAGTCTCTACCAGGGGCTGGAGCGCAGGGCGATCTCCCCGGCCAGCTCGACGGGGGCCTGCTCGGGGATCCAGTGGCTCACCCCGGCCAGCTCGACGAAGCGGTACTCCCCCCAGGCGTGCCGGCCCGTGGCCACCGCCTGCGCCCGACCCAGCGCCTGGTCGGCGTCGCTCCACAGGAACGTCGTCGGCACCTCGACGGCGGGGACGTCGCGGTAGTCCTCGCCCCGCATGGCCCGGTACCAGCTCAGCGCCGCGGTCAGCGCGCCCCGGTCGCGCAGCGGGCCGACCGAGGCCTCGATGCCGGCCGCGTCCTGCCCGCCTTCGGCCACCATCGCGCGCAGCCGCGCGGCGTCGTCGGCCAGCAGCACGTCCTCGGCGTGGCCCTCCTGCGCGAACAGCCCGAAGTAGTCCGAGCGGGCCTGCTGGTCGGCGTCCGACGCCAGCGCGGCGGCGAAGGCCACGGGGTGCCCGACGCTGGCCGCGACGAGGCTGGAGACCCGGTCGGGGTGGCGGGCCGCGAGCTGCCAGGCGACGGCGGCCCCCCAGTCGTGGCCCACGAGGTGGAACCAGCCCACGCCGAGCGCGTCGGCGATCCCCAGGACGTCGGAGACCAGCTCGGGCACCCGGTAGTGCTTCACCCCGACAGGGCGGGCCCCCGGGGAGTAGCCGCGCTGGTCCGGGACCACCGTGCGCATCCCCGCGGCGTGCAGCCGCGGGACCACCGCGTCGAAGCACCGGTGGTTCTGCGGGAAGCCGTGCAGCAGCACCACCGTCGGCGTGGACGCGGAGCCCCCCGAGGAAGCCCCGTCGGGCCCCTCGACGGCCACGTCGAACGTGTGGGGACCGACCTGCACCTGCTGCGTCGTCACCGCCGCGACGCTACCGCCCGCGTCACGCCGCCCCGGGGCCCGCGGGGGCGTAGGTTGCCCCCGATCGGGTCACGGCTGCGGGGTGCGACGACGCACCCGACGGGGCCCCGGAGGGAGCCGTGATGGCGAACGAGACAGCCTCGGGATCGAGCCCCAGCCGGGGTTCCAGCCACGACGCCGACGTCGCCCATGCCGTCCTGTTCTCGGGGGCGGCCGCCATCGGCGGGTTCCTGTTCGGCTACGACACCTCGGTCATCAACGGTGCGGTGACGGCGATCGAGCAGCGGTTCTCCGCCAGCGCCACCGCGACCGGGCTGACCGTGTCGCTGGCGCTGCTGGGCGCGGCGGCCGGCGCCTGGGTGGCGGGCAGCCTGGCCGACCGGCTGGGCCGCATCCGCGTCATGCAGATCGCCGCCGTCATGTTCGGGGTCAGCGCCGTCGGCTCGGGCCTGCCGTTCAGCATCGTCGACCTCGCCCTGTGGCGGATCCTCGGCGGCGTGGCGGTCGGCGTGGCGTCGGTGATCTCCCCGGCCTACATCGCCGAGATCGCCCCCGCCGCCTACCGCGGCCGGCTCGGCTCGATGCACCAGCTCGCGATCGTCCTCGGCATCGCCGTCTCCGCCCTCGTCAACTACGCCATCGCCTCCGCCGCGGGCGGCTCGGCCAGCAACGACCTGCTCGGGCTGCAGGCGTGGCAGTGGATGCTCATCGTCTGCGTCGTGCCCGCCGCGCTGTACCTCGTCATGTCGCTGACCATCCCGGAGTCGCCGCGCTACCTGGTGCGCCAGGGCCGTGACGACAAGGCCGCCGCCGTCCTCGCCGAGGTCGAGGGCGGTGACCACGACGCGGTGGCCGCCCGCATCGAGGAGATCCGCCGCTCGCTGAACATGGACGCGAAGTCCTCGATCAAGGACGTGCTGGGCGGGCGGTTCGGTTTCATCCCGCTGGTGTGGCTGGGCATCGCGCTGGCCGCGCTGCAGCAGTTCGTCGGGATCAACGTGATCTTCTACTACTCCTCGGCGCTGTGGCAGTCCGTCGGCATCGGTGAGGACCAGTCGCTGCTCATCAGCGTCGTCAGCGCCGTGGTCAACATCGGCGGCACCCTGGTCGGCATCGCCGTCATCGACCGCTTCGGCCGGCGGCCCCTGCTCATGGTCGGCTCGGTCGGCATGGCGGCCGCGCTGGGCACCGCGGCGTGGGCGTTCTCCTACGCCAACCCCGACATGCCCGACGCCCCGCTGCCCGACCCGCAGGGCACGATCGCCCTGGTCGGGGCCAACGCGTTCGTCTTCTTCTTCGCGCTGTCGTGGGGCCCGGTGGTGTGGGTGCTGCTCAGCGAGGTCTTCCCGAACCGGCTGCGCGCGGCCGCGGTGGGTGTGGCGACCGCCGCCAACTGGATCGCGAACTTCCTGGTCTCGGTGAGCTTCCCGCGCTTCTCGGCCGCCAACCTGTCGCTGACCTACGTCGGCTACGCGGTGATGGCGCTGATCTCGCTGGTGGTGGTGCTGAAGTTCGTGCCGGAGACCAACGGCCGCACCCTCGAGGACGCGGGCTGAGCCCGCGGACCCGGCTCGCAGCCGGGATCGGCGCGGCGCTGCTGGCCCTCGCGGGCTGCGCGTCGGGCACCTCCGGCGGTGGGTCGTCGGCGACCACGACCTCCCCCGCCGCGGCGGCGGCCGGCCTGCCCGACGCCGCGGCGGTCGTCGCGGAGTTCGCCGCCGCGGGGCTGCCCACCGACGGGGCGGCCGACACCACGGCCGCCGACTGCGGCGCCGACGTCGGCTGCACCAGCGCGCGGACCCTGCCCGCCGTGGTGGTGCGGGCGTTCCCGACCTCGGGCCGCGCGGAGATCTACGCGAACGCGCTCGACGTGTTCCACGTGGTGTCGGTGTCGCTGACCTTCGCCCCCGGGGTGCCCCCCGAGCAGCAGCGCCGGTACGAGGCCGCCGCGAGCCGCACCGTGCGCTGACCGACCCCGGGCACCACGCGCGACGGCCCCCGACCCCCTGCTGGGGGTCGGGGGCCGTCGGGCTCAGGTGGGGTCAGGCGTCGTGGTCGACCTCGAGCAGCGCCTGCAGGGTGTCGAGCGCGGCGTCGGCGCCCTCGCCGTCGGCGCTGAGCTCGACCTCGTCACCACCCCGGATGTGGAGGGTGAGCACGGAGAGCAGGCTGCGGGCGTCGACGGCCTCGCCCCCGGTCTTGCCGATGGTGACGGGGACGGGCTGCTTGGCGGCCTCGGCCGCGAACAGCCCGGCGGGGCGGGCGTGCAGGCCGATCTGCGAGGCGATGGTGACGGTGCGGGTAGCCATGGTGGACCTTCTCAGCTGGGGGTGGTCACCCGCCACCCGGCGCGGGGACGCCGGGTGGCGGGGAGAACGGGGGTGGAGCGGGACGAGCAGTCGAGCAGGTGCGTCAGGCCGGCACGGCCCGGAACATCAGGCCGGCACGGCCACGGCCGCGGCGCTGGCCGGGGTCTCGACGTCGGAACCCTTGCGACCCATCGACTTCAGCGCGACGACCGCCGCGGCCGAGACCGCGGTGCCGATGACGATGGCGACGATGTAGAGCAGCACGTTGCCGACGACCGGGAAGACGAACACCCCGCCGTGGGGGGCGCGCAGCGTCGCGGAGAAGGCCATCGAGAGCCCACCGGTGACGGCCGAGCCGAGCATCATCGAGGGGATGACGCGGAAGGGGTCCGCCGCGGCGAAGGGGATCGCACCCTCGGAGACGAAGGTCGCCCCCAGCAGCCAGGCGGCCTTGCCGTTCTCGCGCTCGACGTCGGTGAACAGCTTGGCGCGGACCACCGTGGCCAGGGCCATGGCCAGCGGCGGGGTCATGCCGGCGGCCATGACGGCGGCCATGATCTCCAGCGGCGCACCGGAGACGGCGTTGCCCGCGGCGGTGAGGCCGGCGGTGGCGAAGGCGTAGGCGACCTTGTTGACCGGGCCACCGAGGTCGAAGGCCATCATCAGGCCGAGCAGGATGCCGAGCAGGACCTTGTTGGTGCCGGTCAGCCCGTCCAGGAAGCTGGTCAGGCCGTTGGTGGCGGCGGTGATGGGCTTGCCGACGACCAGGAACATGACCAGGCCGATGATCACCGTGGAGACCAGCGGGATCACCACGACCGGCATGATCGCCCGCAGCGCCTTGGGTACCGGCAGGTGGGCGATGTAGTACGCGACACCACCGGCCAGCAGGCCGGAGACCAGGCCGCCGAGGAAGCCGGCGCCGATGGCGGCGGCGATGAGGCCGCCGACGATGCCGGGCACCAGGCCGGGCCGGTCGGCGATGGCGAAGGCGATGAAGCCCGACAGCACCGGGACCAGCATGAAGAAGCTGATCTTGCCGATGACGAAGAGCAGGCCCGCGTAGCCCGCCTGGGACAGCAGCAGGTCGAGGCTGCCCTCCTTGGTGAAGCCCAGCGGGAAGTTGCCCGCGACGTCGGTGTAGGTGGTGCCCCCGATGGTGCCGCCGTAGAGCTTGGTGACGACGTCGTCGCCGCCGAACAGGAAGCCGATGGCGATGAGCAGACCGCCGGCCGCGACGAACGGGATCATGTAGGAGACCCCGGTCATCAGCCACTGCCGCAGCCGGGTGCCGACGCCGACCTGCTGCTCGTCCCCGTCGTGGCTCGACGACGCCGCGCCGGCCGCACCGGCACCCACCGCGCCGGCCCCGGCCGCGCCGGCCCCGACCGTGGCGGGCTGGCGCTCGGCGGCGGCGACGGCCTCGGCGATCATCGCGTCGCCGTCGTTGATGGCGCGCTTGACGCCCGCCCGGACCAGCGGCTTGCCGTCGAAGCGGGCCTTGTCCCGCACGTCGACGTCCGCGGCGAAGATGACCGCGTCGGCCGAGGCGATGGTGGCCCGGCTCAGCGGGGTGGAGCCGGCCGAGCCCTGCGTCTCGACCTCGATCTCGTGGCCGGCCTCGCGGGCCGCCTCCTCGAGGGCCTCGGCGGCCATGTAGGTGTGCGCGATGCCCGTGGGGCACGAGGTGACTGCTACGAACTTCACTGTCCGACCTCCGTCTGGACGTAGGTGGCGAGCGCGGCCGGGTCGGTCGCGTCGCGGAGCTCCTGCTTGAAGGCCTTGCGGACCAACCGCCGGGCCAGCTGCGCGAGCACGGTCATGTGCTCGGCCCCTCCGCCGGCGGGTGCGGCGATGAGGAAGATGAGGTGGGCGGGGCCGTCCGGGGCGCCGAAGTCGACCCCCGCGGTGCTGCGGCCGAACGCCAGGGTGGGCTCGGTGACGGCCACCGAGCGGCAGTGCGGGATGCCGATGCCGCCCTCGAGGCCGGTCGGCATCTGCTCCTCGCGGAGCGCGATGTCGACGAGGAACTGCTCGAGGTCGGTCACGCGGCCCGCGGCGACGAGCCGCGCGGCCAGCGACTCGACGGCCGAGTGCTTGTCGGTCGCGGCCAGGTCGAGGTCGACCAGGTCCGCGGTGATCAGGGTGCTCATGCAGCCTCTCCGGTGAGGACGAGCGAGGTGTCCAGCACGGGGCTGAGACGGACGACCTCGGGGTGGACGTCGGACTTCCCGGGCATGACGCTGCCCGGCAGGCCCACCGCGGCGGCGCCGTAGGCGACCGCGGTGACGAGGGCCTCGGTGCCGGACCCGCCTGCGGCGAGGAACCCGGCAAGTGTGGAGTCGCCCGCGCCCACGGTGCTGCGCACCGGGACGGGCGGGGTGGCGGCGTGGTGGGCACCGGTGTGGTCGACGAGCAGCGCACCGCGCTCGCCGAGGCTGACCAGCACCGCGCCCACACCCTGCTCGCGCAGCTCCTGCGCCGCCGCCAGCACGTCGCCGAGGCTGGTCAGCGGGCGCCCCGCGAGCTCGGCGAGCTCCTCGAGGTTGGGCTTGACCAGGTCGGGGCCCGCGGGGATGGCGGCCAGCATGGGGGCGCCGCTGGAGTCGACGGCCACCCGGGCACCCGCGGCGTGGGCGGCGCGGACGATGCGGGCGTGGAAGTCGACCCCCGCGCCGGCGGGCAGGCTGCCCGCGCACACCACCCACTCCGCCCGGGCGGCCAGCTGGGCGACCTCGAGCTCGAGGTCGGCGACCTCGGCGTCGGAGAGGTGCGGGCCGGGCTCGTTCACCTTGGTCGTCGTGCCGTCCGGCTCGACGAGCGCGGTGTTGCAGCGGGTGCTGCCCCGCACCGGCACCGAGACCACGGGCACGCCCTGCGGGCCGAGGAGGTCGGCGATGCGGGTGCCGACGGAGCCGCCCGAGGGCATGACCGCGACGCAGGCCTCGCCCGCGGCGACGAGGGCCCGCGCGACGTTGACGCCCTTGCCGCCCGGGTCGACCCGCGAGGAGCTGGCCCGCAGCACCTCGCCGCGGACGAGGGCGGGGAGCTCGACCGTGCGGTCCAGGCTCGGGTTGGGGGTGACGGTGACGATCATGCGACGACCACCTCGGGTCCGGCGGCCTCGAGCGCGGCGCGGTGTCGCGCCGGCAGGCCGGGGTCGGTGACCAGGACGTCGACGTCGCTGGTCCGGGCGAAGCGCACCAGTGCGTCGGCGCGGTGCTTGCTGGAGTCGGCGAGCACGACGGTGCGCCGCGCCGCGCCGACCATGGCTGCCTTGACGGCCGCCTCCGCGGCGTCGGGGGTGGTGAAGCCGCGGTCGGCGGAGAAGCCGTTGGCCCCGACGAGCGCCACGTCCACGGTGAGCCCGTCGAGCGCGTCGAGCGCCCAGGTGTCGACGGTGGCCAGGGTCCGCGAGCGCACCCGGCCGCCCACCAACGAGACGGTGGTGTTGGCCCGGGTCGCCAGCAGCGACGCGATGGGCAGCGAGTTGGTCAGGACGGTCAGCTCGCGGTCGGCCGGGAGGAGCTGGGCGAACCGCGCCGTGGTGGTGCCGCCGTCGACGAGCAGGGTCGCCGCGCCGTGGACCTGGTCGAGCGCGGCCTTGGCGATGAGCTCCTTCTCCGCCGAGCTCACCGTGTCGCGGGCGGCGAGCTCGGGCTCGACGTCGAGGCGCTCGGCGGGGATGGCGCCCCCGTGCACCCGGCGCAGCAGGCCCTGGCGCTCCAGCGCGCCGAGGTCGCGGCGGATGGTCTCCGGGGTGACGTCGAGCTCGGCGGCCATCGTGGTGACGTCGAGGCGCCCCTCGGAGCGTGACCGGCGCAGGAGCAGGCTCTGGCGTTCCGCGGCGTACATGTCCGATCACCTCCGTTCGATGTTTGCTTGAGACTGATTCTGTGGTTATTTCTGGACTTGTCAACCCCTCGGGCGTACTTTCGTGTGAGCCAGTTCATGTGACCCACGACGGGGGCGTGTCCTGCACCACCCCGGCACCCGCACCGCCCACCCCGACACCCCCACCCCGACACCCCAGGAGGACCCGGTGGCCCAGCTGACGACCGACCGCACCGCCCGCGCCGACGGCGGGAGCTCCCCCGCGCCCGAGAGCGTGCTGCGGGGCACCCCGGCCAGCGCCGGCCGCGCCAGCGGGCGGGTGGTCCGGGTCGCCGACCCGGTCGCCGAGCCGGGCGCGCTGCCCGCCCCGGCCGACGCCGAGGCCGAGGCCGCCC
>NZ_BAAGQZ010000007.1:0-37340 GCF_054783215.1 Rhodococcus aerolatus | reverse complement strand
CGGTGCGCCCGGCGCGGCCCGGGCGGCGCCGGCCCGCCCCGCCGCACCCCCGGCCCCCGCGGGCCACCGGCCCGGGCCCGTGCCCCGCTTCGAGGTCACCTACCTGCTCGACGCCGCCCCCGAGCCCGCGGTCGCGGTGCTGCGCCGCGGCCTCGCCGACCTGGGGGACTCGGTCACCGTGGCCGGCGGCGGCGGGGAGCACGCCGTGCACGTGCACTGCGACGACGTCGGGGCCGCCCTCGAGCTGGGCCTGGGGGCCGGCCGGGTGCACCGCGTCGAGGTGACGCTGCTGGCCGAGGTGGCGCCCCCCGCCGCGCGCCGGGCCGTCCTCGCGCTGGCCGCCGGACCCGCCACGGCCGAGCTGTTCACCACCGAGGGCGCCGGCGTGGCCCGGTGGGACCAGGGCGCGGCGGACGCCGTCACCGCGGCGCTGCTGCGGCTCGGGTCGGCCGGGGTCACCCTGCTGCCCAACGGGGTGGCCTCGCGCGACACGGTGCGCGACCTGGTGCACGCCGCCCGGGCCCGCGGCGCCGTGGTCACCGTCGTGCCCACGGCCTCGCCGCTGCAGGGCCTGGCCGCCCTGGCGGTGCACGACCCCGACCGCGAGCCCGAGGACGACGCCGTCGCCATGGCGGAGGCGGCGGCGGGGATGCGCCGCGGCGCGCTGCGGGTGGCCGCCGAGCGGGCGCTGACGTGGGCGGGGGAGTGCGAGCCCGGCCAGACCCTCGGCCTCGCCGGGGACGAGGTCGTCGTCCTCGGCGACGACGGGCCGGGCGTGCTGGCCGACCTGCTCGACCGGCTCGTCGACGGCGGCACCGAGCTGCTGACCGCGCTGCTCGGGCCGCAGGCGGGCCCGGAGCTGCGGACGGCGCTGGCCGAGCACGTGCGCCACGCCCACCCGGGGGTGGAGCTGGTCAGCTACCCGGGCGACGCCGGTGGGGACCTGCTGCTGCTGGGGGTGGAGTGAGTGGCCGGCCTCGACGACCCGCTACCGCCGATCCTGGGGGCCAGGTCGGCCACCGCCCTGCAGAAGGCGCTCGGCCTGGGCACCGTGGGCCAGCTGCTGCGCCACTACCCGCGCCGCTACGCCGAGCGGGGCCGCATGACGCCGATCGCCGGGCTGGAGGTCGGCGAGCACGTCACGATCATGGCGAGGGTCGAGAAGGTCAGCAGCCGGGCGATGCGGGAGCGCCGCGGCACCATCCAGAACCTGGTCATCACCGACGGGACGACCTCGCTCGGCTGCACGTTCTTCCAGCAGGCGTTCCTGACCACGGTGCTCACGCCGGGCCGGCAGGGACTGTTCTCCGGCGAGGTCAGCCGCTACCGCGGCCAGCTGCAGCTGCTGCACCCGGCGTACCTGGTCGTCCCGGCGCCGGGCGAGGACGACGACACCTCCGCGGAGGACCTCGCCGACTTCGCGCGGCCGCTGGTGCCCGTCTACCCGGCGACGGCGAAGCTGGCGAGCTGGACGATCGCGCGCTGCGTGCGCCAGGTGCTCGACGTGCTCGACCCGCAGGAGGACCCGCTGCCCGCCGCGCTGCGCGCCGAGCTCGGCCTGCGGGAGCTCGAGCCCGCGCTGCGGGCGGTGCACCGTCCGGACACCCTGGCCGACGTGGCCGCGGGCAGCGAGCGGCTGCGCTTCGACGAGGCCATGGCGCTGCAGCTGGTGCTCTCCCAGCGCAGGCACGCCGCCTCGCAGCGCCGGGCCCCGGCGTGCCCGGCCCGGCCGGACGGGGTCGCCGCGGCGTTCGAGGCCCGGCTGCCGTTCCCGCTCACCGACGGCCAGCGCGCGGTGGGTGAGGAGCTCGCCGCCGACCTCGCCCGGGACCGCCCCATGACCCGCCTGCTGCAGGGCGAGGTGGGCTCCGGCAAGACGGTGGTGGCGCTGCGGGCGATGCTCGCCGTCGTCGACGCCGGGCGGCAGGCCGCCCTGCTCGCCCCCACCGAGGTGCTCGCCGCCCAGCACGCCCGCTCCCTGCGCGACCTGCTCGGCG
The DNA here is from genome assembly GCF_054783215.1 of Rhodococcus aerolatus. Lineage (NCBI taxonomy): Bacteria > Bacillati > Actinomycetota > Actinomycetes > Mycobacteriales > Nocardiaceae > Rhodococcus > Rhodococcus aerolatus. The sequence continues at coordinate 35,343 of NZ_BAAGQZ010000007.1, read as the reverse complement.
AGCTGGGCCGCGGCGGCGAGCTGGGCGCCGCCGAGCACGCCACCCGCGTCACCCTGCTCACCGGGTCGATGCCCACCGCGGCCAAGCGCGCCGCGCTGCTGGAGATCGTCACCGGGGACGCGGGGGTCGTCGTCGGCACCCACGCCCTCATCCAGGACACGGTGAGCTTCCTCGACCTGGGTCTCGTGGTCGTCGACGAGCAGCACCGCTTCGGCGTCGAGCAGCGGGACGCGCTGCGCGGCCGGGGACGTGACGGCGCCACCCCCCACCTGCTCGTCATGACGGCGACGCCCATCCCGCGCACCGTGGCCATGACCGTGTTCGGTGACCTCGCCGTCTCCACCCTGCGCGAGCTGCCGCGGGGCCGTGCCCCGATCACGAGCTCGGTGGTGCCCGTCGCGGAGCGGCCCACCTGGCTGGACCGCGCCTGGGCGCGGATCCGGGAGGAGGTGGCCGCGGGCCGGCAGGCCTACGTGGTGTGCTCGCGGATCGGCGCCGACGACCCCGAGGAGGAGGCGCTCGACGAGAACCCGACGCGGCCGGTGCTGGAGCTGGCCGAGGGGCTCGTGGCGGGGCCGCTGGCCGGGCTGCGGGTGGGGGTGCTGCACGGCCGCCTGCCGGGGGAGGAGAAGGACGCGGTGATGCGGTCCTTCGCCGCCGGCGAGCTCGACGTCCTCGTCGCCACCACCGTCATCGAGGTCGGCGTCGACGTCCCCAACGCCACCACCATGGTCGTGATGGACGCGGAGCGGTTCGGGGTCAGCCAGCTCCACCAGCTGCGCGGCCGGGTGGGCCGGGGCGGCCACGCCGGGCTGTGCCTGCTGGTCACGTCCTCCCCGGCCGGGGCGCCGTCGCGGGAGCGGCTCGACGCGGTGGCCGCCACCACCGACGGGTTCGCCCTGGCCCAGCTCGACCTCGAGCAGCGCCGCGAGGGCGACGTGCTCGGGGTCGCGCAGTCCGGGGTGCGCTCCACCCTGCGGATGCTCTCCCTGCTGCGCGACGGCGACGTCATCGCCACCGCCCGGGCGCAGGCGGAGCGGGTGGTCGCGGCGGACCCGGCGCTGGCCGCGCACCCGGGCCTGGCGGGCATGGTCGCCTCGGCGCTCGACGGGGACCGGGTCGCCTACCTCGAGAAGGCCTGACCCCACCCACCGAGGTGTCAGGTCTACTTGACATCGCCGGGGCGGAGCCGCACCCTCGGGAGGTGGGCAGGACGTCGGCGGCCGGCCGGGCCAACGGGGTGCGGGCCGCCCGTGCGGCGAGCGGCCTGAGCCAGGCCGAGCTCGCGCAGGCCGCCGGGGTCACCCGCCAGACGCTGGTCGCTCTCGAGGCCGGTGGCTACGCCCCGTCGGTGTACCTGGCGCTCGCCGTGGCCCGCCGGCTGGGCCGCACCGTCGAGGAGCTGTTCGGGGACGCGGCGCAGGTGACGTCCGCGGCGACGGGCGGGACCAGCCGCACGGGGTCCACGACGTGACCGGTGACGGGGACGACGACGGAGGAGAGGGCATGGGCGAGGACGTGGGTGGGACGCGGCGCAGCAGGTCGGTGGCGGCGGCGCAGGCCGTCGGTGACCTGCACAACCCGTTCTACGACGACGAGCGGCAGCGCGACGTCTGGAACGAGGCCTCCGCCGTGGGGTTCCAGGTGGTGCTGTGGCTGCTGCTCGTGCTGGCGACGGTGCTGGTGTGGGTCGGCGGCAGCACCGCGCTGTGGGCGCTGCCCGTGCTTGCCGTGGCCGTGGCCGGCTCGGTCGTCACCATTGCCTACGCCCGCGCCCACCAGGTCGAGCCGACGAGCGGTGTCCGGGTGTCGGGGGCTCGTCTCGTGCCCCTCGTCTTCCTCCTCGCGGCCCTCGTCGTCGGCACGGTGCGGGCGCTTCCCGGGGACGTCCCCGTCGGCTCCGTCGGAGCGGGTGCGGTGGCCGCCACCGTCACCGTCGCCGTCGGGACCCTGCGGCGCGCCCGGTCCGCAGCGCAGGACGACGCGGACGGGTCGTGACCCCCGGGCACCACCGCGGCCGGCGGCGCACACTGGAGCCATGACCACCTCCTCGCGCCTGCGCTGGGCCGTACCGGTCGCGGTCGCGGCCGTCGTGGCCGGCGGCGCCGCCCTCGGCTCCGGCACCGGCAGCGCGGCCCCGTCGGACCTGGCCCCGCGCACCGCCCAGGAGCTGCTGACCGACCTGGCCTCGGCCGCACCCCAGCCGCTCACCGGCACCGTCACCGAGACCAGCGACCTCGGGCTGCCCGCCCTGCCGGCGTCCGCCACGGGCACCCTCGGCCCGCTCACCCTGGCCACCGGGACGAACACCCTGCGGGTGGCCACCGACGGCGCCGACGCCTCCCGGGTGGCGCTGGTCGGGCAGCTCGCGGAGTACGACGTGGTCCGCACCGGCACCGACCTGTGGACGTGGAGCAGCGAGACGAGCACCGCCACCCGCACCACGCTGCCCGCCCGCACGGGGGAGCAGACCCCGCCCGACGGGGTGCCCACGACCCCCGCCGAGGCCGCCGCCCAGGTGCTCTCGCGGATCGACCCCACCACCGAGGTCGGCGTCGACGACGCGGTGGTGGTGGCTGGCCGCGCCGCCCGCCAGCTCGTCCTCGTGCCCCGCGACGCCGGCACCCTCGTCGGCAGCGTGCGCATCGCCGTCGACGCGCAGACCTCGATCCCGCTGCGGGTCCAGGTCACCGCCCGCGGGGCGGCCGCGCCCGCGCTCGACGTCGGCTTCACCGACCTCACCCTCGGCGCGCCCGACCCGGCGCTGCTCACCTTCACCCCGCCGCCCGGTGCGACCGTGACCGAGCGGACCGTGCCCACGGCCGGCGCCGGCCGCCGCGGGGCGGCGGCGCCGGCCGCACCGACCACGATCGGCAGCGGCTGGACCGCCGTCACCGTGCTCACCGGGGGCGACCCGAAGGCCGCGGACGGCGCGCCGGGCCCGTCGCCGCTGCTCGACCAGCTCACCACCCGGGTGCCCCAGGGCCGGCTGCTCAGCACCGCCCTGGTCTCGGTGCTGCTCACCGACGACGGCCGCGTCCTCGTCGGCGCGGTGCCGCCCGCCGCGCTCCAGGCCGCCGCCTGAGCGCCACCCCCGCGACGGTCGAGGTGGCCACGTCGACCGCCACCGCGGCGGTCCGCACCCGGAGGCTGACCAAGCAGTTCCGCTCCGGCCAGGTCGCGGTGGACTCGGTGGACCTCGAGGTGCCCCCCGGCGCGGTGTACGGGTTCCTCGGGCCCAACGGGTCGGGCAAGACCACCACTATCCGGATGCTGCTCGGCCTCGTCACCCCCACCTCCGGGGAGGTCGAGCTGCTCGGGGAGCCCGTCCCGGCGCGGTCCGCCGCGGTGCTGCCCCGGGTGGGCGCGCTCGTGGAGGGCCCGGCCTTCCACCCCTACCTCTCGGGGCGGGCCAACCTGCGCCGGCTCGACGCGGCGGACGCCACCGCCGACCCCCGCACCACCGGGCCGCGGATCGACGCCGCGCTGGACCGCGTCGGGCTGACCGCTGCCGCGGGCAAGCGGTTCCGGCAGTACTCGCTGGGCATGAAGCAGCGCCTCGGCCTCGCCGCCGCCCTCCTCGTGCCCCGCACCCTGCTGGTGCTCGACGAACCGACCAACGGCCTCGACCCGCAAGGCACCCGCGAGGTCCGCGGCCTGGTCCGCGAGCTCGCCGCCGACGGGACCACCGTCCTGCTCAGCTCCCACCTGCTCGCCGAGATCGAGCAGGTGTGCACCCACGTCGGGGTGATGAGCCGCGGGCGGCTGCTGCGGCAGGGGTCGCTCACCGAGCTCGTCGGCGCGGGCACCGCGACCCTGCGGCTGGCGACCGACCCGTACTCGGCCCGGGCCGCCGCCCAGGTGCTGACCCGGCTCGGTCTCACCGACGTCGCCACCGAGGACGCGGACGTCGTCGCCGCGCTGGGCGAGCGCGACCCCGCCGAGGTCACCGCCGCCCTCGTCGGGGCCGCGGTGCCCGTCCGCGGGCTCGTCGTCACCCGGCCGACGCTGGAGGACACCTTCGTCGAGCTCACCGGGGAGGGCTTCGATGTCGCCCGCTGACCCCGGCCCGGCGCCCGGGCCGACGCTCCCGCGCCGCCGCGGCGCGACCTGGCGGTTCTGGCGCAGCGAGCTGCGCCTCGTGCTCGGCCGGCGGCGCAACCAGGTGCTCCTGGTCGCGCTCGCCCTCGTGCCCGTCCTCATCGGGGTGGCGGTGCGGCTCTCCCAGCGCGACAGCGGCTCCGGGCGCGGCCCCGCCTTCCTCGACCAGGTGTCGGGCAACGGGCTGTTCCTCGTCCTCACCGCGCTGACGGTGTCGCTGCCGCTGTTCCTGCCGCTGACCGTGGGCATCGTCAGCGGCGACGCCGTGGCGGGCGAGGCGTCGACGGGGACGTTGCGCTACCTGCTGGCCACGCCCGTGGGCCGGGGCCGGCTGCTGGCCGCGAAGGCGTTCGGCTCGGTCGTGTTCGCCGCGGCGGCGGTGCTCGCCGTGGCCGTCGTCGGGCTGGTGACCGGCGCGGTGCTGTTCGGGCTGGGGCCCGTCACCCTGCTCTCCGGGGACACCGTGAGCCTGGCCCAGGGGCTGCTGCGGGCGCTGGGGGTCGCGGCCTACGTGGTGGCGTCGCTGACCGGGCTGGTGGCCGTCGGGCTGCTGGTCTCCACCCTCACCGAGGTGCCGGTCGCCGCCATGGCCACCACGGTCGTCGTCGCGGTGACCAGCGGCGTGCTCGACGCGCTGCCGCAGCTCGCCGCCGTGCACCCCTACCTGCTGACCCACCACTGGCTGGACTTCGGCGAGCTGCTGCGCCGCCCGGTGGACCTGGGCCTGCTCGGCACGGGCCTGCTGGTGCAGGTGGGCTGGGTCGCGGTGGCCGGGTCCCTGGCCTGGGCGCGGTTCACCACCGCCGACGTCACCGCCTGAGCCGTCTACTGCTGCTGCGGGGTGACGGTGGCGTTCGTCGCCTCGCCGGTGAGCACCAAGTCGGACCCGTCGACGCGCACCCCGGTCAGCGTGATGCCGAACGGCTGCGGCCCCACGGTGACGGTCCGCGACAGCTGCCCGAGCAGCACGGGCTGGGCGATGGCGGGCAGCCGGGTCTGGTCGGTGCCGGGGCGGCCGAGCGCGGCGTCGGTGGCCCGGACGACGAGGTTGCCCTCGGACACCGAGAGGTCCACCGTCACGGCCACGGTCTGGCTGACCAGCCCGGCGACGGAGACCGAGCCGACCAGGACGGCCGAGCCGGGGCCGTCCGGGCCGGGCTGCACCTCCAGGTCGGTCACGTCGAGCTGGGTCTGCAGCGTGGCGGGCGGGATGCGGACCACGCTGTCCAGGGTCCCGACGGTGAAGGTGCCGATGCTGCCGGAGAGCACCTGGGAGGCGGGCAGCGCGACGTCGCGGAGGTCGGCGGAGACGGTGACGGGCCCGAGGTCGGGGGCGTCGACGCCCGCGGCGGCCACCTCGACGTGGCTGTAGCGACCCGCGGCGAGCTGGGTGAGGAACGGGAAGCCGTCGATCGAGACGCTGGGGTCGACGGCCAGGCCCTGCTCCTCGCGCAGCGCCGTGGCCACCTGCCGCTCCGCGTAGTACTTGGCGCCGATGTCGGCCCCGACGAGCACGACGACGAGCAGGACGAGGAACACCAGGAATGCCTTCACCCGGACCATCCTGCCCGGACCCGCTCCCGGGGTGCCGGATCGGCGTGGGGCTGAGACGATCTGGCCGACCAACCGTGGGAGGGGACGAGGACGTGCGGATCGTGGTGGCCGGGGGGACCGGCGCGGTGGGGGCACCGTTGGTGTCGCAGCTGGAGGCGGCGGGGCACGAGGCGGTGATCATCGCCCGGACGCACGGGCTCGACGTCCTGGGCAAGGCGGACCTGCCCGCCCTGCTGACCGGCGCGGACGCGGTGGTCGACGTGACGAACCGTCGTGACCCGCGCAAGGGCGCGTCGGAGGCGTTCTTCGGCGGGGTGACGCGTGCCCTGCTCGCGGCGGGTGAGCAGACGGGGGTGCGCCACCACGTGGCGCTGTCCGTCGTCGGCGTCGACGGGCTCGGCCTGGGCTACTACGCGGGCAAGCGCCGCCAGGAGCAGCTGCTGCGGGAGTCGTCCGCCGGGTGGACGGTGCTGCGGGCCACCCAGCTGCACGAGTTCGCGACACAGGTGGCCCGCCAGGGCGCGGTGGGCCCGGTGTCGTTCGTGCCGAAGGTGCGGTGCGCCCCGGTGGCGGCCGAGGAGGTCGCGGCCGCGCTGCTCGAGCTGGCCACCGGCGAGCCGCGGCGGGAGGTCCTCGAGATGGCCGGGCCCCGCGAGGAGCAGCTCGGCGACATGGCGCGCCGCGCGGTGCGCCGGCGCGGCTCGGGCCGCCGGGTCGTCGTGCTGCCCGTCCCGGGTGGGCCGGGCCGCGGGCTGTCCGACGGCACGCTGCTCCCCGGCGACCCGTGGCGGACGGGCAGCACCACGTTCGAGGAGTGGCTCGCGGCCTGACCCGCCGCGGGGCGGGCCGTGGCACCGTGTCGAGGACGACGGGTCGGCTCCGCTCACCGGGTGAGGGGCGCGACGACCGCGGCCCACGACACCAGGAGGCGACCGTGCCGAAGTACCTGATCCTCAAGCACTACCGCGGTGGGCCCGAGCCGCACCACCCCTTCCCCCCGATGGACCAGTGGGCCCCGGAGGACGTCGAGGCGCACATCGCGTTCCAGCGCCACGTCAACGAGTTGCTGCAGGCCAACGGCGAGTGGGTCGACGCCCAGGGGCTGGCGCCCACCCGGACCTGGGTGCGCTGGGGCGGCCCGGACGCCGCGCCGGTCACCACCGAGGGACCCCACCCCGAGACCAGCGACCTCATCGCCGGGTACTTCATGGTCGACGTGGAGTCCCACGAGCGGGCGCTCGAGATCGCCGCGTACGCGTCCTCGGAGCCCGGGCCGGGCGGGGAGCCGTTGTACGAGTGGCTCGACGTGCGCGAGGTCATGTCCGGTCCGCCGGACCTCGACTGAGCGCGGGCGGCCCGGCGGTGGACGGGACCCGGGAGGACGGGAGCGGGCTGCGTGAGCTCGTCCCCCGGGTTCTGGCGGGCCTGCTGCGCCGGGGCGAGGACTTCCACGACGCCGAGGACGCGGTGGCCGAGGCGGTGCTCGAGGCGCTGCGGGTGTGGCCGGAGCACCCGCCGCGCGACCCCCGGGCCTGGCTGACCACCGTCGCCACCCGTCGGCTGGTCGACGCCCGCCGCAGCGAGCACGCCCGCCGCCGCCGGGAGGACACGACCCTCGCCGCGCCGGCGCCGGGGCCCACCGAGACCGGCGACGACACGCTGCTGCTGCTGTTCCGCTGCGCCCACCCCGACCTCCCACCGGCCTCGCAGGTGGCGCTCGCCCTGCGGGCGGTGGGCGGGCTGACGACCCGGGAGGTCGCGGACGCCTTCGGGGTCCCGGAGGCGACGATGGCCCAGCGCATCAGCCGCGCCAAGCGGGCGCTGCGCGGCCGCGCGCTCGACGAGCCCGGTGACCTGGCGGTGGTGCTGCGGGTGCTCTACCTCGTCTACACCACGGGGCACACCGGGCGGGTCGACCTGACCGCGGAGGCGCTGCGGCTCGCCCGGCAGCTCACCCTGGCCACCGACGAGCCCGAGGCGTGGGGGCTGCTGGCGCTGCTGCTGCTGCACCACGCCCGGCTGCCGGCGCGCCGCGACGAGCAGGGCCGCATCGTCACCCTGGACCGGCAGGACCGCGCGCGCTGGGACACCCGCGAGATCGCCCAGGGGGTGCGCGTGCTGCAGGCGGCCCTGGCCCGGGGCCGCCCCGGTCGCTACCAGCTCGAGGCGGCGGTCGCGGCGCTGCACGACGACGCGGCCACCGCCGCGGAGACGGACTGGGTGCAGGTCCTCGCGTTCTACGACGACCTGGTCGCGCTGAGCGACGACCCCGTGCGCCAGGACCCGGCCACCCTGCTCAGCCGGGCCGTGGCGGTCGGGCACGTGCACGGCGGCGCGGCGGGGCTCGCCGAGACCGACCGGCTGGCCGGGGTGCTGGGGGAGCGGCACCGCTGGCACGCGGCGCGGGGCTACCTCCACGAGCTGGCGGGGGACCTGGCCGCGGCCGGGTCCGCCTACGCGGAGGCCGCGCGCCGGGCCACCGCCGTCGACGAGCGCGACCACCTGGTGCGCCAGGCGGCCCGGGTGCGGGCGGGGTGAGGAGCGGCTCAGCGGTGCGGGGCCAGCCGGCGCTGCAGGTCCTCGGGCAGCGCGGCGAACCACGCCTCCTCCTCGCCGGGCTCGGGCAGGGCCCGGCCGTGCTCGGCGATGGCGGCGCCCGGGACGTCGCACAGGTAGACCCACACCTCCTCGGGCGGCAACGACAGGATCGCCCCCACCTCGGTCGTGATGCGCTCGAGCATCGCGCGCTTCTGGGTGTCGGTGCGCCCGGCGCGGATGTCGGCCCGGATCCACAGGTGCTCGGTGGTGGCCGGCTGCCCGGCGAGGAAGAGCGCCCCGGCGGCGAGCTCGGTGAAGACGACCTGGACGAAGTACCGCGGGGCGACCGCGACCTCGTGGTGGATCTCGGTCAGCGCGGTGGCGACGGCGGCGCGCTGCTCCGGCGCGACCACCCCGGGCTCCGACCAGCAGGTGTAGGTGGGCACGGGGTCTCCTCGGGGGGCGGCGTCGGTGGATCATCATCGCACCCCGGGCGCCCGGTCGGGCTCGAGGCGCGGTCCGGACCGGGCGCTACGTGCGGGGCAGCCACTGCGGTCGGGAGGACCCGCGCGGCACCAGCACCGGGTCGTAGCGGCCCGGGGTGCCCGACATCCGCACCTGCTCGGTGACGCCCTGGTAGCGGCCCAGCGGGGTGTCCGCGGTGAACGTCTCCGGATCCAGGTAGGCGTGCTCACCACCGCTGCCGGCGACCTCGTGGGCGTAGCCGCGGTCGAAGATCCCCAGCCCCAGCACCCACAGCGCGGCCCGGGTCAGCGAGACGTGCACCCGCCAGCTGCCACCCTCGGTCTGCCTGCGCCGCAGCGCCTCCACGATCCCGGCGGTGAGCAGCCAGCTGACGATGTAGTCGTTGACCACGAGGATCGGGGGCAGCCGCGGGGGACCGTCGCCGCCCTCCAGGCCCATCATCCCGACCAGGCTGCCCGCCGACTGGTCGAAGCCGACCCGGTCGGCCCACGGCCCCCGCAGGCCGTTGAGCGACGCGGTGGCGTGCACGAGCCCGGGCCGCACCGCGACGGCCTCCTCCCAGCCCAAGCCGATCCGCTCCAGCGCCCCGGGACGTCGGTTGGCGTGGAACACGTCCGCGCCGGCGAGCAGGCCGTGCAGCGCCGCGCGACCGTCGGGGGAGTGCGGGTCGAGCGTGGTGGAGCGGACGCCGACGTTGGCGGTGGCGTAGGTGGAGTCGTGCTCCAGCTCGTCCGGGCGCCACACGTTGAGCACGTCAGCGCCGTGCAGGGCCAGCGCCCGTCCGGCCCCGGCGCCGGCGATGACGTGGCCCATCCCCAGCGCGCGGACCCCGCCGAGCGGATCGACGTGCTGCGGCAGGGGTTCCGGTGGGGCGTCGCCGACGCGGGTGATCTCGACCAGGGGCAGGTCCCGCAGACCCTGTGCGTAGTGGGGCTCGGCCAGCAGCTCGGGGGTGGTGCGCAGCACCGGGCACACCACGCCCGCGGCGACGGCGGCCTCCTCGAGGTCGTGGGCGTCCCACCCGGCGACCGCCCGGGCGACGGCCTCCTTGTCGTCGGGCACCCCGAGCAGGCGCTGCGCGGCCACGGACATGGCCGGGTAGGGGTTGAGCGGCATCACCCAGCGGTCGTCGCGGGTGCGCTGGAAGCGGAACCCGAACCCGCTGCCCGCGGTGGCGGGGGCGCCGGGCGGGAAGCCGTTGAGCAGCTCCCAGCGGCGGTCGTAGAAGGGGCACAGCCGGTGCGGGGTCACCCGCAGGTCGACGGCCAGGTCCTGGCCGTCCCCGCCGCGGGAGCGGTGCAGCGCGGCGACCGCGACGGACTTGGCCAGCAGCGCCACCCCGGCCGCCCCGCCGAGGCGCAGCGTGCTGGGCACCACCGGGTCCGCGCCGGTGATGTCCACCCGACCCCCGGCGTCGTCGGCGGTCAGGCCGATCCCGGCGAGCACCTCGGCCAGCGCGGCGTGCGGGTCGAAGGCATCGTCGGTGGCCGGCTGGGCGAGGACGTCGGTCAGCCGCTGCGCCAACGGGTCCGGGGCGGTCATCTCGGTACCTCCGTCGTCGGGATCGGGGTGATGAGGGGGACGGTGGCGAGCAGCTCGTCGGGGACGTCGACCCAGCGCGATCGCAGGTGCTCGCCCACGGCCTTGCCCACCTGGTCGACCCGGGTGCCCGACGAGCCCCCGGTGCCCAGCAGCCCGCGCAGCACCAGGTGCACCGCGCGCAGCCGCGGCAGCTCGTGACGGACGACCTCGAGGTGCGCGGCCTCGGGCAGCAGCGCGCGGACCCGGTCGACGGTCACGGTGCGGCGCAACCACTCCCAGGCCCGGTCGTCGGCCACCCAGAGCCCCACACCGCTGTTGCCGCCCTTGTCCCCGCTGCGGGCGTGGACCAGCACCCCGAGCGGCGCGCGGGTGGTGGGCCCGGGCACGGTCCCGGTGGGCTCGGGGTGCACGGGCTGCCGGGAGTCCAGGGTGGACGGTGGTGGGTCGACGGTCAGGCGGCGGCCGTCGTCGAGCACCACCACGTGCGCGGGCACCTCGACCGGGAGCAGGGCCGGCCAGTAGTCCACCCGCACCCGGGCCCGCGACGCCCGGTCGGCCAGGGTGTCGACGTAGAACCCGGGGATGCTGCCCAGGAACAGGCTCCCCACCGCGGCGAGGAACGGCTCCCCGAGCGCCTCGGCGTCGGTGCTGGTGGCGACGACCCGCACCGGGACCGTGGCCGCGTCCTGGGTGGCCGGGTCGAGGGCGGGGGTGCCGAGCGGGGTCAGCTCGACCGTCACGTCCGGCCCGAGCAGCGCGCCTACCTGGGCCCGCAGCAGGTCCACCTTGGCCGCCACGTCGAGCCCGGTGACGAAGACGGTCGTGGTGCGGGCGAACCCGATCGGGGCGAACACCGCGACCTTCGTCGTCGGCGAGGGGGGCGAGCCCACCACGCCCGTCACGGCGACGCGGTCCGGACCGGCCTGGGTCAGCGTCACGTCGTCGAGGTGGGTGGTGACGTCCGGGTTGAGGTAGCGCGGGCCCTGGATCTCGTAGAGCAGCTGGGCGGTCACGGTGTCGACGGTGACCGTGCCCCCGTCGCGGGCGTGCTTGGTGACGACGCTGCTGCCGTCCGCGGCCACCTCGGCGACGGGGAAGCCGGGCGCGAGCATCCCGGGCACGCCCGCGAACCCGGAGAAGTTGCCCCCCGTGGCGTGCGGGCCGCACTCCACGAGGTGCCCGGCGACGACGGCCCCGGCGAGGGCGTCCCAGTCGTCCGGGGCCCACCCGTGCCACCAGACGGCGGGCCCGACGACGAGCGAGGCGTCGGTCACCCGGCCGCACACGACGACGTCCGCGCCCGCGGCCAGCGCGGCGGCGATGCCGAAGCCGCCGAGGTAGGCGTTCGCGGCGACGGGGGTGTGGTCCCAGTCCTTCAGCGGTGCCCCGGTGTCGAGGTTCTCCATGCCGTGGCCCTGGGCGTGCAGCTCGGGCAGCCGGGCCAGCAGGTCGTCGCCCTCGACGTGGGCGACCCGCAGCGGGGCCCCGGCCTGCTCGGCGAGCTCGCGAACGGCGACGGCCATGCCCGCGGGGTCCAGACCACCCGCGTTGACCACCACCTTCGTGCCCCGCTGGGCCAGGACCCCCAGGTGCGGGCGCAGCTGGGCCAGGAACGTCGGGACGTAGCCGGCGCCGCCGGCGGCCCGGGTGCGCCCGACCAGGGCGGCCAGCGTGACCTCGGCCAGGTAGTCGCCGACCAGCACGTCGACCGGGTCGCCGGCGACGGCCTCGGCCAGGGCGGTGGCCCGGTCCCCGAGGTAGCCGGAGAAGCCCGCGACGCGCAGCGGGCGGCGGGGTGTGCTCATGACCTGGATCACACCACGTCGCCCGTGGGGTCGAGGGAGGACCTGGCCCCCCGCTGGTCGCGTCGAGCGCCGGTGTGTCGCGGGTGCCGGGTCCACCCACGCCGCGGCACACCGGCGCCCGGCCCGGCGACGGCCGGGGCGGGGTGTATGCCTGGAGCACACCAATCGTGAGGAGCACACGTGGACCCGGTCGTGACGGTGGCGCAGGGACGGCTGCGGGGCAGCGAGCAGGACGGGGTGGCCTCGTTCAAGGGCGTGCCCTTCGCCGCGCCCCCGTTCGGGGAGCACCGGTTCGCCGCGCCCGCCCCGCCCGCGCCCTGGGAGGGGGAGCGCGACGCCACCGCCTACGGCCCGACCGCGCCGAAGCCGCCCTACCCGCGGCCCGTCGACGCGCTGCTGGTCGAGCCGGAGATCCCCGGGGAGGACTGCCTGACCCTCAACGTGTGGACGCCGGACCCGACGGCGTCGCTGCCCGTCCTCGTGTGGGTCCACGGCGGCGCCTTCGTCAACGGCAGCGGCGCGGTGTCGGTCTACGACGGCACGGCGTTCGCCCGGGACGGCGTGGTGTGCGTGACGATCAACTACCGCCTCGGCGTCGACGGGTTCGCCCTGCTCGACGGGGCGCCCGCCAACCGCGGCCTGCTCGACCAGGTGGCGGCCCTGGAGTGGGTGCGCGACAACGTGGCCGCGTTCGGGGGTGACCCGGCCGCGGTGACCGTCGCGGGGGAGTCCGCGGGCGCGATGAGCGTGACGACCCTGCTCACGATGCCGCGGGCCCGGGGGCTGTTCCACCGGGCGATCGCCCAGTCCGGGGCCGGCCAGCACGTCATCAGCGCGGACACCGCCCGCAGGGTCAGCGCCGCGCTGGCCGAGGACCTCGGCGTGGCCGCGTCGGCGTCCGCGCTCGCCCAGGTGCCCGTGGCCGACCTCGTCGCCGCCCAGGCACGGCTCTCCGCCCGCATCGCCACCCAGCCCGACCCCACCGTGTGGGGTGAGATCGCCACCAACCTCATGGCGTGGGAGCCGGCCGTCGACGGCGACGTGGTGCCCGGGGTGCCGCTGGAGCGCATCGGCGACGGGGTCGGGGCGGACGTGGCCGTGCTGACGGGCACGAACACCGACGAGCACGCGCTGTTCCTGGTCCCCAGCGGCATCGCGCCGGTGGTGGGCGAGGAGCTGCTGCCCGTCGCGCTCGGGCTGCTGGGCGCCGACCCCACCGCGGTGGTGGCGACCTACCGGGAGGCGGTGCCCGCCGCGACCCCCGGGGAGCTGCTCACCGCCGCACTGACCGACTGGTTCTTCCGGGTGCCCGCGGTGCGGGTCGCCGAGGTGCGTGCCGGTGCGGCGGCGAGCACCCACGTCTACGAGTTCGCGTGGCGCTCGCCGCAGTTCGACGGCGCCCTGGGCGCGTGCCACGCCCTGGAGGTGCCGTTCGCGTTCGACACCCTCGCCGACCCGGGCAACGCCCCGCTCGCCGGGCAGGACCCGCCGCAGGCCGTGGCCGACGCGGTGCACGGCGCGTGGGTGGCCTTCGTGCGCGACGGCGACCCCGGCTGGCCGGTCTACGGCGACGACCGCGCGGTGATGCGCTTCGACCTGACCTCCGAGGTGGTGCTCGACCCCCGCGCCGCGGAGCGCCAGGTGTGGGACGGGGTCCGCTGACCCCGGTTCCCGGGCAGGGAGCAGGCTTCCCGCCCCCGGGACCCCCGCGGCGGGGGCGTGCAGCGGGCTCTCCGCCCCCGCCGGGCGGGGTCAGGACCAGGCGAGGGCGCCGCGCGCGGACCAGTACTCGGCGGGCGGCTGCGCCACCGCGGCGAGCTCGGCCAGGTCGTCGGCGTCGAGCACCACCTCGGCGGCGGCGAGGTTGCTGCGCAGCTGGTCCTGCGTCACCGCGCCGGAGAGCACCAGGTCGACGAACGGCTGGGCCAGCGCCGCACCGAGGGCCAGCGCGTCGAGCGTGCACCCCCGCCGCTGCGCCACCCGCACCGCGGCCGCCGCCTCGTCCCCGCCCCGGGAGGTGAGCCGGCCGTTGGCCACGCCCTCCTTGACGATCACCCGTACCCCCGCCTCGTGCGCCGCGGCCAGCGCGGGCCCCACCGAGGTCTCCAGCAGGTTCCACGTCGACTGCACCGCGCCGAACAGCGCGACCCCGTCGACGCGGAGCGCGAGGCCCCGCTCGACGGTCTCGGCCTGCGCGGGCCCGGACGTCGAGAACCCCAGGGGCAGACCGCCCGCGCGCACCTCCGCGAGCCGGGCCTGCAGTGCGGTGTCGTGCAGCAGCGGGCTCTCCGGGGTCAACGAGTGCACCTGGTAGAGGTCGAGGTGCCCGTCGAGCAGCGCCCGGGTCTCGGCGAGCTGGCGGTCGAACGTGGCCACGTCGTGGGTCTTGGCCTCGTGCACCTCGGCGTCCACGGTCCAGCCCGCGGTGTAGGTGTAGCCCCACTTGCTCGACACGACGAGCCCGATGGGGGAGCGCAGCGCCACCCACTCGGCCAGGAACTGCTCGGCCAGGCCGTAGGAGCGGGCGACGTCGACGTGGCGCACCCCGGCGGCCCACGCGTCGTCGAGCAGCTGGTGCGCCCGCGCCCGCAGAGCCTCGACGCTGCGCCCCGCGGGCAGGTCCTCGGCCCGGCCGAGGGTGATGTAGCCGGGGCGGGCCACGGCCGCGAGGCCCAGGCCGAGGCGGGTCAGGTCGTCGCTCACCCGTCGGAGTCTTCCAGCACCGCGGTGCACCAGTCCCAGAGCGCGTCCTCCCGGGTGACGTCGTAGGACTCGCTGGACGAGCCGCACAGCCGGTCGCCCTCGACGTAGCCGCCCCGCAGCGACGGGTGCCGCTCGCCGAGCGCGAGGGCCACCAGCCCCGCCGCGGCGTGCGCGGGGCTCGACGTGCCCGGCAGCACGGTCAGCTTCGGCAGCACGTGCTTCCACGCGAAGCGTGCGGCGCGGCCCTGCTCCCGGGCCAGGCCGGTGCCGGCCATCATCCCGGGGTCGAACACGTTGACGTACAGCGAGTCCCGCCGCCGCTGCCACGCGTGGGCGAGGTACATCACCCCGAGCTTGGACGTCGCGTACGCCCGGGCACCCCCGTCCGCGTCGAGCGGCCCGTCCGCCGGGTCGGGCGTGGCCAGCACGGCCGGGTCCTCCCACCGCGGCTTGGGCACGAGGCCGAAGGAGTGCCAGTCACCCAGGTGGGTCCCGCTGCCCACCAGCACCACCCGGGCCCCGCTGGCCAGGACGGGCTCGAGACCGACGAGCAGGGCGTGCTGGGCGAGCACGTTGACCGCGAACGTCAGCTCGTGCCCGTCCGCGCTGGTGCGGCGGCGGTCGGTGGTCTGCACCCCGGCGTTGAGGACGACGGAGGTGATCGGCGGGTGCCCGGCGTCGACGAGGTCGCGCACCCCCTGCGCCGCGGCCCGGACCGAGGCCAGCGACGCCAGGTCGAGCGGCACGCTCTGCGCCCCCGGCACCTGGGTGACGGCGTCGGCGAGCGCGACGGGGTCGCGGCCCAGCAGCGCGATCCCGGCCGGCCTGGGCTCGACCAGCTCGGCGAGCACGGCGCGGCCGAGCCCGCCGGTGGGTCCGGTCAGCAGCACCGACGACGTTGTCCGCACGCCCCGATCGTGGCCCGACGGCGCCGCGGACGCCAGGCCCCGGCGGCGCCCGCGTCGCCGTCCCGCCCGCGCACCGCGTCGCCCGCCCGGCCTGCCAGGATCGCGGGCGTGACCAGGATCGTGGCCGGCAGCGCCCGGGGCCGGCGGCTCGCCGTCCCCGCCGGGGGCACCCGCCCCACCGCCGACCGGGTGCGCGAGGCCGTGTTCAGCGCGCTCGCCGCCCGGACCGACCTCGAGGGTGCCCGGGTGCTCGACCTCTACGCGGGGTCCGCCGCGCTGGGGCTCGAGGCGCTGAGCCGGGGCGCGGCGCAGCTCGTGGCCGTCGAGGCCGACGCCCGCTCCGCCGCGGTGGCCCGCGCCAACGTCGCCGCGGTGGGGCTGCCGGGAGCGGCCGTGCGCACGTCCCGGGTCGCGAGCCTGCTGGCCGGCGGCACCGACGCCGCGTTCGACCTGGTCCTGGCCGACCCGCCCTACGCCGTCACCGAGGCCGCCGTCACCGGTGTGCTCACCGCGCTGCTCACCCACGGCTGGCTCGCCGAGGGCTCCCTGGTGGTCCTGGAGCGGTCCTCCCGGGGGCCGGCCACGACCTGGCCGGAGGGCCTGGACCCGCTGTGGGAGCGGGTCTACGGCGAGGCCCGGTGCGAGATCGCCACCTGTTACCGTCCGGCCCCATGAGCAGCGCGGTCTGCCCCGGTTCCTTCGACCCCGTCACCCACGGGCACCTCGACGTCATCGACCGGGCGGCGAACCTGTTCGACGAGGTCACCGTGTCGGTGCTGGTGAACAAGTCGAAGCGCAGCCTGTTCACCGTCGACGAGCGCATGGCGATGCTCCGCGAGGTCACCGCGCACCTGCCGAACGTCACCGTCGACTCCTGGCACGGCCTGCTGGTCGACTACGCCACCGCCCACGGCATCAAGGCCATCGTCAAGGGCCTGCGCGCGGTGAGCGACTTCGACTACGAGCTGCAGATGGCGCAGATGAACCAGCGCCTGTCCGGCGTGGACACCATGTTCATCGCCACCAACCCGCTCTACAGCTTCCTGTCCAGCTCGCTGGTCAAGGAGGTCGCCACCTACGGCGGTGACGTCTCCCACCTGCTGCCGGAGCTGGTGCACACCCAGCTGCTGGACCGCCTGGAGCAGAAGACCTCCGGCCCCGGCACGGACTAGGGGGGCGGCGGGCCGCACCGACACGCCCGCCCGCGGTCACCGGGCCCGGCGCCCGGTCCGGGCAGACTGGCGCCCGCAGGACGGCAGCCACCACCAGCTCAGCAGGACGGGGTCAGACGTGTACCGGGTGTTCGAGGCGCTCGACGAGCTCGTCGCGATCGTCGAGGAGGCGCGCGGCGTCCCCATGACCGCGGGGTGCGTGGTGCCCCGCGGTGACGCGCTCGAGCTGCTCGACGACGTCCGCGACGCCCTGCCCGGCGAGCTCGACGACGCGCAGGACGTCCTCGACCACCGCGACCAGATGATCTCCGAGTCCCGGGCGCAGGCCGAGGCCACCGTCACCGGCGCCAACCGCGAGGCCGAGGAGACGGTCACCGGGGCGCGGGACGACGCCGACCGCATCGTCGCCGAGGCCCGCGAGCGCGCGGAGCAGATGGTCGCCGACGCGCGTGAGGAGGCCCGCCGCACCGTCGAGGGCGGGCAGCGGGAGTACGAGCAGCTCACCGACCGGGCCCGCGACGAGGCCGACCGCCTCGTCGCCGCGGGCCGCGCGTCCTACGACCGCTCCGTCGCCGACGGCGAGGCGGAGCAGGAGCGGCTGGTCTCGCAGACCGAGGTGGTGCAGGCCGCGCACGTCGAGTCCGCCCGCATCGTCGACGCCGCCCACGCCGAGTCCGACCGGCTGCGCGGGGAGTGCGACGTCTACGTCGACTCCAAGTTCGCCGAGTTCGAGGAGCAGCTCACCGGCACGCTGCGCACCGTCACCCGCGGCCGCCAGCAGCTCCGCGCCGGGGCCGTCGACTACCGGTAGCGCCCGAGCCGGTCCGTCGGGGCCGCGGACGCGCGTACCCTGGGCTGGTTGCCCGACCCGGGTCGCACCACCCGCTCGCAGCGGCACCGGCCGGCACCACCGGTCGCCACCGCGACCCGACAGCCGCGACCTCACACCGAGAGGAGCCCCGCCGTGCCCGTACCCTGCTCGGCCCCGCGTCCCGACGCGTCCTCGCCCCTGGTCATCGACATCCGCTCCCTCGGCCGCAGGCCCGGGTCCATGCAGGTGCTGCGCTCCACCGTCAGCGCACCCAGCCGGATCGGCCTCGACCTCGTCGCCATCGAGCAGGGCGCCGACCTCGACCTCGACCTGCGCCTGGAGTCCGTGGTGGAGGGCGTGCTGGTCTCCGGCACCGTCACCGCCGACGCGGTGGGGGAGTGCTCGCGCTGCCTGGACCCGCTCGAGGCCGAGGTGACCGTCGACGTCACCGAGCTGTTCGCCTACCCCGACAGCGCCACCGACGAGAGCACGGACCCCGACGAGGTGCACCGCATCGTCGACGACCTCGTCGACCTCGAGCCGGTGGTGGTCGACGCGGTCGGCCTGGGCCTGCCGCTGCAGCCGGTGTGCCGCGAGGACTGCCCCGGGCTGTGCGCCGAGTGCGGCGAGAAGCTGGCGGTTGTGGGTCCGGACCACCGTCATGAGACACTGGACCCGAGGTGGGCGGCCCTCGCGTCCTTCGTGAGCCCGGACGCCGCCCCCGACCGGGTCGCCGCAGGTGCTGCGGAGACCCGCTCGACCGACCGTGCAACACCCCCTGATCTCGAGGAGAGCTAGTCGTGGCCGTCCCGAAGCGCAAGATGTCCCGGTCCAACACCCGGTCGCGCCGCAGCCAGTGGAAGACCACTGCCCCCACCCTCGTCACCTGCCCCAACCGGGCCTGCGGCGAGCCCAAGCTGCCGCACGTGGCGTGCCCGTCCTGCGGCACCTACAACAACCGCCAGGTCACCGCGGTCTGACGTCCCGGGTGAGCACGAACGGGCAGGCGGGTCCGCGGGCCGCCCTGCTGGCCTCGCTGGGCGTCGACCTCGACGACGACCTGCTCACGCTGGCGCTCACCCACCGCTCGTACGCCTACGAGCACGGCGGCCTGCCCACCAACGAGCGCCTGGAGTTCCTGGGCGACTCCGTGCTGCAGGTCGTGGTCACCGAGCGGCTCTACCGCGACCACCCCGACCTCGCCGAGGGCACGCTGGCCAAGCTGCGGTCCTCGGTGGTGAACAGCCGGGCCCTGGCCGGCGTCGCCGGCGGTCTCGGCGACGGCGGCCTGGGCGGCTGCATGCTGCTGGGCCGGGGCGAGCAGCTCACCGGCGGCAGCGCCAAGTCCTCCATCGTGGGCGACGCCGTCGAGGCCCTCATCGGCGCCGTGCACCTCGAGCACGGCATCGAGACCGCCCGCGAGGTGGTCGAGCGGCTCTTCGCCGACCTCCTCGCCGCCGCCCCGCAGCTGGGCGCGGGCCTGGACTGGAAGACGAGCCTGCAGGAGCTGACCGCACGCCTGGAGCTGGGCGTGCCCTCCTACGAGGTCAGCTCCGTCGGCCCGGACCACGAGAAGGAGTTCACCGCGCGGGTCTCGGTGGACGGCGAGGTCCGCGGCGAGGGCACCGGCCGGTCGAAGAAGGTCGCCGAGCAGAAGGCGGCCGCGACGGCGTGGCAGGCCCTGTCGGACTCCCCGGCCGACACCCCCGCCGGCGCCGACATCCTCGACGCCGCGGAGGACGACCCCGACGGTGCCTGACCCCGCCGTGCCCCGTGCCTGAGCTGCCCGAGGTCGAGGTGGTGCGCCTCGGCCTCGACGAGCACCTCGTCGGCCGTGCCGTGGCCGGGGTCGAGGTCCGCCACCCCCGCGCGGTGCGCCGCCACGCGGCCGGTGGGGACGACCTCGCCGGGCGCCTGACCGGCGCCCGGGTGACCGCCGCGCGGCGCCGCGGCAAGTTCCTGTGGCTCGACCTCGCCGGCGAGTCCGTCGACCGGACCGCGCTGGTCGTGCACCTGGGGATGAGCGGGCAGATGCGCGTGCAGCCCGTCGGCGCCCCCGACGAGACCCACCTGCGCATCCGCCTCGCCCTGGCCGACGAGCCCGGCCACGAGCCGGGCACCGAGCTGCGGTTCGTCGACCAGCGGACCTTCGGCGGCTGGGCCCTCGAGCCGCTCGTCGAGGTCGACGGCACCACCCTGCCCGCAGCCGTGGCCCACATCGCCCGCGACCCGCTCGACGACCGCTTCGACGTCCACGCCACGGTTCGGGCCCTGCGCCGGCGCCGCACCGAGCTCAAGCGGGCCCTGCTCGACCAGACGCTGGTCTCCGGCATCGGCAACATCTACGCCGACGAGGCGCTGTGGCGCGCCCAGCTGCACGGCCGCCGGCCCACCCACCGCGTCACCCCCGCCGAGGGACGCCGCGTGCTGGCCACGGCCGCCGAGGTGATGATGGAGGCGCTGGCCCAGGGCGGCACCAGCTTCGACGCGCTCTACGTCAACGTCAACGGTGCCTCCGGCTACTTCGACCGGCGGCTGGCCGCCTACGGGCAGGCGGGCCGGCCGTGCCCGCGGTGCGGCACGCCGATCGTCAAGGAGGTCTTCACCAACCGCAGCTCGGCGTTCTGCCCGGTCTGCCAGAAGCCCCCGCGCGTCCGCCGGACCTGACCCCGCGCCCGCCGCGGCCGGCCCCCGCACCTGACCCCGCCGCCCCGGTGGGCGTCAAGACCGCGTCAACGCGGGCCCCCGCGGCGTCAGGACCCCGTCAGCACGCCCGTCCCCCCGCCCCGTCGGGTGTCGACTCCTCCTGCCGCGCCGGCGCACCCGCCGGCACGCACCCGAGGAGAAGTGGGGGTCGACATGGCCGACCTGGCCTACGTGCTGGTCCTGCTGGGGGGCGCCGCGCTGTGCGGGGCCACCCTGTGGGCGCTGACGGACCGGTGAGCGGGGTGGTCACCACGATCGGCCTGCTCGTCGTCAGCGCGGCGCTCGTCGTCTACCTGCTGGTCGCGCTGCTCGACCCGGAGCGGTTCTGATGAGCCCCTGGCTCGCCGCCACCCTCCAGGTCGCCGCGGTCGTCGTCGTGCTCGGCGCGCTGTACGTCCCCGTCGGCGACCACGTGGCCCGGGTGTTCACCAGCACCCGCCACGGCCGCCTGGAGCGCGCGGTCTACCGCGTGGTCCGCGTCGACCCCGACGTCGACCAGACGTGGGGCGCCTACGCCGCCGGCGTGCTGGGCGTGACCTTCGCCGGGCTCGGCCTGCTCTACCTGCTGCAGCGGGTGCAGGGCCTGCTCCCGCTGAGCGGGGGCATGCCGGGCGTCAGCCCCGCGGTCGCGTTCAACACCGCGGTCTCGTTCGTCACGAACACCAACTGGCAGAGCTACTCCGGCGAGCAGACCATGGGCATCCTCACCCAGACCGCCGGGCTGGCCGTGCAGAACTTCGTCTCCGCCGCCGTCGGCCTCGCCGTCGCCGTGGCCCTGGTCCGGGGGCTCGTGCGGCACGGCAGCGGCCGGTCGGGCCCGGGCCGGGTGGGCAACCTGTGGTGCGACCTGGTGCGCGGCACCGTGCGCGTGCTGCTCCCGCTGGCGTTCCTCGTGGCCCTGGTCCTGCTCACCCAGGGCGTGGTGCAGTCCTTCCACAGCGGCTTCGCCAGCACCGGGCTCGACGGCAGCGCCGCGAGCAACCCGCTGGCCCCCGTCGCCTCGCAGGAGGCCATCAAGGAGCTGGGCACCAACGGCGGCGGGGTGTTCGGCGCGAACTCCGCGCACCCCTTCGAGAACCCGACGCCGCTGTCGAACCTCGTCGAGGTCGTCGCGCTGCTGCTGGTCCCGGTCGCGCTGACCCGGACCTTCGGCACCATGGTCGGCGACCGCCGCCAGGGCCTGACCCTGCTCGCCGTCATGGGGACGCTCTGGGGGGTGCTGCTCGCCCTCACGACGTGGGCCGAGAGCCGCCCGCGCGGGGTCGCCGCCGCCGCGGTCGGGGCCATGACCGAGGGCAAGGAGGTCCGCTTCGGCATCCCGGGCTCGACCCTGTTCGCGGTCAGCACCACCGGGACGTCCACGGGCGCGGTCAACTCCGCGCACGACAGCTTCACCGCGGCCGGCGGGGGCGCGCTGCTGCTGAACATGCTGCTCGGGGAGATCGCGCCCGGCGGCGTCGGCACCGGCCTGTACGGCATCCTCGTGCTCGCGATCATCGCGGTGTTCGTCGGCGGCCTGCTGGTCGGGCGGACCCCGGAGTACCTGGGCAAGAAGATCCGCCGCCGCGAGATCACCCTCGCCGCGCTGTCCGTGCTCGTCATGCCCGCGCTGGTGCTGGTCGGGGCCGGCGTGGCCATCGCCCTGCCCAGCACCACCGGGTTCCAGGGCAACAGCGGCGACCCGGGCTCGGTCGGCTCGATCCACGGGTTCTCCGAGGTGCTCTACGCCTACGCGTCGGCGGCGAACAACAACGGCAGCGCCTTCGGCGGGCTCACCGTCACCAGCGACTTCTTCCAGACCTCGCTGGCCGTCGCGATGCTGCTGGGTCGCGTGCTGCCGCTCGTGCTCGTGCTCGCCCTGGCCGGGTCGCTCGCGGCCCAGCGCCCGGCGCCCGCCACCGCGGGGACGCTGCCCACCCGCGGCCCGCTGTTCACCGGGCTGCTCGTCGGCGTCGTCGTCCTCGTCGCCGCCCTCACCTTCTTCCCGGCGCTCGCGCTGGGACCCGTCGCGGAGGCCCTGTCATGACCGTCACCACCCCTGCCGCGGCCGGACCCGACGCCGGGCCCACCGCGGGTCCCGCAGCGGGGGCCGCGACCGGCGCCGGGGCGTTCGACCCCCGCCAGCTGCTCACCTCGCTGCCCGACGCGCTGCGCAAGCTCGACCCGCGCCACCAGGCGCGCAACCCCGTCATGTTCGTCGTCCTCGTCGGGTCGGTGCTCACCACGGTCTCCGCCGTGGCCGACCCGTCGGTGTTCGCCTGGCTCATCGCCGCCTGGCTGTGGTTCACCGTGCTCTTCGCCAACCTCGCCGAGTCCGTGGCGGAGGGCCGAGGCAAGGCCCAGGCGGCCACGCTGCGGGCCGCCCAGCGCGACACCCCGGCCCGCCGCCTCGGCGCCGACGGCACCGAGACCGAGGTCCCCGGCACCGAGCTGCGCCCCGGCGACCGCGTCGTGGTCGAGGCCGGCGAGGTGGTGCCCGGGGACGGCGACGTCGTCGAGGGCATCGCCACCGTCGACGAGTCGGCCATCACCGGCGAGTCCGCCCCGGTGGTGCGGGAGTCCGGCGGCGACCGCTGCGCCGTCACCGGCGGCACCACCGTGCTCTCCGACCGCATCGTCGTGCGGATCGTCTCCGAGCCCGGGCAGTCCTTCGTGGACCGGATGATCGCGCTGGTCGAGGGCGCCTCGCGGCAGAAGACCCCCAACGAGATCGCGCTGAACATCCTGCTCGCCTCGCTGACCATCATCTTCCTGCTCGCCGTCGTCGCGATCGGGCCCATGGCGGCCTACGGCGGGCAGGCCCAGGACCCGGTCGGGCTCATCGCGCTGCTGGTGTGCCTGATCCCCACCACCATCGGCGCGCTGCTCTCCGCCATCGGGATCGCCGGCATGGACCGCCTGGTGCAGCGCAACGTGCTCGCCACCTCCGGCCGCGCCGTCGAGGCCGCCGGGGACATCGACACGCTGCTCATGGACAAGACCGGCACCATCACCTTCGGCAACCGGCGCGCCACCTCGTTGGTGCCCGTCGGTGGGGTGGGCCTCGACGAGCTGGCCCGGGCCGCGCGCCTGTCCAGCCTGGCCGACGAGACCCCCGAGGGCCGCAGCGTCGTCGAGCTCTGCGCCGCCGAGCACGGCCTGCCCGCCGAGGCCTCGCCCGACGAGCGGCGCGCCGAGCTGGTGGTCTTCACCGCGCAGACCCGGATGAGCGGGCTCGACCTCGACGGCACGCAGGTCCGCAAGGGCGCCGCGGGGTCGGTCGTCGCCTGGGTCGCCGAGCACGGCGGGCGGCCCGGCGACGAGGTCGGCGGCGTCGTGGGGGCGATCTCCGACGCCGGCGGCACCCCGCTCGTCGTCGCCGAGGCCGCCGCAGGCACCGGCGCCCGGGTGCTGGGCGTGATCGCGCTGTCCGACGTGGTCAAGCCCGGCATCGCCGAGCGCTTCGCCGAGCTGCGCGAGATGGGCATCCGCACCGTCATGGTCACCGGGGACAACCCGCGCACCGCCGCCGCCATCGGCGCACAGGCCGGGATGGACGAGGTGCTGGCCGAGGCGACGCCCGAGGACAAGCTCGCCCTGATCCGCACGGAGCAGGAGGGCGGCCGGCTCGTCGCCATGACCGGGGACGGCACCAACGACGCCCCCGCCCTGGCCCAGGCCGACGTGGGCGTGGCCATGGGCACGGGCACCTCGGCCGCGAAGGAGGCCGGCAACATGGTCGACCTCGACTCCGACCCCACCAAGCTCATCGAGGTCGTCCGCATCGGCAAGCAGCTGCTCATCACCCGCGGGGCGCTGACCACGTTCTCCCTGGCCAACGACCTGGCCAAGTACTTCGCGATCCTGCCCGCGCTGTTCAGCGGCATCTACCCCGCCCTGGGGGCGCTGAACGTCATGCACCTGCACAGCCCGCGCTCGGCCATCCTCTCCGCGGTGATCTTCAACGCGGTGGTCATCGTCGGGCTCATCCCGCTGGCCCTGCGCGGCGTCCGCTACCGGCCCACCACGGCCAGCCGCCTGCTGCAGCGCAACCTGCTGCTCTACGGGGTGGGTGGCGTCGCCGTGCCCTTCCTCGGCATCTACCTCATCGACCTGCTCGTCCGCCACGTCCCCGGGATCGGCTGACCACCATGCGCACCACCACCACGCTGCTCCGCCAGACCGCGACCGGCCTGCGCCTGCTGCTCGTCCTCACCGTCCTGCTCGGCGGGGCCTACCCGCTGGCCGTGTGGGGGGTCAGCCGGATCAGCACCTCCTCCGCCGAGGGCTCCCCGCTCGTCGACGCCTCCGGCTGCGTCGTCGGCAGCGCCCTGCTCGGGGTCGACCCGCAGGTGGCCCCCGGGGACCCGGACCCGTTCTTCCACACCCGCTACGGGACCGACCCGACCGCTGCGTACCCGGCGCTGGCCCCGGGCAACCCCTCGGCGAGCGCAGCCAGCAACCTCGGCCCGGGCAGCGAGACCTTGGCTGAGCAGGTGACCGCGCGGCGCGCCGCCGTCGCCGCCCGCGAGGACGTCGACCCCGGCGCCGTGCCACCCGACGCCGTCACCGCCTCCGGCTCCGGGCTGGACCCGCAGATCAGCCCGGCCTACGCGGCGCTGCAGGTGGCCCGGGTCGCCCGGGTGACCGGCCGCAGCCCGGCCGACGTCGCAGCGCTCGTCGCCGCGCACACGCAGGGCCGCCAGCTCGGCTTCCTCGGGGCCGAGCGGGTCGACGTGCCCGCGCTGAACACCGCGCTCGGCCTCACCGCGCCCGCGTGCGCCACCCCCGCCGGGTGAGGGCGGGGGAGGGGATGATGGGGGCGTGAGCGGAGCGGGACGGCGCGGGGAGCTGCGCATCCACCTGGGCGCGGCCCCGGGGGTGGGCAAGACCTTCGCCATGCTGGCGGAGGCCCACCGCCGGGCCGGGCGCGGGCGCGACGTGGTGGTGGGCCTCGTGGAGACCCACGGCCGCGAGCACACCGCCACCCTGCTCGAGGGCCTGGAGGTGCTGCCCCGCGCCGTGGTGCACCACCGCGGCACCGAGCTCGCCGAGCTCGACGTGGACGCGGTGCTCGCCCGCGCCCCCGACGTGGTCCTCGTCGACGAGCTGGCCCACACCAACGCCCCCGGGGCGCGGCACGAGAAGCGCTGGCAGGACGTGGCGGAGATCCTCGCCGCCGGGATCGACGTGATCTCCACGGTGAACGTGCAGCACCTGGAGAGCCTCAACGACGTCGTCACCCAGATCACCGGGGTGGTGCAGCGCGAGACGGTGCCCGACGCGGTGGTCCGCCGAGCCGAGCAGGTCGAGCTGGTCGACATCACCCCGGAGGCGCTGCGCCGCAGGCTCTCCCACGGCAACGTCTACGCCCCGGAGAAGGTCGACGCCGCGCTGGCCAACTACTTCCGGCCCGGCAACCTCACCGCGCTGCGCGAGCTGGCCCTGCTCTGGGTGGCCGACCAGGTCGACGCCGCGCTGGCCCGCTACCGCGCCGACAACGCCATCACCGCCACCTGGGAGGCCCGCGAGCGCGTCGTCGTCTCCGTCACCGGCGGGCCCGAGTCGGAGACGCTGGTGCGCCGGGCCGCCCGCATCGCCAGCCGGGTCGGCGGCGAGCTGCTGGTGGTCCACGTGGTGCGCGGCGACGGCGCGCTGGGCGCCTCCCCCGCCGGGATGGGCCGGGTGCGCCGGGTCGCCGACGCCGTGGGCGCGGCCGTGCACAGCGTGGTCGGGGACGACGTGCCCACCGCGCTGCTGGAGTTCGCCCGCGGGGTCAACGCCACCCAGCTCGTGCTGGGCACCTCACGGCGCTCCCGCTGGGCGCGGGTGCTCGACGAGGGCATCGGCGCGGCGGTGGTGCGCGGCTCCGGGGCCATCGACGTCCACATGGTCACCCACGCCGAGTCGAGCGCCCGGGCCCGCCGCGCCCCGCTGCCGCCCGGGCGCCGCCGGGTGCTCAGCTGGGTGGCGGCGCTGGCCGCCCCGGCCGCGGCCAGCGGCGTGCTGGCCCTGCTCGGCTCGGTGCTCGACCTCGGCGCACAGGGCGTCCTGTACTTCCTCGTCGTGCTCGGGGTGGCCCTGCTCGGCGGGGTCGGCCCGTCCGTGCTGGCCGCCCTGGTGTCCGGGGCGATGCTGAACTTCTTCTTCACCGAGCCCCGCTACAGCCTGCAGGTGTCCAACGTGGACAACCTCGTCACCCTCGTGGTGCTCATGGTGGTGGCCGTGGCCGTGGCGCTGCTGGTCGACACCGCCACCCGGCGGGCCCGCGACGCCCGGGAGGCCGCCCGGGAGGCGGAGCTGTTGACGCTCTTCGCCTCCCACGTGCTGCGGGGTGCGGACCTGCCCGCCCTGCTGGAGCGGGTGCGCGAGACCTACGGCCAGCGCGCGGCCAGCCTGCTGCGCCGCGGCCGCGACGGCGGGCTGGGCCTGGCCATCGGTCTCGGCGACGACGCGCCGGAGCAGCTGGCCGACGCCGACACCACCTGCGAGGTGCTCGACGGGGAGTTCGCGCTGGCCCTGGCCGGGCCCGGGCTCACGGCGCGGGACCGCCGCGTGCTGCGCGCCGTGACCCACCAGGCCGTGGCGCTGCTGCGCCAGGAGGAGCTGACCGCGGAGGCGGCGCGGGCCGAGGCGGTGGCCGAGGGCGACGACCTGCGCCGCTCGCTGCTCTCCGCCGTCAGCCACGACCTGCGCACCCCGCTGGCCGCGGTCAAGGCCGGGGTGTCCAGCCTGCGCAGCGCCGACGTCGAGTTCTCCCCGGCCGACACCGCGGAGCTGCTCGCCGGGGTGGAGGAGTCCACCGACCAGCTCAGCGCGCTGGTGACCAACCTGCTCGACTCCTCCCGGCTCGCCGCCGGCGCGGTGCGGCCGCAGGCGCGGCCCGTGTCCTGCGACGAGGTGGTGCACCGCGCGCTGGTCGGCCTGCCCCACCACGACCGGGTGGTGGTCGACGCCCCGGCGCCCGACGCCCCGCTGCCCACCGTGCTGGCCGACCCCGGCCTGCTCGAACGGGTGCTGGCCAACGTGCTGCTCAACGCGCTGCAGCACGCCGGGCCCGGCGAGGTGCGCGTCTCCGCGGCCGAGCAGGGCGGGCGGGTGAGCATCCGCGTCGCCGACCGCGGGCCCGGGGTGCCGCGCGGGGCGGTGGACGAGCTCTTCGAGCCGTTCCAGCGGGCGGGGGACCGCTCCGGGACCGGGGTGGGCCTGGGCCTGGCCGTGGTGCGCGGCTTCACCGAGGCGATGGGCGGCACCGTGGTGGCCGAGGACACCCCCGGCGGCGGGCTCACGGTGGTCGTCGAGCTGCCCGCGGCGTCGCGGCCGGCCGTCCCGACGGCGCCGACCCGGGACGGGGTGCCGGCGTGACCCGCGTGCTCGTCGTCGACGACGAGCCGAACGTGCTGCGCGCGTTGCGGATCAACCTGTCCGCCCGCGGGTTCGAGGTCACCACCGCCACCGACGGCGCGGGGGCGCTGCGGGCCGCGGCGGAGCGCGCCCCCGAGGTGGTGGTGCTCGACCTGGGCCTGCCCGACATGGACGGCACCGAGGTGCTCGCCGGCATCCGGGGCTGGTCCAGCGTGCCGGTGATCGTGCTCAGCGCCCGGTCCGACTCCGCGGACAAGGTCGAGGCGCTCGACGCGGGGGCGGACGACTACGTGACCAAGCCGTTCGGCATGGACGAGCTGCTGGCCCGGCTCCGGGCGGCGCTGCGTCGCGGCGCGGCCTCGGCGGGGGAGGAGGCGCCCGTGGTCGAGACGGCGTCGTTCACCGTGGACCTCGCCCGCACCACGGTGGTCCGCGACGGCGCCGAGGTGCACCTGACCCCGACCGAGTGGGGGATGCTCGAGGTGCTGGTCCGCCACCGCGGCAAGCTCGTCGGCCAGCGCGAGCTGCTGCAGGAGGTGTGGGGACCCGCCTACGCCACCGAGACCCACTACCTGCGGGTGTACCTCGCCCAGCTGCGGCGCAAGCTGGAGCCGGACCCGTCACGGCCGCGCCACCTGCTGACCGAGGCGGGCATGGGCTACCGCTTCCAGGTCTGAGGCCGCCACCACCCGCCACCACCCGCGTCGAGCGGGCTCGATGCAGCCTGGGGCCGCCCCCGACTGCATCCAGCCCGCGGGATGCGGGGAGAACGACGGGTCAGGGGGCGGTGGGGTCCTCGCGGCCGTCGGGGGTGCACACGCACACCCGGTTGCCTTGGGTGTCGGTGATGACCGTGAACGAGGGCACCGGCGCCTCGACCGAGGCCGCACCCGCCCCGGCCGCGGCGACGACCTCCCCGGCCCGGCTGCTGTCCCACCGCACGTCGACGTGCAGCCGGCTCGCCGCGGGCGTGGCCGTCTCCTGGAACCACACCGCCGGGCCGCGGCCGTCGGGGTCGACCAGCGAGCCGGACGCCGTCTCGGTGTAGCCCAGCGCCGCCGCCCACACGGGACGGATCGCGGCGGCGTCCTGCGTGTCGACGGCGATCTCCACCGTGCGCAGCCGCTCCGGCACCGGGGTCGCGTCGGCGGCGAGCGCGGAGACCCGCCGTGCGAGGTCGAGGTCGGCGGGGCTGATCCGGCCGCCGGCGCTGTGCGTCGTCGTGGCGACGAAGACGGTGTCGAAGCGCCAGTCGACGTCCGGGTGGTGGTCGAGCTCCTCCGCGGCGTCACCGATCGCGGCCACCAGGTCCAGCGCCGCCCGGGCCGAGGGGCAGCGGAAGGCCGCGCGCAGCGCCCCGGGCAGGGGCCGCCAGTCGGGCAGGTCCGCCAGCGCGGTGAGCACCTGCTCGGGGGTCAGCGGGGTCCGGTCCACAGCCATGGCCCGACGCTAGCCGCGCCGCCACCGCGGCGGGAGCCGTAGCCAGGGGGACGGGTCGGGCACCAGGATGGGACGGGGCCGCAGCCCCCGCGAGGCGAGGAGGCCACGATGAGCACGCGAGCACCGCACCCCGCGGACGGGCACGACCTGATCCGGGTCCACGGCGCCCGGGTCAACAACCTCGACGACGTCTCCGTCGACCTGCCGAAGCGACGGCTGACCGTCTTCACCGGCGTCTCGGGCTCGGGCAAGAGCTCGCTGGTCTTCGCCACGATCGCCGCCGAGTCGCAGCGCATCGTCAACGAGACCTACAGCGCCTTCGTGCAGGGTTTCCTGCCGTCGCTCGCCCGCCCGGACGTCGACCGCCTCGAGGGCCTGACCACGGCGATCATCGTCGACCAGGAGCGGATGGGCGCCAACCCCCGCTCGACCGTCGGCACCGCGACCGACGCGAACGCGATGCTGCGGATCCTCTACAGCCGCCTCGGCGACCCCTACGTCGGCCCGCCGACGGCGTACTCGTTCAACGTCCCGACCCGCACGGCGAGCGGGGTGATGACCACCGAGAGGGGCGGGCGCACCGAGCGCCGCGTCGCCCGCAAGGAGGTCTACCTCGGGGGGATGTGCCCGCGCTGCGAGGGCACGGGCGCGGTCAGCGACGTCGACCTCACCGCGCTCTACGACGAGGAGAAGTCGCTGCGCGACGGTGCCCTCACCGTCCCCGGCTACTCCATGGACGGGTGGTACGGCCGGCTGTTCGAGGGCATGGGGCTGCCGATGGAGGAGCCGATCCGGTCGTTCACGACGACGCAGCTCGAGACGATGCTGTGGTCCGAGCCGACCAAGATCAAGGTCGAGGGCGTCAACCTCACCTTCGAGGGCATCATCCCCAAGATCTCGAGGTCGATGCTGTCCAAGGACCCCGAGGCGATGCAGCCGCACGTGCGGCGCTTCGTCGAGCGCGCCGTCACCTTCGGGGTCTGCCCCGAGTGCGGGGGCACGCGGCTCACCCCGGCGGCCCGGAGCTCGACGATCCGGGGCCGGTCCATCGCCGACCTGTGCGCGCTGCAGATCACCGACCTCGCCGAGTGGGTGCGCGAGCTGGACGAGCCGTCCGTCGCGCCCCTGCTCGCGGGGCTGCAGCACCTGCTCGACGCGTTCTCCGAGATCGGTCTGGGCTACCTCTCGCTCGACCGCCCCGCGGGCACGCTGTCCGGGGGAGAGGCGCAGCGCACCAAGATGATCCGCCACCTCGGGTCGTCGCTCACCGACGTCACCTACGTCTTCGACGAGCCCACGACCGGCCTGCACCCGCACGACGTCGAGCGGATGAACGACCTGCTGCGCCAGCTGCGCGACCAGGGCAACACCGTGCTCGTCGTCGAGCACGAGCCCGCGACGATCGCGATCGCGGACCACGTCGTCGACCTCGGCCCCGGCGCCGGGTCGGCGGGCGGGACGATCTGCTTCACCGGCGACGTCGAGGGGCTGCGGACCAGCGGCACCACCACCGGCAGGCACCTCGACGACCGGGCCCGGCTCAAGGACGTGGTGCGCGAGGCGACCGGACGGCTCGAGGTCCGGGGCGCCGGCGCGCACAACCTCAAGGACGTCGACGTCGACGTGCCGCTCGGCGTGCTGACGGTCGTCACGGGCGTCGCCGGGTCGGGCAAGAGCTCGCTGGTCCACGGCGCGCTCGCGGGCCGCGACGGGGTGGTCGTGGTCGACCAGGGCGCGATCGGGGGCTCGCGGCGCAGCAACCCGGCGACCTACACCGGGCTCCTCGAGCCGGTCCGCAAGGCCTTCGCCAAGGCCAACGGCGTCAAGCCCGCCCTGTTCAGCGCCAACTCCGAGGGGGCCTGCCCCACCTGCAGCGGCGCCGGTGTGATCGTCACCGAGCTCGGTCCGATGGCGACGGTCGAGACACCGTGCGAGGAGTGCGAGGGCCGCCGCTTCAAGGCCGAGGTCCTCGAGCACACCCTGGGCGGCAAGGACATCGCCGAGGTGCACGAGATGTCGGTCGTCGACGCGCTCGCGCTGTTCGGCGACGGCGAGGCGAGGGTCCCGGCGGCGGTGACGATCCTCGAGCGGCTCGCGGACGTCGGGCTGGGCTACCTCGCGCTCGGCCAGCCGCTCACCACGCTGTCCGGCGGCGAGCGGCAGCGGCTCAAGCTCGCCACGCGGATGGGCGAGAAGGGCGACGTCTACGTCCTCGACGAGCCGACCACCGGCCTGCACCTGGCCGACGTCGAGAACCTCCTCCGCCTGCTCGACCGGCTCGTCGACTCCGGCACCTCGGTCGTCGTCATCGAGCACCACCAGGCCGTGATGGCCCACGCCGACTGGATCGTCGACCTCGGGCCCGGGGCGGGCCACGACGGCGGCACGGTCGTGTTCGAGGGCACCCCCGCCGAGCTCGTCGCGGCGCGGACCACCCTGACCGGCCGGCACCTCGCCGACTACGTCGGGGCCTGACCGCCGCCGGCGATGAGTCCGGCGCCCGCGGCCGGTCGGTCCCCGGGGACGGGACGACCCGACGACGACAGGGAGCGACCATGGCCGGGGTGAGGGTGCTGGTGGGCACGCGCAAGGGCGCGTTCGTCCTGACCAGCGACGAGCGCAGGCGCGACTGGGACGTGACGGGCCCGTTCTTCGCGGGCTGGGAGGTCTACCACGTCGCCGGCTCGCCGCTGGACCCCGACCGGGTCTGGGCGTCGCAGTCCGGCGGGTGGTTCGGCCAGCAGGTGCAGCGCTCGTCCGACGGCGGCCGCACCTGGGACCCGGTGGGCCACGACTTCGTCTACGCCGGCGTGCCGGGCACCCACCAGTGGTACGACGGCACGCCGAAGCCGTGGGAGTTCACCCGGGTGTGGCACCTGGAGCCGTCCCCGTTCGACGTCGACACCGTGTGGGCCGGCGTGGAGGACGCGGCGCTGTTCCGCTCCACCGACGCCGGGGACAGCTGGGAGGAGGTCCGCGGGCTGCGCGAGCACGGCTCCGGGCCGCAGTGGCAGCCCGGTGCGGGCGGCATGTGCCTGCACACCATCGTGCTCGACCCCGTCGACGAGCAGCGCATCACCGTCGCCATCTCCGCGGCCGGGGTGTTCCGCACCCTCGACGGGGGCCGGACCTGGGCGCCCGCCAACGCGGGCCTGCTCTCCGACGGCATCCCCTCGCCGGCCGCCGAGGTCGGCCACTGCGTGCACCACCTCGCCGCCCACCCCAGCCGGCCCCGGACGCTGTTCATGCAGAAGCACTGGGACGTGATGCGCTCCGACGACGGCGGCGACTCGTGGCGCGAGGTGAGCGGGGACCTGCCCAGCGACTTCGGGTTCCCCGTCGCCGTGCACGCCCACGAGCCGGAGACCGTCTACGTCGTCCCCATCACCAGCGACTCGGTGCACGTGCCGCCGGACGGCCGGCTCCGGGTCTACCGCAGCCGCACCGGGGGCGGGGAGTGGGAGGCGCTCACCGCGGGACTGCCGCAGGAGCACTGCTACGTCAACGTGCTGCGCGACGCGATGGCCGTGGACACCCTCGAGGAGTGCGGGCTCTACGTCGGCACCACCGGCGGGCAGGTCTACGCCTCCGCCGACTCCGGGGACACCTGGTCGGCCGTGGTGCGCGACCTGCCCGCCGTGCTGTCGGTGGAGGTGCAGACGCTGTGACGGCCGCCGTCCGGGTGGTGCTGCCCACGCACCTGGCCACGCTGGCCCGGTGCGGCCGCCAGGTGGACGTGCCCGTCGCCGCGGCGACGGTGGCCGGCGTGCTCGACGCGGTCGAGGAGCGGTTCCCGGTGCTGCGAGGCACCCTGCGCGACACCACGACCGGGCGCCGCCGGGCCTTCGTGCGGTTCTTCGCGTGCGAGCAGGACCTGTCGCACGACCCGCCCGACGCGCCGCTGCCCGCCCCCGTGGCGCAGGGCCGCGAGCCCCTGCTGGTGGTCGGCGCCATGGCGGGCGGCTGAGCGGGACCCGACCGGGGGCGGGGCGGGGCGGGGCCGGCGACGAGCTGACGCGCAGCCCGGCACCACCCCGTCTACGGTGCGTCCATGGACCCCACCGGAGGCGCGGACCCCGAGGAGCGTGACACGGCGGAGACCGGGACGACCGACGGCCAGTGGCCGGTGGTGCTGGTGCCCGACCCCGCCCCCTGGCCCCGCTCCTTCGGCTGGCTGGCCGAGAACGAGCAGGACCGTGCGCTGTGCATCTGGTACCCCGGCGAGCCGTCCGACGTCGAGCTGGGCCAGCTGCGCGAGCTGACCCCCCGCATCGAGGTCGAGATGGTGCGCGGCGCCGGGGCGGACGTCGCGGGCGGCGAGGTCGACGTCCTGCTCGGGGAGCAGCGCCTGCCCGGTGTCCTGGCCCCGGCCCGGCACGGCTGGTCGGCGACCCTGCTGGTGCCCGGCGACCACGTCGACGACCGGGGCGACCTGGCCGTGACCGTCCGCGCGGCGGGTGCCCCGGCCCCGCTGGAGCTGCGGCTGCAGGTGCGCGCGGCGACCGACCTCGAGGCGGGCCGCGCCCGGCTGCTCGGCAGGCTGGACGACCTGGCCGGCTGACGGCCACGGGGCCGGCGGTGGGGCCAGCGGTGCCGGCGGCGGGGTCAGCGGTGCCGGCGGCGGGCCCGGCGGACCTCGGACGGGACGCGGCCGTCGACGTCGGCCGGGGTCCACGGCTCGCTGGGCACCCACTGCGACCCGCACCCGCGGCACGCGAACAGCCGCTCGCCGCCTGCCTGGGCCTTGGTCGGCCGCCACGCGCACCGCGAGCGGCACGCGTTCACCGCCAGCTCCGTCACCACCCCAGGATGCACCCCGCCGCGCCGGGCCGCCCTGCCAGGATGGTCGGGTGACGGTGCGGCTGACGGCCTGGGTGCACGGCCGGGTGCAGGGCGTGGGCTTCCGGTGGTGGACGCGCTCGCGCGCCCTCGAGCTGGGGCTGGTGGGCAGCGCCACCAACCACGCCGACGGCCGGGTGCTCGTCGTGGCCGAGGGCGGGCGCGAGGCGGCCGAGCAGCTGCTCGCCGCGCTGCGCGGCCCGGACGCCCCCGGCCGGGTCGACACCGTCGTCGAGTCCTGGGACGAGCCCAGGGGCGGGCTCACCGGCTTCGTCGAGCGCTGAGCGCCCGCGGCGAGGGGGTCGGGCGAGGGGGTCGAGGCGAGGGGGTCGGGGCGGCAGGTCGCGCCCGCTACCGTGCTCGGGTGCACCTGAAGAGCCTCACGCTGAAGGGCTTCAAGTCCTTCGCGTCGGCGACGACGCTGCGCTTCGAGCCGGGCATCACCTGCGTGGTGGGTCCGAACGGCTCGGGCAAGTCCAACGTCGTCGACGCGCTGACCTGGGTGATGGGGGAGCAGGGGGCCAAGTCGCTGCGCGGCGGGTCGATGGCCGACGTCATCTTCGCGGGCACCGCCGGCCGCGCCCCGCTCGGCCGCGCCGAGGTCACCCTGACCATCGACAACTCCGACGGTGCGCTGCCCATCGACTACTCCGAGGTCTCGGTCACGCGGCGGGTGTTCCGCGACGGGGCCGGCGAGTACGAGATCAACGGGTCGAGCTGCCGGCTCATGGACGTGCAGGAGCTGCTCAGCGACACCGGCATCGGCCGGGAGATGCACGTCGTCGTCGGGCAGGGTCGCCTGGCCACCATCCTGGAGTCCCGGCCGGAGGACCGCCGCGCCTTCATCGAGGAGGCCGCCGGGGTGCTCAAGCACCGCCGCCGCAAGGAGAAGGCGGTGCGCAAGCTCGAGGGCATGTCGGCCAACCTCTCCCGGCTGGGCGACCTCACCACCGAGCTGCGCCGCCAGCTCAAGCCGCTGGGCCGCCAGGCCGAGGTGGCCCGCCGCGCGCAGACGGTGCAGGCCGACCTGCGCGACGCGCGGCTGCGGCTGGCCGCGGACGACCTGGTCACCCGGCGCACCGAGCTGGAGCGCGAGCAGGCCCGGGAGGCCGCCGCCCGCGCCGAGGTCGACCGGGTGGCGCAGCTGCTCGAGGCCGCGGAGGCCGAGCTGGCCGCCGCCGAGGCCGCCGCCGCCGAGCTGGCCCCGGCCACGGAGGCCGCCGGGCAGGCCTGGTACCGGCTCTCCGCGCTGGCCGAGCGGACCACCGCCACCACCCGGGTCGCGGCCGAGCGGGCCCGTCACCTCGCCACCCCCACCCAGGACCGCCGCGGCCGCGACCCCGAGGAGCTCGAGGCCGAGGCGGAGCGGGCCGCGGCCGCCGAGGCGGCGCGGC